>NZ_CP012559.1:2170426-2480487 GCF_000831645.3 Companilactobacillus heilongjiangensis
CCCACGTGCTATTTGTAGGTAATATTTGAGTAGTTAATCCACTAGTAGGTGAACTATAAACATACGTCAACTTATTAACATATATATTTCCATTTTCATCCCCGAGCTTATACGTATCATTCGTATTAACCCATTGATTAGGGGCAACCATTACATATGTATTACCGCCATCGCCAATTTGAATAGAATTATAAGCCCATGATGAACCATTAGATAAGGTTCTACCAGCAGGATCAGATGAACTTGGAGAAGCATAAACTGTTGCACCACTTGATTTATTAATCATTATTGTATTATTCAAGGCAGCATTTGCAGTTTGCTCAGTACTCCCTAGGAATATCACAGCAAATATAGCAACAATTGATGCTAAAAATGATACTAAAACTTTCTTTTTCATATCTTTGCCCTCCTATATTTCACACATACCGTAGCACTTAATAATTTATTATTCAATAAGGAAAAATACAATAATATAAATAATGAAAAATATGACAATCTTGGTACCAATCAATTACTAATATAAAGCAAACATATGAAACATACCAATTAATGGAATCGTCAATTAAAAGCCATAATCCTTAGTTACTTAGAGAATATTCGTAACTATAAGAAGAATAATACCGCTGCGGATACGTCAATCAGTACATTGCGTAAGAGCTTAAAATATGTAAGCAATAATTGTCTATTTTCTTACTCCAATAGCACTATTGGTAAGCTTAAACACAATATCTATTGGGCCTATAAATCCTAACTACATTTAAGGAATGGGACTGTTTTATGCAATAAAGCAACTCAATTAAGGGGTACCATCTGCTCAAAATCATTCATCAACACGATTTGACAAAGAATAAAAACCACCCGTAAAACGGGTGGTTTTCTCTGAGGCTATAAGCCTCCATCACTAGCCAGCGCCTCAAGACGCTGGCTTTTGTGTATCAAAGCCAAATTGCTCTTACCACTGTTGCTTCCGCTTTAAGCGGTATTCGTACTACTTACGTGGACCCTTAAAAGGGTCCTCATATTCATGAGATATCAATTTATCCGTGACCATATCTTTCTTTTCCTGATCACGAATGTATTTTTGTATAGTTGCTTCATTCATTCCTACAGTCGTTACGTAATACCCTTCTGCCCAAAAATGTCTGTTTCCAAATTTATATTTCAAATTTGCATGCTTATCAAACATCATCAATGCACTTTTTCCTTTTAGATATCCCATAAAACTGGCAACACTTATTTTAGGTGGAATACTTAACAACAAATGCACATGATCAGGCATCATATGACCCTCAATTATTTCAACACCTTTATATTTACAAAGCAATTTTATATAGTCTTGTAAATCACGTCGATATTGATTATATATTATTTTTCTCCTATACTTTGGAATGAATACGATATGGTACTTACACATCCATTTGGTATGTGCAAGACTATTGAGCTTATTCGCCATGATAGACGTCTCCTTTGTTTTTAAAATGTTTGGCTTCGACACCTACATTTTAAAACTTATGGGGGCGTTTTCGTATAACGAATTAATGCCCACCCGCATAGCGGGTGGTTTTTTGTTTCGCACGCTTATGCGCACTCAACAGGGCCTAAAGGCATAAAATCATAAAAAAAAGAGCCTCACCACAGTGAGTCTCTTTTTTTGGAACTTATTAAGCAACTAATTTCTAGTATGCTGAGTAAGTAACATTGTTACCTTGTAACCATTCACCAGTAGCAACGTGATATACAGTTGTGCCTTCTGCGTTAACAGCTGACTTGTCTGTGTACCATGCAGTATCACCAGCAACGGCACGGTTTGTTACTTGTTTGCCATTGTCATCAAACAATGGGTAAACGAAGCCTGAAGGGCCAGCAGTAACAACTTTACCATTCAAAGCTTTAACGTCAGTGTATGCACCTTCGCCATTATTGTTATCAGTAGCTTTGTCTGAGAATGTTACATCGTTAGCGTCAATCCATTCGCTACCACCAACACGATATTGTTTGTTACCATTTTGGTCAACACGTACAGCATTTGTCTTCCAAGCAGTGTTCTTTGCAAGAGCACGGTTTGTAACGGCATTGCCTTCGTCATCCTTCAATGTGTAATAAGCGTGGTCAGCCTTTGTTGTAACAACACCTTTAGTATCTGTAGTTGTCCATTCAGCTTCTGAATCAGAAACATTGATTGCACGTACAAATGAAATTGTAGCACGACTTGTTGTAAAGTCGTAACCAGCTGAAGCTTTTTTACCATTTACAAGAACAGTATATGATGAAGGATCACCTTCATAGTTAGTAATGAATTTAGCAAGCTTTGTATCACTACCAGCAGTAAAGTTAACTAATTGATAGTATGTACCAGCAGTCTTAAATTCGCCACCTGTAATATCTGTACCAAGAGTACCATCAGCATGTACATCTGTTGATGCAGCAGCATCCATAGCAGCCTTATATGTTCTGTAGAAGCCTTTACCGATAGTTGTACCTGTTGTTGAAACAGCTTCACCATCTTGATCTGTCAATGCAACATTAGTTGATGAAACTAATTGTGTAAGAGCAGTCTTTGAGTTTTTAGCAACTGAGATAGGTGTTGTAAACTTAGCATTAATTGTCTTAAGTTCTGTACCCTCGTCAGATTTGTTTAACTTAAATTGTGCAACTTGCTTAAATGTTGTACCGTTACCATTAATGTCAGTATCTTTAGCATAAACAGTAAATGTTACAGGCAACATTGAATCATCAGCATTAATAGCAGCATTCAAATTAGCAGAAGTATGATTTGTTGTACCATCATATACGTTACCCTTTGCATCAGTAGCAGTCATATAAGCAGTAACATTCTTACGATCTAATGTTCCAAGATAGTTTTTACCATCATTGTTACTTAATGGACTACCGATAACAGCAGCATTAGCGTTGTTAAATTCTGATGTCTTAACAGCAGCATTTTGACCAAGTTTTAATTTAGCATAAACGTTAGCTGAGACAGCATCTTTGTCAGTAAATTGACCGGCAAATTTGTTCTTAGCATTTGTAAATTCACTTGCTGGTGTATTTACAGTTGTATCTGTACCGGCGGCTTGTGAAACAACAGGAGCAGCAACTGGGGCAACAGCTAGAAGTGTTGCAGCAGCGATTCCTGCGTATTTAATAGATTTTTTCAATGTTAATCCTCCCCTGGACTACAAGAATTTATTATTTTAAATTGTCGTGGGGCTATCCCACTGACAACCATTATATGAAACTCTGGCTTATGAATCAACTCTAAATTGCAAAGTCTACATTTTTGTAACACTTCTGTATTAAAAATCACAGTTCTGTAATAATCATACAGATAACCACAATATATTTGCTCTTTTTTGACCAAAGTCAACCTTAAAATCACAAATCTATTACAGCCGTTATTCCAACGCATTCCTTACAACTTATTGCTTATCCAAAAGAGCCTACTCTTATTCTAGTCGAAATAAGTCGTAGGCTCAAGGTTTATCCCTTAAATATTTTAATAATTTTATCTAGATACTGCATAATTCTAAAGAGCTTTGGTTTCAATGCGTTCAATATAGCTGGCACCAAGTACTTCTTGAAAAAGTTGGACAGTATTTTGTTCAAAAAGTTTACTGGCACTAATCTTTGCCATCCCCGCTTTAACTTCCTCGGGCGTTAGATCAGCCTTAACATAGTTCAATACCAAGTTCTTCTTGTGACCTTCAGCAGTCTTAAAACGCAATTGTAATTTTTTCATCAGTTATTCTCCTCTATTTTGCACTTTGTTGTGTGTATTTAACGATTTCTGAACCAAGATAAGAATCCCCGTCTGATAACAAAACCAAACCTTCAGCGAATTGTTGAAGCTGTTCCTTAGTGGGTTCTTCCACGATGTTGTTGAAGCGGATCACTTTGATTCCCTTTGGATACTTGTCATTTCCCATGGTGATTGTGATAGCAGTTTTCTTCCAGCTCATTTGTCTGACCTCTTTATTATTATTTGTAAGAACTAACGGCCGTTAAGTAACTTACATAGATAGTAACGATTGAGAGTCTTTAAAACGGAAATACTAATTTAACTTTTTTCTGCCGCCAACGGGTGCGAGGGAGTCTAACCTGCTGTGGACCGGTGCGAGCCAAGGTCTCGCGCCTCGATTTTGAGCTTCGAGAAGTTCGCTCGAATCTCAAAATTCGTAGTGGAGTATGGACTAAAGTCCTTACTCCACTCCCACTGCTGGTTGACTCCCTCGCACCCGTTGGCTAGTTTGTTTTTAGATATCTGATGTTCTGATCCACTCCAGTTATATGGATAATTTAGTCTGAAAAATTGATATTCTGAACTAGATTCTTCCTATAACTAATGAATATCAGAATTAATTCCAGAATTAACTCATAGAACTGTATCTTTAAATATTCGAACAATACTTCATCCAAAATTGTGTAAATCTACTATAGAAGTAATCCAATCATCTAAAAGTGAAAATTCCAGAATCCAGAGTTATTTTAAAACCAACGAAATATCCCAGCCTCTGATTGTCAGTGATGGAGTCTGCTGTGGTAGTGGAGTTAGGACGAGTGCATTTCTCGTTCTTACTCCACAGGGACGACTTTTGAGACTTGCCGGTTTTGCAAGGCTCAAAATCGAGACTTGAGACCGCACTTTGGCTCAAGTCGGTCCCATAGCGGAACTCCATCATCTGACAATCGGAGGCGGAATTTTTCAACAACCCCCTTGTCATGTTATAATCCAACCAGTATTCAATGGAGGAATTCAAAAATGAAAAAAGCTTTATTACTCGCAACAACAGGTTTGGCACTAATTATAGCCGGCTGCAGTAATTCTTCATCATCAAGCAAAAGCACTGACAACAGTGATGCTTACAAGACAGAAATGACTAAGGGTAACGATGCCGTCAGCGACCAGAACTATTCACGTGCTGCTGACCACTTCGAGTCCGCCGTCAAAGCTAAGAAGACTGACAAAGCCACAGCTTCTGAAAAACAAGCTACTAATTTGGTAAAAGCTAAGAAATTGATGAACAAACGTCAATTTTCTGCCGCTAAAAAAGCTTTAACAATTGCTAAAGATCAAGATAATGGCAATAAGAAGATGACTGCTAAGGCAAAAACAATGCTCAAGCAAGTTGATAAAATTGAAGTAACACGCAATAACTTTAAACTAGATATTAAAAACGCTAAGGCAATGATCAAGTCTGGTGATAATGACCAAGCTCGTTCATTGTTAGAACAAGTAGCTAAGTCTAAGAATGTTAAAGGCAAGTATTACTCTGACCTTTATGCTCAAGCTAAGGAATTGTTAGACACATTACCAGCCGCTACCGTGACCGCTACTGATGAAACTAATACTGATAACAACGGTGATGATTCAGCCGACAATAAAGACGCAACAGATGATGACCAAAGCAATAATCCTGCCGCTAAGGGTGATTTCGATATTGAATCGAGAAAAGGCCAAGGTAAAGAAATTACTGACGCTGATATTGCTAACGCCCGTCAACAATTGACTGACCAAGGTGTTAAGACAGTTGGTGCTTGGAGTGACAACGATATTATCCGTGCTATCAAGAATGCTCGTGCTGATGGTCGTGATACTATTCAACCTTCTGACGCTCAGATTCGTAACTAGGTTTTGATTTGTTAAATATATAGTAGAAAAGCATCCAGTCGAAATTGACTGGATGCTTTTTAGTTTGGTAATAAATTGTTTAAGTCTGTAATGACAACTATTTGATTGGGTCTTTCAGCTGCATTCATATGCCGAAATTTTAATTTGAATTCTCTTTTATCAGTATCCTCAACTAGTTTGATAAATTTCTTCAAATCCGATTGAACTCTCTCTGGAACTAAACTCAAATCGTAATTATTATCCGGTAACAGTTCTGTTAAGCGACAAACATCGTTAAAATGCTTTGTCTTATCACTTCTTTGCACCTGCTGACCATCCAAAATGCGTTTTCTTATATCCAAGTGTGCCTTAGCCTTAAATAAAATTAAGTATGCTGGGCTTAAAACAGGTGCACCCTCAGAACCAACCTGTATTCGTTCAACCCCTTTTTTGAGAATTTGATAATAATCATCATCTAAAACAATTGCTGACAAACTGGGACCATTCTCAAAGTGCAATGGAGTTTTATGAACATCTGGTTCAATTAGGTCATATAAGAAAGGCTTTCTGCAAAAAAGTTCTATTTGACTTGGAACAGATTCATTCTTGGTGACAAACCTATAGTAACTTTTATCTTTATTCTTTCCAAAACCATCCATAGAGTAACCATATTTCTCAACAAACTGCATAAAACGTTCCGAAAATCCTGCGGTGGCATTTTCGAAGATAACCACCATATCATAATCGTGTGTTGCTCTAAAATCCTGTCCCTCTTTATTCAGTAAGATAGATGCTGCGTTTCCACCAATAATCGTATAGCAGTCACTATATGATTTAAAAAAGTGAAAGAAGTTTTCAAATGGCATCAATTGTCCCTCCAGATATTGTCTAGCATGTCTTCCAATTCAGAATCTACACGTTCGTCATAATTTTCTTTTGACATCATTAAATACAAGTCCAAAGGATCAACTACATCCCCAGGGTATTCTTTATCCGTCTGTCTATAAAGTACGTTAAAAAAATTCAAATCATACTTTTGGACCTGAATTAAAAATTTCAAATCAGTATTAAATGGCTCGCCCATTGATTCACTAGCTTCTCTAATTACAGTATTTGACAATGTATTAAACATGTTTTTATCCGTAACGAACGTTTTTCTCTGATTATCGGAAATCATAGTTACCTGACTCAATCCTGTGAAGCCGCTCTTCAGTAGTTTTGAGTAATCTAAAGTTTCAACGATACCCCTGTTAACAGCAGAATCAAACTTCAATTCTTTTTCATGCACAGGTGAAACTAGATATTCAAGACCAGCTTCAAAGTATGCCCGGCTTTCCAGTGGATACGTATATATTCGGTCAACCGTCTCACCTGATGCCTTGAGTAGTCCATGAGAAATCAAATCATTGGTTGCTCTGGAAAAACTGATTCTATTTTTGATACCAATATTTTTACCAACACGACTATAAAATTCTTGTCCACCTTTAATAACCAACTGTCCCAGGTCATTAACTAAAATATTTTTAGCGCCTATTTCTACAAATACTGCTCGGTTTTTTTCTGCCATAAGCATCATCATCAAAATGAACATATATAGTCTCTGACCAACTGGCGATAGAGTTTTATTGTCATTAAACATTTTGATTTTATTTGGGAAAAGCTTTGTTCCAAGAAATGGCAGAAATATTTCTCCTTCTAGAGTAATAAAAGGAATACCCTTCTCGATTAAGAATTTTCTATCGTCCTTGCCCAATTGAGTAACCATTATGACAGAATCAAATTCATTATTCTCCCTTATTCTTTGAATTATGGACACTGCTCTTTTAACATTTCTGGCCTGATAATCTACAAGATTGATCTCTCTACTAAGAATGGAGGCACGATAAACTACCGATACCCTTTTGTCTAAATTAGACATTGGTATCTCAAGTTGCTTCTTTATTTCTACCGATATTCCACTCTCTCTTCTGAAATAATCCAATTGATCAGAAATGTTATTTATCATATTAATTACCCTTTTGTCATATTTGTTTTTTTCTATTGTAACATTTTATATCGTATTGTTTCATTGCAATGTTACAATAGAAAAAAATAATGTTACAACTGATTGTAAAGACAATGTTCAGTGGGCGTACAGGTATTAATCAAATCAATTCACACCATTAAATTTGTTCTATAAATAAAGAAGAATATCAGACCGCTTCACTTTCAAGGGCTTGATATTCTTCTTATTTATATTCTTGATTAACTCATATCTGTGACGAATTTAGAGGTTGCTTTCTTTAAAGCAAGATAGGCATCATATTCTGGTGCCGTTCCAGGTATACTGTCGGACATGAAAATATCTGACCGTAAAACATCGTTTCTCATATTGGTGCTGGAATATCTAGTCAATGAAATTTTATCTAGTCTTCTTGTTATATATATTTGATCATTTCTGTCCAAATCATCCAAGAATTCAGAATAATGCGTTGTGAAAACTAATTTTGCATGATTTATATTTATTGATGGGTCTTTAAAATAATTTATAAAAGTTCTAGCTATGGCATGATTGAAATGATTCTCAATTTCATCAACGAAAATAATTCCACCATTTTTTAAAGTATTCAATATCTGCGTATAAAGTGAAATACCTTTGGCCGTACCAGAAGATAAATAATACTCAATCGTGGCAAAATTTCTATCAGTGATTTCTTCATCTTTATTTTTGAATTTTAATCTATAAAAAGTCTGTCTATTGTTATTTTCATCTACTCGCTCAATCTTAAGGTATTCAATACTTGGATCCAAATATCGCAAAATCTCACTTGGAACATATCCTAGATTAGAAACGAACAAATTCGTATTTGTAAAAATTGTATTATCAACCACGCTAGGAATATTGTAATCATTAATTTTTATTATTGTTCTAAATATTGAATCATCTGGAGCCAATACTGCCGCAACCTCTGGACTGAGATTATTACGATCCATAATCAATTTTGCCTTAGAAAAATCTAGTGATTTTTTCTTACTCTCATTAACTAAAGCTCTCTTTCGATAAATTTTTTCTGTTCTTATCTCAAGATTATTGGATTCTGAATTTTCATTTTTAGCAATCGTAATCACATCTTTGTATAAAAATTTATCAGTCCCATACAAATAAATGTTAAATGTCACTGCTGAATCATCAAATAATATTTCATTTAATTTAGTCTCTTCAATCGACCTATTGTTAAGTAGCAATGACAGTATACCAATGGTTAATTTCAAAATTGCTGTTTTACCAGTGGCATTCTTACCTACTATGGTTGTCACATTATTCGTATAGTTATTTCCAAAGAGGTTAGTTAGAGATTCAGTGTGGCCTTTTGAAACTCTACTATCGGTTAGCAAAGAAAAATTCAGTTTATTCTCAAATAATGGATACCCTTCAATATCAAGTGATAGGAAGCGCAACTTATTTTCCATTTCTTTACCTCGTCTTAAAACGTATTCGATACATCATTTTGATGTATTCAAGTAGTATGGTACCAGATAAAACGCCTTTTAACCATAAAATATGTTTGAAGACTATCTTTCGGTTTTAAAACATCCAACCATATGCCTGTATATATAGTAATTACGTAATTAGCCCATTTTTTATCTATAAAAAATTAACATTAGAAAAGCCCCAGGTTACTGAGTTCCATCAGTAATCTGGGGCCTTTGGAGATTATTCCAGGGACATATTCCGAAATTCCAAAGATTGTAACATTATTTTTTCGATTGCAACATTGTAATGTTGCAATCGATTTTTAAATGTTGCAATTCAATACATTGAAATAAAAGCAGATTTTTAATGTTTCAAAAAAATTAGTATAATGGTATACGTTATATTTAATACGCATAGGAGAAATTTATGACTGAGGAAAAAGTAAAAAAGCACACGACCCGAGCCATCTGGATCGCCTGCATTTTAATATTAATGGGGGCTTTTGGAATTCCTCAACTATATCGCAATTATCATTCTGCACCCTACTGCTATTCTTCGGGCAGCCAGATAACCTTGGAGAGCAAGCAGACGCACAAATTGAACAAATATCAGAAAAAGCAATTTATCAAAATGGCTCGTTTAGCAATCGACAAAAAAGATGGACCTTTTGACTGGCAAAACTATCAAAACGTTTCTATTAATGTCTACAAAATGAAGAAACCTTCTGAATATGGTCTGATCTATAAAGTTAAACCCACGATACGTTCCAAGCAACATACAATCACCAATTCCATTATCGTAAAATTAGCTGACCGTGATTTGAAGACTTACCATAAGTTTAAAATTAAGGGGTATTCTTCAGACTTTTCCAGCTTTTTTAACTAGGGTCCGTCTCCGGAGCTGAGCGAGAAGTATTTCGCCTGCTGTGGGACCGGCTCGAGCCATAGTGCGGTCTCGAGCCTCGATTTTGAGCCGGAAACCACGTCTCAAAATTCGTCCTGTGTTGTAATGGCTGACGCCCTAACAACACTGTCACTGCTGGTGAATACTTCTCGCTCAGCTCCTCCGACTCATTGGGTTGGAGTTTTTTTATTGGTTTTAGTTTTGTGATTTAAAGGCTAAAAAAAGCAAAACATAAAAATAATACTTTGCTCCTTAATATTGGAACTATTTAGTACTACGAGTTAACTGTCTTCGGTAATATAAATCAAAAGACAACTAGCAACTTCAAAAAATGGAGGTCACATTAAGCGGCTTCCCTTTGTATTCTTTATTTAGCTTTTAAGAAAGTTAGTCCAGAAATATCATAAATTCTCTAGTCGCTTCATAAGATATTCATGTTCATCATAAATATTGTTGGCTATTTCAAGAATATTCGGAGTAGCACTCTCTACTTTTTTGAATGTTATCTCTTTCCCATCAGGCGATACAGTTTTTTCAAATTTAGTACCTTCGTCAACCTTCATAAACTCGCAATCCTTTTTCGACATCCTAAAAGCATATGAATTTCCATTTTTGAACATCTTAACTTTTTGATTTAGTGACTCCGAATTAATCATTAACTGTCACCCTCCATTCTACGTTTGTATATTATCATGCTGTACATATGTAATACATAAATATATCTCATTTTTCCTAGTTTTATTAGTTTGAAAAAACGTGATGGATAAAACTATCCTAGTAAATGCTTTCAATTTATTGTTATTATTTTCCGATTCGTTTAACCGTAATACTGAATCAATGTAATCCACAGCACATCCAATTAACTTAGCCTTCGGGTGTGAGTGATGGAGCCTGCAGTGACAGTGGAGTTAGGACGGCGATTTTCCGTTCTTACTCCACAGACGTATTTTGAGATTTGCGCACTATGCAAAGCTCAAAATCGAGGTGCGAGACCTTGGCTCGAACCGGTCTCACAGCGGTGGAATCACTCACACCCGAAGGCGGCACTCCTCAAAAAATCAAAATCTATTTTTAAAGATTTGATAACATTTCCTTTAACTGTTTCTTAAAGCTATTGCGGATTTACCGATTGCATTATAGGTTTACTATGAACCGCAAATTAAAACGAGGAGGTATATTGATGAAAAAGAATAAAGTTTTAATCGGCTCGGCATTAGCTTTGTTAATCGCTCCAACCGTCCTGTCTAATTTGTCACCTCAAAGCGTAAGTGCGGCAGATACAGCGGAAATCGGTGGTTTAGTCGGTACTGTCACTGGTAGCGGGGTCATGGTCGATGATCAGGGTCAAACTATCACCAGCACTTTTCTTCCAAACAACAGTGCTTGGAAACTTGGCAGCACTAAACAAATCAACGGCGTAACATACTATCAAGTTGCTACAAACGAATGGATTTCTGCCAAAAATTTGAATATTAGTAGTCAAAATCAAGCTGCTCAAACGCAAGCACAATCACAGGTACAAACTAGTTCATATGAAACTGCTGTTGCTAATACGGGTCAAACTGGAACAACTAAATGGGCAACGGCAGTCGTCAACAGCCAAGGCCAAGCAGTCAGTGGCATAATGTTACCAGCCGGTTCTTCATGGAATATCGGTCAAACCGTTACGATCAATGGCACAAGTTATATCCAAATTGCGACTGATGAATATGTGGCCGCAAGTAATCTGAATATTGCGACACCACAGACTGAAGCTCAAGCTGCAGCACAACAAACTGAACAAGCTCAACCAGTCGTTGGTACAGTGGTGAATGGTCCGGCGGATGTCTATGACACTTCAATGGATTCATTCTCTGGTCGTCAGTTGCAAGAAGGTACTCAGTGGAAAGTTGGTCAACAGGTTCAAAATAAATATGGCTATACTTTCTACCAAGTTTCAACCAACGAATGGACACAGAGTTCAAACATGCAATTAAATCAAGCTAATCAAAATGTCACAAGCGAACCAGAATTTGCGACATCTGTTACACAATAATTAGGGATATTTCTATTTTTCACAATTTCTTCACATTTACCATTTATTATAGAAACTGGTAAACAAGAATATTGCGTTACTAAAAGATATGAGAAACATATATAAACAAACTAATACAATCTCCCTCCCTAATATAGAAGAAGGCCTCCCAATTTGTGGGAGGCCTTTTTAGTATTTAGGCTAATTAATAGATGTTAAAATACCGATAAAGAGGTGAAGTCGTATGTACAAACATTTTATAGTAATTGCCGATAGTTATAAAAAAGGTTCTAGAATTGCCTATAAAGAAACATCCCTAAGTACAGATAGAAGTCTATTAACTAAGATTACGAACATTAGCGATACGTTAAAAAACAATAATATAACTTCCTATTCGACTCATCTTATTGATACTGAAGGGGCATCATGGCAGTCAGTTATTGACTCCGATCCTTTCTTTAAAGATATCCTCATTCTGAACAATATTGAAAACTTCATTGCTGAATACAAAGACGAAATAACTTCCACAGATATTGCCGAATATATAACCGAGCGTTTTTCATTAACTGCCCCACCACTTATGAAATTAGTCTACTTTGTATACTCCGACTTCTTAGCTGAGTATAAACGACCATTATTTGAAAACAATTTTGTTGCCTTTAAATATGGTCCAGTTGATGCTGGACTTTGGGAGAAGTATAAATTTAATTATCGTTCAAAAATAGAGCCTGCATTCAAATCAGATACTAATTCCATTTCTCCTGTAATTAGTAAACTGATAAAGGTCGGAGAATATGAGCATGTTAAAAGTACTCTGAACTCTATAACAACGGACCAAATAATAACAATTAATTAGTCGGAAGAGCTGGGAAATATTTGTGTGCCGTGGTAGTGGTATAAGTACGGGAAGAACTTCCCGTACTTATACCACCGGACGAGTTTGGAGACTTGACGAACTATGTCAAGGCTTCAAACCGAGGGCCGAGACCGCCTTTTGGCTCGGGCCGTTCCGCACAGCTTGAGAATATTTCCCAGCTCTGGAGACGGCATATTTAACCAGCACAACACGAACGTGTCTATTAACTCAAAAGTCTCCTAATCTGGGAGACTTTTTTTGTCATCCAATTTTGTTCAGACTATAATTATAGTAATAGTTGCGAGGGGTGATAAATTTGACTGAGGACAAAAAATTATCTGACGTTACTCAAAAAATCGATGATTTTAATGATGAAACCAAACTTAATTTGAAGTTGCACGTTGAACACGAATTGCACGAACACAACAAAATTTTACCCGGCGGTCTATCCTACGGTATTATTCATGAGGAAATTGAACAGGCTGTCGACAAACGGATGGCTGAATTTACCAGAAACACCGATTTAAAGCCTAAAGAACTGTATGCCTTTCTCGAATTACAGTTGGCGCAAAATCCCAAACTTTCGAAACGGCAATTGCACTACCTAGCTTATGATCACTTGGCTCGGCAAACATCCAACCGCTTTCTTAGAAAAATGTTCAAAACATTGCGTAGGAGGATGAGATGATGAAGAAAATTGCTGAAATAAAGGCTCCAAAAGTTGTCGTAGACTTTATCGTTCATCAATCCACCAATTTCATCGCCAGCAAAGAATTCAAGAAACGTGTAACTGACTTCATATTTAACGCTGTGGATGACGTGGTTACGATGGTTTACAACAATTCTAAGTCAAAATAAAAGACAGAATTTCCAGTTTTGGAAGCTCTGTCTTCTTTTCATTTTTATATCATGTTATATATTGAATTTATTAAAAAAATTGCATAAAAAAATCCTTTAGACATCACATCTTGAAGTCTAAAGGAAAATTAAAGATTTATTTTTTAAGGTTCTTTTCGATGAAGTCGCGTACATCTGCATCCTTCATATCGAGGAATGGTTTTTCAGCTTCTTCAGTCTTAACTGTATCGTGATTGTTGTTCTCCATGAAATAATCCCAGATTGCGTCACGAACAACTGTATCATCATCGCTCCAGTCGAAAGCCTCACTCATCTTTAGGTTCAATACTTCTGGTTCTTTTGCAATGGCTGCATCAGCCATCTTTGATGGATCTACTTCTGCCATAATTCAACAACCTCCTTTGTTACAAGACCATTATAGTTCTATTCTGAAAAAGTGACACATAAAAAGTCTATAATTTTTTACTATTTTATTAATTGGCATCATCTTTTCACTGATAAGACTTAATATCATTGGGTTTTATAAATAAATAATACTTTTTATACATTTTGTACAACAAATTCAATTGGATTTTGAGTACATTTCTTGACATACTCATGATATACTAAGTTCTCACACTAGTCAGAGTGTGAATCTCCTTACAACATAGAAGAACGCCGAAGGCCAACCATATACGTCCAGATATGGTTGGCTTTTTAGGTTGCCGTCTCCAGGGATGGAAAATATTCACCTGCTATGCGGACCGATTCGAGCCACAGTACGGTCTCGAATCTCGGTTTGAAGCCTTACCAAAGTACGGTAAGTCTCCAAACTCGCCCGGTGGTGTAATGGCTAAAGCCGTAACGCCACACCCACAGCTGGTGAATATTTCCATCCCTTCCGACTAATTTGCTTTCTGTTAATATAATTCCACTAGCATTATCCGATGATTGAAAGGATATCATTAAAGCAAAGTTAAGTTTCATAGATGTGAGGAATAGCATGGATGCGACCCAAAACTAAATATCTTTTCAAGATTCTAGGTAAACTAATTGACTATCTAGAGACCACATAGTAGTATTTGAACCATGAAATGACGATTCGATCGTCAGCTAGCCTAGGTACAGCTGAAAGCTAGTCAGATCCATGGAGCCCGGAGTGCACTCTCGGCTCTTTTTTTGTCCTCCAAATTACTTACGCAATATCTTATCCATCGACTTACCCTTAGCAACTTCATCAACTAATTTATCCAAATAACGGATTTTCTGCATCAACGGATCAGAAATATCTTCCACTCTAACACCACAAATAGTTCCCGTAACCAGGTGCGCATTTTCATTCAAAAATGGCGCTTGTTCAAAAAATTCTTCCATAGTCACATCAGCGGAAATTTGTTCTTGTAAACTATTTTCATCGTAACCTGTCAGCCAGTAAATGACCCTATCCAAATTCTCCTTAGGCTGATTCTTACGTTCAATCTTCTGAATATAAAGTGAATAAATTTTACTAAAAGCCATCTGAAAAATTTTCGTATTAGCCATAATATCCCTCCAGCACCTATTTTTAACTTAAAGTATCTATACATAACCAACTCAAGTCAATAAAAACAATTCAGTTATAACAAACAACTTAGCCTTCAGGTGTGAGTGATGGAGCCTGCAGTGACAGTGGAGTTAGGACGGCCGTTTTTGCCGTTCTTACTCCACAGACGTATTTTGAAATTCGAGCGAACTTCTCGAAGTTCAAAATCGAGGCGCGAGACCGCACTTCGGCTCGCACCGGTCTCACAGCGGCGGAATCACTCACACCCGAAGGCGGCAAAAGCCACCAAAAAAGCAGCCTCCGAAGAGTCTGCTTTATTTTTTACTATTTTTTTCAGCATCGGCTTTCTTGCCCAATGTAGAATGATGCATGCCATAAGCAAAGTAAACAACTAAGCCAATGGCAAACCAGATACCAGCGTATGTCTTTGCTTGAATATCAAGTCCCCAGAAAATAATCAGTGAACCGATAAAACCAAGTGCGGGTAGAACTGGATATAATGGAACTTTGAAATCAGGCATATTGATATCTTTACCCTCACGTTTTCTCAATGGATAAATTCCCAAGGAAACGAACATGAACGCAATCAATGTTCCGGCTGAAATCAATTGAGCCAAGAATGCGAATGGACAGAAAGCTCCAATCAAGATACCAACGATAGAAAGTACTAGTAACGCATGATTAGGAAGGTTATTTTTGTTCAACTTACCTAACCAACTTGGCAACATTCCGTCGCGTCCGAATGAGTAAACTAGTCTTGAGCCAGCCAACATCATCCCGATTAATGCGGTAAACATCCCGATAACAGCAATTGCCTGAATAATACTAGCAACAATTGGATGTCCTGCATGTCTCAAAGCCCAACCAACAGGTTCAGCGTTGTTAGCGTATGAAGAATATTTGAACATTCCGACAAGCACTAACGCAACAGCAACGAACAAGACAACGGCAATCAATAGTGAACCTAAGATACCACGAGGCATTGTCTTCCCGGGGTCTTTAGCTTCAGCGGAATTAGCGGCGATTGAATCAAATCCGATATATGATAGGAAAATCATTGATACACCAGCGTAAATTCCTTGCCAACCACCAAAGGCAGTTCCATCTGGATTAACACGATACTTAGGAATAAATGGGAAATAATTTTCCACGTGAATGGCAGTCAAACCAACGACGATAAACGTTAAAACGGCCAAAACTTTTAGCACAACTAGAATATTTTCAACTTTAGCAGCACCACCGGCACCATGAGAAATTAGCCACGCTACCGCCGCAATTACGACTACGGCCACCAAATCGACAACTCCACCATTGTTACCAAAAGTATTAGCAATGGCATTCGGGAAATGGACTCCCAACGGCTCCAACAGTCCCCTGAAATTGGCGGACAACCCAGAACCAACGAACGCTAGGGCGATGAAATACTCTGCCAGCAAGGCCCAACCTGCGACCCAACCGAAGAATTCACCAAACATTACGTTGATCCAAGAATACGCCGAACCAGCGAATGGCATTGCAGCAGCCATTTCCGCATAGGCAAAAGCTACTAAACCGGCAACAATTGCGGCAACGATGAATGAGAACACCACGGACGGACCAGTATGCTCAGCGGCAACCACTCCGGGCAATGTAAAGATTGACGTTGAAACAATTGTCCCAACTCCTAATGCCAAGAAATCCTTAACTGTTAAAACTCGAACTAAATGTGAATCTTTATCCTCGTATATACTCGGATCTTCTTTTAAGGTCAAACGTTTAAAAAAATCACTCATAAAAAAATCTCTCCCTTATTTACCAACCTATTTTTTCGTTATTCGGAATAATTACTTGATTATTTTCTGCTGCGGCAAAAGCGTCGTCCAAAACGTCCAATGCTCTGTCCAATTCTTCACGGCTGATGACTAGTGGCGGTTGAAATCTAAGAATATTACCCTTTAATGTAATCATAACAACACCATGTTGAAATGCATAATAAATCACTTTGTTAGCAAAGTCGGGATTTGGTTCTTTGGAGTCACGATCTTTCACTAATTCGATTCCTCCATCGAGTCCATACATTCTCACATCCCCAATTTCTGGGTAATGCTTTTGCATATCTTTAAATCTCTTTTCAGCATGAAAGCCACCTTCTGTTGACTTTTCAAGCAAATCTTCTTCTTCCAAGACATCCAAGGTAGCTAAGGAAGCGGCGCAACAGACTGGATTACCGGCCGTTGTAAAGACGTGTGCAGGTGAATCAAGGCTTTCCATAATTTCTTTTCTACCAATTGTAGCAGATAAAGGCATTCCAGAAGCAAGGGATTTTCCAACTGACATCAAGTCGGGTTCGATGCCATCAAACTGTTGGTAACTCCACATTTTGCCGGTACGTCCCATACCTTGATTAATTTCATCGACCGCAAAGAGGATTCCGTGTTCGTGACAGTAGTCATAAACTAATTTCATATATTCTTCAGGAGCTTTACGAATGCCCCCATCCCCTTGAATCGGTTCAATCAAAACGCAGGCAACTTCATCAGGAGGTAGAAAACTTTCAAACGGTTCCTTGAATGCATCGAAGTAACGTAACGCTACATCATGCTCAGTTTCATTAGGATAACGGCGATACAAGTCTGGATATGGCACGTGCACGACTCCGGGCATCAATGGGCCCATCTTGCGAGTCATGTTCAAACTGACACCTGACAAAGCCATAGAGCCAAAGGTTGAGCCATGATACGCATCCATGTAGGACACGATATATTGGCGACCAGTGTATGCTCGAGCAAATTTAACAATTGCATCATTTGCTTCAGAGCCAGAATTTGAGAAAACAACTTTCTTTTCGCTGCCGGGAACTGATTTTGCCAAACGTTCAGCTAATTCCTGTCCGGGACGGTGATGAAAATAGGCAGGTGTGTAATGAATCAGCTTTTCAGCCTGCGCTTGAATTGCTTTAACGACTTTTTCATTAGTATGACCAACGTTGATAGCAGACGCGCTTGCCAACAAGTCGATATACTCGTTTCCATCAGCATCGACCAAAGTTGCATCGTGAGCTGATTCTATGACTAAATCATAGTAGTTGATACGAGATGCTTGAGCGTAGTACTTATTTTCGTTTTGAATCAAGCGGTGGTCCACCTCGTGATCATGATCTACATTTTGCGTTGTCATAAAGACACCCCCTAATTTTTTATTGTTGAAATATTGATATTTTAATGGTTTTTTAATTTAGTTGCAAGATTTTTATTATAGTTAAATCCTACACAATCAAGGTGAAAGCGTATTATAAGGCGTTACATCAGCCTATTTAAGTTAAAGAAAAATTAAAGATTTTTTAATTTATGAACAGTTGCTAATAATTAACTCAGGAACTACCATGTTGGCGGAGGTATTTAACAATGATCAATGACGATAAAAAATTGTTAGAATACATGTCGAATTTTTACAAAACACCTGTCGATTTATTGACGGAAAAATATACTATGGAACAACTTCAGGATGCTTATAACGAGATTGTCCAGAAGACTCGATATCAGAGATATTTGGATAGTGATAAGACACTTCCTAGCGAGTATGTTATAAAGGAATTCAGTCCCTTGTAACTTCCGTCTGCAGGACTGAGAAAATATTCACCTGCTGTGCGGACCGATTCGAGCCACAGTACGGTCTCGAATCTCGGTTTGAAGCCTTACCAAAGTTCGGTAAGTCTCCAAACTCGCCCGGTGGTGTAACGGCTAAAGCCGTAACGCCACACCCACAGCTGGTGAATATTCTTATTCCTTCCGACTAGTTTTTTCTATCAAGTTGCATATAAAATTGATTTAATCATATAAAAATAATGTTTAGACCAACCAAAAAGAGTCGCAATTCCATATTGGATTGCGACTCTTTATTTACTCTAATTATCTATTTAATTATAAAAATGAACGTAATATTTCTTTCATCGGTGGTAATTTTGGCATTGAACCTTTATCAAGGATGTGGTCAAAGCTAAATTTTGCATAACCTTGTGCTTCATCCATCATGATTTTTCCTGGCAATGGAGCTTCATCGGTTACGGCTACATCTAACAATACGGGCTTTTCAGGGTGACGATACTTTGCGATTGCTTCGGAAAACTCTTGGTCGGTTGTGATACGTTCACCAATTCCTCCACAGGCTTCCGCAAATTTGGCAAAATCAATTTCGGGCAAACTGATTCCGTAATTTTGTTGACCAGCTGACTGTTGTTCGTATTCAATAAATGCCAACAATTTGTTATTCAAAACAACATAGAGCATTGGCAAATTATATCTGACTGCTGTTGCGAAGTCTTGCATAACCATTGCAGTAGCACCATCTCCGGCAATTGCATATACGGGACGGTCTGGAAAGTCTTTCTTAGCGGCAATAGCTCCGGGCAACGCACAGCCCATAGTTCCTAGCCAGGCTGAGATTGTATACTTTTGACTGGATTTAGCTGTTAAAAATCTGGCACCGAATGCTGTTGAAGTCCCAACATCGATTGACCAAATTGTATCGCTAGGTGCGCTCTTACTAATATTGTGGAACATCAATGATGGCAAAACTCCTTGGTGTTTCTTGGAATAAACGTCTTGCATCCACTTGTGCCACTGACCAATTTTACCAACTGCTTCATCCAAATAGGGACGCTGCGGTACTTCAGTTCCTAACTCATTCAAGCGTATCAAAGCTTCTTTAGCATCGGCTTGAATCGCAATGTTTACGTGACGACGTTTGCCTAATCGATCAGCGTTGACGTCAATTTGAATCGCATCTACTTTCTTATTTAGGTAAGCCGTATATGGATAATCTGTGCCGACCATAATTACTAAATCGGCCTTTTGCATCATTTCAAACGCGGGCTTAGTTCCTAGTTTGCCCAATTGTCCCAAATTATAAGGATGGTCATCGTCAACTAATCCTTTGGCAGGCATTGTCAAAATAATAGGCAATTTATATTTCTCAATAAATTCCTTCATTTCCTTTTTGGCATCTTTAATACCAACTCCAGCTAAAACGATTGGATTAGCATGACTTTCAATCATTTCTAAGGCTTTCTTAATCTGCACATCATCAACCTTGTAATTTTCCATGTGAAAGTTGTCAACATTAGGCTTGAAATTATCCTTAATCATATGGTCTGGAATGTCATCTGGAATCGTCAAAACAGCCACACCTTTTTTCGAAATGGCAGTCCTGATTGCTTCATCTATAATTCTTGGCAATGATTGGGGATCCATAATAATTTTGTTATAGACAGCAACATCGTCAAATAGCACATGAGTATCAACTTCTTGGAAGAAATCTGTGTTGAGCAATTTAGATTGAACCTGCCCCACAATAGCCAGAACTGGCACGTGATCCATCTTGGCATCGTAAAGTCCGTTCAACAAGTGGATTGCGCCGGGACCTCCGATTGATAAACAAACGCCCAACTTTCCAGTTAATTTAGCATGAGCAGCAGCAGATAA
The DNA here is from genome assembly GCF_000831645.3 of Companilactobacillus heilongjiangensis. Classification (NCBI taxonomy): domain Bacteria; kingdom Bacillati; phylum Bacillota; class Bacilli; order Lactobacillales; family Lactobacillaceae; genus Companilactobacillus; species Companilactobacillus heilongjiangensis. Next base: position 2,191,101 of record NZ_CP012559.1, read on the forward strand.
AGCGGCAATTTCTTCATGTAATACGTGAGTAAAGGTGATTTTATCTTGAACTCGGTATAAAGCGTCAATCGTAGTATCGACTGAATCTCCGGGCAAACCGTAAATATTATCTACGCCCCACTTTGTTAAAACATCAATCATTTCATCAGATGCACGAACAGCCATAATCTCGTCTCCTAACATCACATTTACATATAACGTACCACAAAGATTTCACAATAAAAGAAATTTGCTTTGGACTGGCTTGACATGGTGTTAATGGCTAAACAATTGAGATTGTGAAATAAGTGCTATCCACTGATTCTCTTTTTAATCATTTCTGGTATCATATATCTATGGGACGCTACAGGGATGAGAACATTTGCCTGCTATGCGGAACGGTCTGAGCCACAGTGCGGTCTCAGGCCTCGGTTTGAAGCCTTGCAAAATCAGCAAGTCTCCAAACTCGCCCGGTGGTGTAATGGCTAAAGCCATAACGCCACACCCACAGCTGGCAAACGTTCTCACCCCTTCCGCTTGTTTCTTCAATTAAATTGGTTGATTGATAACTGAATATTATGTACACCGATACTTTAGTTATCTACAACCATTAGATTATCCAATTTAATTTTTATACCATGTATTCATAACATTAAAAAAACTTAGCCGGAGGTTGACAGTGATTTTCACCAACAGTGAAGGTGGAGTTGGGACTTTAGTCCTTACTCCACGGACGACTTTTGAGACGTGATTTTCGGCTCAAAAGCGAGGTTCGAGACCGTACTTTGGCTCGAACCGGTCCTCACAGCAGGCGAAAAATCACTGTCAACCGGAGGCGGATCAACACATATATCAGAGGGGATTTAAAAATGGTTAGACAGTTCCAACTTTATCGTTGGTTACGTTTCATCTTCTTGTTGGTTGCTGGCATTTTAATTGTCGTTGCGCCAATCAAGAGTTTCGATATCATCATCTACATTGTTTCCAGTTACATTGCCATTTATGGCGTGTTGTCCATTTTTGACGGTTTAAGTATTCGACGAACCACGGGGGAAAATAATATTGCTGTTGGATTAGGGATTGGCGCATTATTCTTGGCTTTAGCAGTTTTATTATTCGCAAAATTGCTTGTCCCACTTGTTCCACCAGTTTTAGGAATCATCCTGCTAGTCAACGGTATCAACCAATACCGTGATTCACATGAGATGACAAAAAAGGCTCCGGTAACGCCATACCTTGATTATTTCTACTCAGCATTGTTGATGCTGGCCGGTATCGTGTTTATCCTGAACCCTTCTAAAACTATTATTTTCATATATCAATTATTCGGTTTAAGCTTAATTATTTTAGCTTTCTTTGAAATCATAAACTCCAGAATCTATCGCAATTAGATCTGGATTTTTTTTAGCATTACGGTACTCAAACCATTGGGAATAGCGCTCTGTTCAAAGTGAGTTGTCGCTTGCCATGTCTGCACATTTTCACCGCTACGAACTGAGATGGCTTCAACAATGAGCGTTCCCAGTTTAAAGCTATTCAAATTGTGGACATTAACGCCCATGATGGCAGCTGAACTCTTCTGGTCAACATTCAAATTGGCACCGATACTGGCGGCTGTTTCGGAAAGCATTGCGTTGATACTGCCGGCTTTCTTCTCTTCCATATTTAAATGTTCTTCCGTCAAATCCATCTGCAAGACAACTTTATGTCTCCCTTGTTCAAGTACTTCGATTCCTAAATCCTTTAATAAACTCATTTTGTACCTCAATTTTTTTCGATAATTAGTAAAAAATTCTTATATATGTGTTTTACAATAAATCATAATGTATTAATCGTATCAAATTTTTGATTGAAAAGAGGTCATATTTTGGAAAACTGGTTAGTCAAACGTGCAAAACTCGATCCAAACAAAATTGCGTTGATACTGGAACACGCGGATTTTACCTTCAGCGAGCTCAATTCAACTGTTCAACTCTTCGCCGGTAAACTTTATTCTAGCGGCATTCGCCAAAACGACCCCGTAGCGTTATTTACCGATAATTGTTTTAATGGCTACGTTGCCATTTTAGCACTTCAACAGTTGGGAACACGAACTATCTTCCTCGACACCGAGCTATCCCAAGCCACTTTGACCTACCAGTTGCACGACTGCAATCCCAAAATGATTCTAATCAGCGATTCAGCCAATACGAGAGAAATCAAGCAAATCACATGGAACAAAGCTTTCATGTCCGATATTTTGAGTCTGAGAAAAGACCCCAAATATCAACCAATATCGGAGTTCACCGATACTCAAGTTTCCTCCGTTTTCTATACGCCAAGCGCTGACAGTAACGACACCGGCGTTATGTTAACGTATGGCAATTACTTCTACTCCGCCATGGGTACCGCTTTAAACCTTGGTATCAACAAGAAAGATTCTTGGGTTCTGACGTTGCCACTTTTCAACGTGCCAGGGTTTATTATCATCATGCGGGCACTGATATACGGCATCGGCGTTTATTTAATTGATGGCTTCGACATCGACCATATCAACAAAGTTTTGATCAATGAACGAGCAACAATAATTTCTCTGATCCCTTCTTTATTGCGAGAACTATTAAATAATTTACCAAAAGGACAGCGTTATAACGATAACTTCCGTTGTATTTTCCTAGGTACTGGTCGAATTGATAATTGGACCTTGTTGCGCTGTAATATGTTGGAAATCCCAGTTTTACAGTCATACGGCATGACCGAAACAACCTCGAATATATCGGCTTTGAACTTTGACGATGCCGAAATCAAGGCTGGATCCTGTGGCCAACCATTTTTCACAACTCAGATTCGAATTACCAATATCAATCAAGATAATATCGGTAACATCGAATTAAAATCACCTACAGTCGCAGTCGGCTACCTCAATAAACAGGAACTCTACCAATCTAGGTTCACTGAAGATGGCTTTTTCAAAACCGGTGATGTCGGTTACTTAGACGATGACAACTTCCTCTATATAAAAGGCCGCCAAGCCGATTTAATCTATTCCGGCGACAAAATCATCTATCCCGAAGAAGTCGAAAACATCTTCCGCAGTGTCAACGGCATCATCGACATCTGTATCGTAGGCATTCCGGGCAAAGATGGCAAAGAAGTTCCAGTAGCATATTTAACAATGCAAGAAAATGCCTTTTTAACCAGCGCCGACTTGCAAGAATTTGGTCAACACAATTTAGTCGATTATCAAGTTCCCAGCGAGTATCGTCAGATTGACAAGTTTCCCAAGTCAACGAACGGAAAGATATTAAGAAACAGACTTTTGAATTTAGACTATAAAACAATTTAGAGAGTGAGACCAAACATGGCCAACTCTCGAACATTAAGATAAATATGGACTGTAATCCGATTTAGGATTGCGGTCCATATTTGGTTTAATAAGTGGAAAAGTTATGTTTTATCGCACGTTTACACCGCATATTTAATGAATATGACAGTTATGTCCCAAGATTCTTTTGTTCGGCTCGAATTTAGATTTTGTTTCTAGTTTCAAAATCAAAAATTACACATCCTATCGCAATCTTAAAAACTTATTTATTAAACGAACTAGCCGGAGGTTGACAGTGATTTTCGCCAGCAGTGAAGGTTGAGTTAGGACTTTAGTCCTTACTCAACGGACGACTTTTGAGACGTGATTTTCGGCTCAAAAGCGAGGTTCGAGACCGCTCTTTGGCTCGAACCGGTCCTCACAGCAGGTGAAAAATCACTGTCAACCGGAGGCGGCATCACAATTAACCATTGAACACAGGATAAATCAGTTGTAAGATAATTAATCGTTAGTCAGCTAACGTTTAATTTAAATTGAGGTAAAAATTATGTCAGAACATTATACCAATCGGCTTTTAAAAATTGCCGCTAACCAAATCACTCGCGAACTGGACCTCTTTGCTCACAAATACGATACAACTTGGATGCAAATGTCCGTTATCGACTACTTGAGTCGTCAAGGTGACAAAGAAATGTTTCAACGTGACATCGAACACGAATTTTTCATCCAACGATCGACTGCCACAGTCCTTTTACAACGGATGGAAAAAAGAGATTTGCTCTATCGCCAATCTTCAACTACCGATGCACGTCAAAAATCAGTTTTTTTAACCGATAAGTCTCGTAATTTAGAAACAGAGATCAATCAGTTTATGAATCACCAACAAAAAGTTTTAGAAGAAAATTTTTCGAGCGCTGAAATTGCTACATTTGAAAAGATTCTTAAATTTTACGCTAATGGAGGTGAAGCCTAATGAATAAATCTGAAAAGATTCCTTTGAACGTTCTGCTAGCTGTTATCGCGACTGGTTTAATGTCGTTTTGCGGCGTTATCGTCGAGACTTCCATGAATATTTCCTTCCCTACCTTGATGAGAGAATTCAACGTCACCACTTCGACCGTACAATGGATGACAACTATTTATCTACTCATTGTCGCCATCGTTGTACCGTTATCATCATACTTAAAGAAAAATTTCAAAACTAAAACACTATTTATCTTTGCCAACCTCTTCTTCATTTTTGGTGTTTTAGTTGATGCCATCGCACCTGCATTTCCAATCCTTTTGTTGGGCCGAATTATTCAAGGTCTTGGTACCGGAATTGCTTTGCCACTGATGTTCAACATTATTTTGGAAAATGTTCCCGAATCAAAAATTGGGCTAATGATGGGGATCGGAACACTAATTACGGCTGTGGCTCCTGCCATTGGTCCAACCTTTGGTGGTCTAGTCGTCAGTTCCCTTGGATGGCGCTACATCTTTGTAATTCTCTTGCCAATTTTGATTGTTTCTTTTCTATTAGGAATTAAAAATATCCAACAAAAAAGCCAAATTCAAAAATCTAAATTTGACTCGCTCAGTTTATTCAGTTTGATTTTAACTTTTGGTGGACTGATCTTCGGATTCAGTAATATGAGCCAATTGAATCTCGTAGTACTTGCCGCATTTTTAGTAGGAATCATTGGCCTTATCAGCTTCATTCTCCGCTCAACTAAAATTGCCAGCCCTATCGTCAATTTGAAAGTACTCAAGAATCACACTTTCAGCAGTCATGTAGCCAGTTTCTTCATTTTCCAAATTCTATCGCTAGGATTTGCATTTATCCTGCCCAACTATATCCAACTTGTCAATAATAATTCAGCCACAGTTGCTGGTTTGGCAGTCTTTCCGGCTGGTGTCATCGGGGCAATCTTAGCTCCTTTAGGTGGAAAAGTTCTCGATGAAATGGGTGCTCGTTTGCCAATTTTATTTGGTGTCACATGTGCTGATATTTCCTTAATTATTTTCACAATCCTCAGTTTACATTTAACAAATACGATGATTGTCTGGATTTATATTCTCTACATGTTCGGAATGGGACTGTCATTTGGTAACATCATGACTAATGGTCTGAAATATCTTTCTGGCCCCGATCAAGCCGATGGCAATGCCATTTTTAACACACTGCAACAATTTGCTGGAGCGACTGGTACATCAATTGTTTCTGCCATCATCGCTCAAAGTCAAAGCAATACTCATCTCAGCCTTGAGGTTTCAACTGCTATCGGTACCCAGCACGCCTTTATTGTTTTGGTAATTCTCGGTTTGCTCAATTTGTTCATCCTGTTCAAAGCTATTCCAAGTAATACTCAAAAAAGTTAGCTACTTTATCCATTAACCGTGGTTCAACCAAGTGTCCTGCTTTGTAACCAGTAATAAACGCTACTTGGTCGGCATAACTTTCATTATGAATACGGTCGAAAAAGTCTTTGGACTGGCGATAAGGAATTCGATAATCGTCAGTTCCATGCCAAAATAGCAGTGGTCGATGGGCAATTTTTTCTGGGTGTTGGCTCAAATCATACGTATTGATCCAACTTGTTAACTGTTCCAAATCATCTGGAACATAAATCCCACGGCGTTTAGCATCTCTTCGAACCAGTCTTGCATATGTCGAAAGATCTGGTGTACCCATAATGATGGTTGCTGCAGTGATTTCGGGGTGTGCCGTCAACAAGGCTCCCGTCGTCATCGCTCCCATCGAATAGCCGCCAACGCCAATTTTATTATCTTTGATTAAATCTTTATTAGAATAATAATCTCGAATCAACGAATATTCAGTCAAATTTCCTTGAATGCTATTCCAAAAGGTAAACGAGGGAATTGAAGAGACATCCGCCAATCTTTGCCCATGATTCATTGCATCGGGCAAGACGACGCGGATATTTTTTTGCGCTAATTTTCGAGCTTGGGTCAAAACTAACTCCTTACTTGAGCGCCAACCATGATAAAAAATTACGAGGGGCAATTGTTTGTGAAATGCGTCCTCAGGAATCACCTCTAAAATTGGTACATCTTGTATCATTTGTTGATAAATTTTTGTCATTTTGTCACCTCGGAACTATAATATCACCCAGAATACAAAAAAATGTAGGAATAAAAAATATTCCTACACTATATTAGATATATGGTAAATTTCTATTTTTAATTTTAAACAATAACTCCTCAACATCGCGACTGTGACGATGACCTGTGTCCATATCAAACTTGATTAAGTCACTGCGGAAACTAATCAATTCAACTTCCAAATTTTCGTCATATTCAAGTTGCTTAAGATGTTTAAACACTAGCTTTATCAACGAACCTTCTGAACCTAAATTGAAGGATCCAACGGACTCCTCAACGGAACGGATAAAATTATCTCGCTCGACGTTGGAAACTTTAACTTGTTTCAAAATGTTACCACCCTTCTATTTGGAAATTCCAAAACCCATATGCGATTTATTCTCATTTATTGTCATCATTATGCCTCAATTTTGATGGCATGTGCTTTCAACTTTATATAAAATACTTATACAATTTTGAACTTTTCATATAAAATCAGGAAACTCTCATTGACTAAATTATGACATCATAACTATTTCATGTCATGTGATTTCACAAAGTAGCCAAGATAGTGTATCAAGTTGCCGAATAGTTTTAATATATTGCCATTTTTATCAAATTATATTAAAGAGATTGTAGAAGTTTTTTAATATTGGACTTATAATTAATTTGGTTATATAGGCGAGATGTATATACCTAACAATATTTTCATTGTTATCCGTTTTGAAAGTAGTACTCCTTCTCAACTGCTTAGGAATCAGGGTTAGTGGTAGGCTCTGATTTAAAAATCTCTCGCAAAAATAAAGACTTGTGGTAGGTCTTTATTTTTTTTGCCCTTTTTTTGGAGTATTGAAAGACGGCCGCCTGTGGTTGTCAGTAGTGCAGTCTGCCATGTGACCGGTGCGAGCCAAGGTCTCGCGCCTCGATTTTGAGCTTCGCAAGGTACGCGAATCTCAAAATGCGTCAGTGGTGTAAGAGCAGAAAACCACTGCTCTAACGCCACTCTCACGGCTGTCTGCACTACTGACAACCACAGGCTAATTTTTTGGCTCAAATAATAAATTTTTCCACGATTCTTCATTTATTAATCACTGTAAAGGTTGATGCAATAGCTTATAAATATTGTAATTACCATTATTTTGCTGTCTTTGGTATTTTGCTGATCAAGAAAATATGCTGCTTATTTTCATATGATTGTAAATAGATTTTCGATTAATGAACCTGGGCTAGTTTTAACCTTTATTTCTTAAATTTGATCATCAGCGAATAGTATTAAAATATCGGTATAAGAGACAAAAAAAGACAAAGCAATTATATTTGCTTTGCCATTAGCAACTATCATGATATATCCACGGTAGTTGCTCTGCTTATCATTTATTTAAAAGTCTGTTTACCCGATTTGAATCAGTAATCACATGTGTTTAAACACTTCTACATTCAACTAATAACGGTTAACTAGTCGGAAGAGCTGGGAAATATTTGTGTGCCGTGGTAGTGGTATAAGTACGGGAGAAACTCCCGTACTTATACCACCGGACGTGTTTGGAGACTTGACGAACTGTGTCAAGGCTTCAAACCGAGGTTCGAGACCGCTTTTTGGCTCGGACCGTTCCGCACAGCTTGAGAATATTTCCCAGCTCTGGAGGCGGCATATTTAACTAGCACTCACATTATTCTTCTTTTTTATTATTATATTCGGGATCATCTAAGTCTTTTACGATATCAACGCCATAAAGATTGTTAACTTCTGCATCTTTTGGAGCTGGATGCACGACCACGATGGCAATCGCACCTTTGCTGCTAACGTAACCAACAAAGGTTGTGACTTCCTCAACGTAATATGGCAATCCGTCTGAGTGAATTATATATTGCCCAGCGACCGGCATACTTTCGATGTAAACTTTGTTCATTCGGATATAGTCGTCACCGTCATGAAGCATGATTAATATTTTATACATGAAATACACCCTTTTCTTATTCTACCTATTGTTCTATCGTAATAGTTATGGAAAATAAATACTAGTTTTAAAAACATCTATGAGGAAGAAAAAATGCAAAATAAGCGTCAGATCTATGCTGATCGAATCGTTGTCAAAATTGGTACTAGCACTTTAATTCGTCAAAATAGCAAGATCAACTTAAATGTTATCAAAGAACTTGCCAAAGTTTTGAGTACCCTCAAAAAAGAAGGCAAAGATGTCGTCCTAGTTTCATCCGGTGCTATTGGTGTCGGTATGGGAGTTTTAGGAATCGATCAACGTCCGGTAAAAATTTCGAAACAACAAGCCGTTGCTGCTGTCGGTCAAGCCGAATTGATGCAAATTTATAATGAAGCTTTCCACGAGTACGGTATGTCAGTCGCCCAAATGTTGATTACTCGTGATATAATCGATTATCCGGAAAGTCACACCAACGTAATGAACAGTTTCCAAGAATTGTTATCAATGGATAATGCCATTCCCATCGTCAACGAAAATGATACAGTCACGGTTTCTGAATTGGACCATCACACAAAATTTGGCGATAACGACCAACTTTCTGCCATTGTCACCAATTTAGTCGATGCTGACTTGTTGATTATGTTGTCAGATATCGATGGCTTTTTCACAGCCAATCCTTTGAAAGTTCCTGATGCTCAATTAGTTCCTAGCATCGATTCTATCAGTCCTGCCATTATCGCAGCCGCTGGTGGTCACGGAACAAAATATGGTACTGGTGGCATGACAACTAAGTTAAAGGCCGCTGAGCGGATTTTAAAGCACAATCAACAGATGGTCTTAACTAACGGTAAAAATCCTGACATCATCTTCAATATTTTATCAGGCGATCCTGTTGGTACACTATTTTCTAAATCAAGCGACTAGTGCCGCCTCCGGTCGTCAGTAATATAGTCCTGCTGTGAGGACCGGTTCGAGCCAAAATGCGGTCTCGAGCCTCGCTTTGAAGCCTTGCAAGACCAGCAAGTCTCCAAAGTCGTCCGTGGTGTAATTGCTAAAGCAATAACGCCACCTTCACCGCTGGACTATATTACTGACGACCTCCGGCTAGTGTATTTTGAATTTTGAAACTGTACTACTACAGAATATGGCCGGCATAATACTCGTGCCATACAATTTACAATCATGTCCATTAACAATGATGCTACAAATTCTTTCGACTGATCATATGACATTAAAAGAGCTAAATTAGTCGGAAGAGCTGAGAGTATTCATATGCAGCGAAAGTGGCGTTAGAGCTTTAGCTCTTACACCACCGGGCGTGTTGGAGACTTACCGGTTTTTGGTAAGGCTTCAACCGAGGTTCGAGACCGCCCTTTGGCTCGGGCCGTTCCACGCAGCATATGAATACTCTCAGCTCTAGAGATGGAAAACAATTAACTATTAGGAGGCGATAATGATGAATCCACAATTTCCAATTGAAAAAGCCATTATTAACCTTATAAACAGTTATAAGAATCAAATTACTAAAAAAATGCGTCCTCTTGGCCTCTATCCTGGTCAAGATATGATTTTATTGGAATTATTAAAACATGGACAGGTTTCTCAAAATAAACTTGTCGTAGAACTCTGTGTCGACCATTCAACAATTGCTAAATCCGTTCGCCGTATGGTCAGTAGTGATCTCATTCATACGGAAAAGTCTACTGAAGACAAACGTGTTACCCTCGTTAGCTTGACTGAGCATGGGCATGATCTAGCTAAAAAGGTTGAAGAAATTTGGGTCACTTCTGAGTGTTGTGCAACTGATGGTTTAAGTGAAGAAGAGCAACGTTTATTTATTGAAATGATTGATAGAATTACAAAAAATTTAAATAAGTAAGTGTTTATGTTGACGGCAACATATTAATCAACGATAACTAAAAAAACAAAATATTACTTAGACGTTAAATAGTGGATGCAGCCGTCCGCTATTTTTTTGTCTTTTGAAAAATTAATCTGCTGGGCTGCTGCCGTCTCCGTGTGTGAGGAATTCTGCCTGCTGTGGGACCGGTGCGAGCCATAGTGCGGTCTCGCGCCTCGCTTTTGAGCCCTGCAAGTTCGGCAAGTCTCAAAAGTCGTCCTATGGTATAAGGGCTTACGCCCTTACACCATATCTTCACTGCTGGCAGATTCCTCACACACGGAGACTAGATTAACTTTTTAAAAGACAAACCCGCTTTTTTATAATTGAGTTTGGTTTTACTTTAATTTGATATGAATTGATTCAAATTCCTTGGATTCAAAACCTCTTCCTATTTGTAGCACTCGTAATGGTGATGAGTGCTTTTTTGTGTATACTAGAGATACATATCTAAATATTGAAAGCGGATAACATTTCATAATTGGAATACTTTCGCAATTAATACATTTACCTATCGTCATCATTCTGATGACAAAACTATATACGAATAACCTAGCCGGAGGGTGCCGGTGGATGGTAGTACGCGGTGGAGGTGGCGTTACGGCTTTAGCCGTTACACCACAGGGCGAATTTGGATACTTGCCGAACTATGGCAAGGATTCAAATCGAAGTTCGAGACCGCCTTTTGGCTCGAGCCGGTCCTCACCGTGAACTACCATTTCACCGGCACCCGCAGGCGGCATCCTTCAATACAAAACAGTTTTAGGAGTGAAAAATCATGACAGATCTAGAAAAAATGGGTCAAAATGCCCAAAGTGCAGCTTTTGAATTAGGCCAACTTGGTACTCAAAAGAAAAATAATGCCTTATTAAACATGGCCAATGCTTTGGTACTCAACACTAAAAAAATTATTGATGCTAACAAGGAAGATATTGCTAACGCCAAGAAAAATGGTATTAAAGAAGCGATGATTGATCGTCTTTTATTAACGCCGGATCGTATCAACGATATGTCTGACGGTTTGCGTCAAGTAATGGATTTACCTGACCCTATTGGAAAAATTGAGCGTGGTTGGGAAACTGTGACTGGTCTCGATATTACTCAAGAACGTGTGCCTTTGGGTGTCATTGGCATGATTTATGAAGCCCGCCCTAACGTGACTGTCGATGCTGCTGGACTTTGTTTTAAAGCTGGTAACGCTGTAATTTTGCGTGGTGGTAAAGAAGCCATCAATTCCAATATTATTTTGTCAGAAACGCTTCGTTCAGCTCTGAAAGATTCCGGTATCACGCCTGATGCTGTCCAATTGATTGACGATGTCAGCCATGAAACAGCTCAGAAGATGATGGAATTAACTGACTACATCGACGTTTTGATTCCTCGTGGTAGCGGTAAATTTATCAAGATGGTTGTCAACAAAGCTAAGGTACCAATTATCGAAACTGGTGCCGGAAACTGCCATATTTACGTTGACAAAGGCGCTGATTTGGAAAAGGCTTTAAAGATTATTATCAATGCCAAAGTCCAACGCCCTTCCGTCTGCAATGCGGCTGAAAAAGTTGTCCTTCACAAGGATATTGCCAATCAATTTTTACCAAAACTTTACAGTGCCTTGCGCGCCAATAACGTTGAAGTCCGTGGCGATACTCTAGCTAAAGCAATCGTTCCTGACATTGTGCCTGCTACTGATGAAGATTGGGGCACCGAATACGACGATTACATCATTGCTATTAAAATTGTGGACGGCATCGATGACGCTATCAAACACATCAACAAATACAATACAAAACACAGTGAATCAATCATCACCGAAAACTATTCAGCCAGTCGCCAATTCATGAAACAAATCGACGCTGCGGTGGTTTACACAAATGCTTCAACTCGTTTCACCGATGGCCAACAATTTGGTTTCGGAGCTGAAATTGGTATCAGTACCCAAAAGCTTCACGCCAGAGGTCCTATGGGCGCCAACGAATTAACTACTACGAAATACTTGGTACAAGGCGATGGACAAATCAGAGAATAATTTCAAAATTCAACCAATTGCAAAAATCACTTCTAAACATTACCAACTTTTCTTAGCTGCTGATCCGTCTCGAGAAATTGTAGATAGTTATCTTGACCGGGCTTACCAATTTGAACTTGTGCACAATGATGAGTTATTAGGTGTGCTGTTAATGCTTGATACCAGACCGGAAACAGTGGAAATTGTGAATATTTCTGTGGATGAGTCGGTTCAAAATCACGGTTTAGGCGAAAAGTTAGTTTGTTTTGCCATTGATTGGGCTCAAAAAAGACAGTATCACACAATTGAAATTGGCACAGGTAGCACAAGTTTTGCACAGCTTTATCTTTATCAGAAATGTGGCTTTCGAGTTGTTAACATTGATCGTAACTTCTTTGTGGATAATTACGATGCTCCAATTATCGAAAATAAACTAATTTTGAGGGATATGATTCGAATGGAAAAGAAAATTAACTCTACATCAAGAGAAGTAGCCGAGAAAAATTTAGCAGAATCTATTAAAGATATACCTGTTGAACACCTTGAGAGCCAAAAGGACGTTGATAGTTGGCTTAAAGAGCATCCTGAAGATGATGAATAATAATTTATAGTCAAAAAGAACTGTAACAATCATTCGCGATTGATACAGTTATTTTTTTGATATAGGCAGTGGCTCTAAAACGAGTTACACAAGGGCAACTCCTTCCGCTTTGCCTAACTTCCCAAATCATCCGCAAAGTACGCGGATAATTCGTGAAGTCATGCAAATGCTCGGGAGCTAACCGCTCTTGTTTCACTCTCTAATTTAAAACGAGTTCCGCAGGCCAATTTCTTCCGCTTTTCATATTATTGTAAATCGCCCGCAAAAACAGCGTGCAATTCACAATAATACGAAAATGCTCGGAAATTCCCGGGCCTGCTCCACTCTCTAAGATTGTGCCACGTAATTCTTAATGAACTTATAAATATGTAAATCTTTAGCAATCAACAACATATCCCCGACCATCACTGCTGTGACAATCGCAAAGAAGAACATGATTTGATTTAACGAACCAGCATCCAACTGAATTCCTTGGAAGCGTAAATCCGTTAATAGTACATAAACAATATATCCAACTATCAAAAACTCCAACAATTCAAATGGAGCCTGAAAACGAACACCGAATCTTTTATTTAGATCACTATCTAAAGTATTTAGTTTTTCATCAGAAAAGAAAGATAATTCTATAATCGTGTTTCTCATGTTTAAAATTATTTCCAAAATCAATAATAATAACCAAAACAAGAAAACAAGCATGAATCCTATAAAACAATCACCAGATGACATTATTTTTCCTTTCACGTATCTACTTTAATTTTAATACATCTGGGTTAATTCTCAACACTATTTATTTTTGAAAACGTTGTCTTGGTAAAATATGCCAAATAATATTAATTCCATATAGACCTAAGCCTAACCATTTATACCAACAACAATTTCTGCACCTATTAATATCCTTAACTTTCTTAAAAGTTAGTTTTCATTTTATTTAAATACAAGAAAAGCACTCAACCTAATTATTGAGTGCTTACTTAATCCTCTTTAACTCTTCAACTGATAATGGTTGACTGGATTTTCTTATTTCAGTAAACCATCTACTCATTTGTTCTATTTCTTCTTTCGAATGCTGTGGCACCTCGGCACCGTACGCCTTTGATTTAAGAGCGTTATCTTCAGCGATAACTTCGTCTAATAGATCTATGTCTTTATCCGTTAAGGTCATATTATCATTTCTTTCCGAAATATTTGAGTAACATTATTATCTGGTACACATCATTACTGGGAAGATCAAGTCCATAAGGTATTTTCTTATAATAACTTCTAATCTTTATTTTTAGTGTAAATCCATTACCTTATCTTGTAAAACAAGGTGCACTCGACAGTATTTATCTTCCTTGGTACATAGCTGATATCTTTATCATTCGAGATATATCCGAATAAACCAACATATTTTCCTACTAAACTTTATTGACAAAAAAAAGTTCCTAGCAAATGAATTAACATTTACTAAGAACTCACATTTAATTATCCATTTAATATATCGAACATATACAGGAACCTCAACCAACTAGCCAAAGGATGTGAAGGATAAAGTCCGCTGGTGTGGCCTTTACCCTTCTTGCCCTCAGCAGCACACTCAACTAATAACCTGTTGAATAATTTACTTCATTAACAACGACTTCGCCATTTTCCACGTATGACTTCAAGTTGCGTTTGAAAATATCGAAGGCTCTTTCTTCATAGTGAACACTGTTGCCAGCATCGTGTGGTGTTATGATGACATTTTTCATATCCCACAATGGATTGTCGCTTGGCAATGGTTCTGGAGTTGTAACATCCAAACCGGCTCCGGCAATTTCTTCATTCTGTAAAGCTGCAATCAAATCGTCCATATTCGTTGTTTTTCCACGGCCGATATTGATGTAATAAGCTTTCTTAGACATAGCTTTGAACAATTCTTCATCAAACATGCCAATAGTTTCTTCGGTATCTGGCAAAGCGTTGACGACAAAGTGAACTTCATTGATTCTAGATTTCATTTCTGACATAGGAATCATTTCGTCAATATATTCAGTATCTTGGTCAGTTCTTCTGACACCGATTGTCTTCATTCCCAAAGCTTTGGCATATTGAGCAATCAATTTTCCAATGTGGCCCACGCCAACAATCATGACAGTCTTGTTATAAACTTCATCATAACCATCATCTTGTTTCCACTCACGGGCATCTTGATGTCTAGCGGTCAAATTCATTCGGCGCATGAACATCAACATGTAGGCCAAAGTTTGTTCCGCAATATTGATAGCATTGGCACCGGATCCGTTAGTTAAAATAACACCCTTTTCATTCAATTCACGCAAAGGCAAAGCGTCGACACCTGCACGAACAACTTGAATCCAATTCAAAGTATCGCTCTTCAAAACGGCATCTTTCAAAGTATTTGACCAGTCATATAAAACTTCGACTCCATCAAGATCTTCAGGGGTAACCTTTTTAGGAGATACCACTTTTAAATCAATACCAGAGATTGATTGAATCTTCTCTGTTTGTTTCTTTGTTAAATTAACTAAACTAAGAACCTTCATTTTTCTACCTCGTTTTTAGGATTAATTATCCAAAGATTGAAAGAGACTAACTCTTGTCACCGGAATAATAACTCAATTATATCTTTTGATAGTTAAATTCCAAGTAAAGTAATGCCATTTTTTTGAAAAACTCCAGGGATGAGCATATTCACCTGCTATGCGGACCGATTCGAGCCAAAGTACGGTCTCGAATCTCGGTTTGAAGCCTTACCAAAATTCGGTAAGTCTCCAAACACGCCCGGTGGTGTAAGAGCTAAAGCTCTAACGCCACACCCACAGCGGGTGAATATGCTCATCCCTTCCGCCTAATTTATTTCCTATAATTATAAATAATTTCATTAAGATTTTGATTATGTGTCTATATACTAAATGAACTCTACTCAATCTTAAGTGAGACCCGCAAGACAAAATACACTCCAGTCCATAAATAAACTAGTCTACGGGTGAGATGGATGAAGTCCTGCAGTGGCAGTGGTGTTAGGACGGGTGCTTTTCCCGTTCTTACAGCACAGGACGTGTTTTGAAATTCGAGTGCCTTTCTCGAAGTTCAAAACCGAGGGTCGAGACCGCATTCTGGCTCGAGCCGGTCCCACAGCGGACTTCATCCATCTCACCCGTAGGCGGAAAAAACCAAAAGCAAAAACTTGTCGATTTTTCTGAAAATGCCAAAAAATATTCGGAATGTATGATACAATATTACACGTTGCTCATTATTTGATTTATTTTACTATTTATGTTAGTGAAGATTGCCCCTTATTGGTGGAGCAATTTTTTTACGTGAATTTTAGAAAATATTCACTCATAAAAGACAAATTATTACGAATTTATACGATTTAACCCATTTCTGAGTGAATTTTAATATTCGTGTTTTGCTTAATAGTATAGGTCATGATGGGACAAATCAATTAAATTTAGGGGTAGTATTAATTATGCATTATACATTGTTAGTACGTTGTATCGCTGAATTTATCGGAACAGCTATCATGGTTGCCCTCGGTAATGGTTCAGTTGCCAACGTTGAATTAAAAGGAACGAAAGGTTTCCACGGTGGGTGGATTTTGATCGGATTCGGTTATGGTATCGGTGTTATGATTCCAGCCATGATGTTCGGTCCTATCTCAGGTGGTCAAATCAATCCAGCTATGACTTTAGCTTTGGCTTTCAATGGTGAATTTCCATGGGCCGAAGTTGGTCCATATCTAATTGCCCAATTCTTAGGTGCCATCTTTGGTCAATTGATGATTGTTGCTGCCTACAAGCCTTATTACAATCAAACAGAGAATGTTGAAAGTATTCTTGGTACTTTCTCAACAATCGATGCTGAAAACAGTCGTATGAATGGTTTCATTAACGAATTTATCGGTACCTTTATCTTGGTATTCG
Organism: Companilactobacillus heilongjiangensis; assembly: GCF_000831645.3. Taxonomy (NCBI): domain Bacteria; kingdom Bacillati; phylum Bacillota; class Bacilli; order Lactobacillales; family Lactobacillaceae; genus Companilactobacillus; species Companilactobacillus heilongjiangensis. The sequence goes on from NZ_CP012559.1 coordinate 2,207,822, forward strand.
GTGCCGTAGCATTAACTTCTGATCATATCGACCCTCGTGCCGACTTTATCGGACTTGGATTCTTGGTTATGTGTTTGGTCGTTTCATTCGGTGGTCCTACAGGTCCCGCTTTGAACCCTGCTCGTGATCTTGGTCCTCGTATCTTGCATGCATTATTACCTTTAAATCCAAAGGGTTCTTCCCAATGGAAGTACAGTTGGGTACCAGTTGTTGCTCCAATACTTGGTGCCGTTTGTGCCGTTAAACTTTACGGACTATTCTTTTAAATAATGAAAATTTTGGACAATCTGGTGAAAACTAGGTTGTCTTTTTGTTTCCGCCTACGGTTGACAGTGATTTTTCGCCTGCTGTGAGGACCGGTTCGAGCCAAAGGGCGGTCTCGAGCCTCGCTTTTGAGCCGAAAACCACGTCTCAAAAGACGTCCGGCTCTTTGTCTCTGTTATATATTACGTCAAAAAAGCCAGCTTCAATTGTAAGTTGGCTTTTTTGGGTTATCTTATTCGATTCTTGTTCCGCTAGAAATTCCTATTTACTACTCAACCCAAACTCATTTATTACAAACTCAGATGTATTACTATCAATTACTAGCTTAATGCCATCAATCGACCCACCTTCTATTTTTAACTTGGTTAATGACTGGTTATCCTCAACTCGACCTAATTCTTGCCATTTATTATTTTGATGGACATAGATAGTCCCACTAACCTTACCTGCTAGGTAAATTGTTTTAGCATCGGTCGATTCGAAGGTCTGTTCAATTGTTCCGGTTGTTTGACTGTCAGTTAGCATCCCGGTGAATGCTGTCTTGACGGTTCCATCAAACATCCCCTTGGAACTCGAATTATCAGTTGCTTGAATATTGTTGATACTCAAGCCCGTCTTACCGAAAACAGAAATATTTCTAATTTGGAGCCAATTGTCTGAATCGCTTGTGGCTGTGATAAAGATATATCTGGCTTTGATTGGTTGGTTCAAATCTAATTGATAATTTCCAGTCGGTGTCACTTCCCCAATAGCAAATTTATCGCTACCGTCAGCTGAATTTCCAGCATAGATTGTGGCCGCTTTAAAAATATCACCTGATGTTGCATCATCTGAAATACCTTGATGTAGATTGATTCTTTGGATTTCTTGGCTTTCCTTCAAATCCACAGTGACTGTGTCGCCTGTTTTGATACTGCGATTACTCCAGAATTTCGTATTAAGGTCATTGTCGTTCATATTGCCTGGAGCGTAATCGCCATTTTGTGGAATATTGGTTGTAGCCGTACTTGCCAATTGAGCTGTGCCTGTAACTAAAGTCTTCGTTCCCAAATATCCATCGACTGCTTGATTAGCTTTAGCAACAAAACTTTCAAACACGCCATCCCCAACTGTTGGTGTCAGCACTAAGTCAGGCTTTCCAGTCCGATTGTCTGGCAAAGATTTCTCATTGGCTAATTTAACTTGTTCATTGAGAGTACTGAAACTAGCACTCAACTTGTCAGTCTGATTACTCTTGATTGCATCCATGATTTCCACGCTTGCAATCATCGCTTTCCCCCAGTGACTAGCGGCATTGATCCATGGCAACGAGTCATTATAAAAACCACTTGTTTTCATCTTCTGCAATGTCGTTGGCATGTTACTAATGATATCCAAACGATCCAACAAATCCTTCTTGGCCTCTTGATAAGCTGCCGTACCGTAGTCTGCTTGTTCAAATTTATTCACAAAGTTTGATAAGATTGGCGCATGTACTTGGTCTTCTTCAGTCGCATAATTCCAATATTGATTCAAGTCAACAAACTGCTGCATAGCAACAACTACTTCTGGATCGCCACCAGCTAGTTCTCGAATCGTGTCTTGTAGATTTGCGTCCGGATTATATTTGTCAGCGTTCCACATGTAGTCACCATAACTAGATAAGCCAATCCACGAAGCATATGGTTGAACCATTGGATTACTTGTGAACCCATCCATGATTTGATAAAGCTTTTTACTTCTACTTCTGACCGGATTGAGATACAAACGTTCTTGATCTGAATCGTTTACTGGAAAATTATCCCAAATAAAAATGTGGTCCGTATGATATGTCTCTTTAGCTTTTTCAACTGACTCATTCGTGATATCACCTGAAAAGACGCCTTCACCTGTCCATTGCACACGAATGTTTTTGTCCAAAGCCTCACCTTGAGCTTCTTTGAATGGATCTCGCTTGGAACCGTTGTAATTAGTTGGCACTAACCAGAGGTCTGGTAAATTATTTTTCTTAACGTAATCTCTTTGGACCTTGTTCACGTAAAAGGCTTGAGCATCAGCCAAACCTGACCATGGATTATTGGGATAGTTAGTTGTCGGATGATTTTTAAAAATTGCGGCATCGGCATCTGTCATCCCCAAAGGAATATCATCTAAAGCAATGTAAAATTGGGTCACGCCGATTGACTTCAATTGATTTAGCTTGGCGGCTGTCTTGTCGAAGTCTTCCTTACTAGAATATGTAATGTCATTACCAGGTGATAATGTATAAACGAATTGCACATGATTCTTCTTAGCCGCATAAATTAAATCTTTAATCTGGTCGAGTTTATCTTGTGGATAAAGTTCTTTCCAATTCTTCCGCAAGTAGTCATCATCTTTAGGTGAATAGATGTAAACATTCATTTTGTGATCACCCATGAATTTAAACAAATCCTTACGAGCTTGTTGTGACCAAGGTTCGCCATAAAATCCTTCAATCACACCACGAATTGACATCTGGGGCGATTCGGAAATGTTAATTTTAGATAAATCGGATTTTTTAGCGATTAGATTATTCAAATGATTGATGCCATAAAATAATCCGGTAGCATCTTTTCCTTGAACGACCAAAGTTTTCTTACTATTAACTACGCCACTCTTAATCAAATAACCGTCGTCGTTCAACTTAGCCGCTGTCGTTGCGTCCATATTTGCCAACTGTTGATCGACCACTTTGTCTCCAGCCAGTCCAAAATATGCTTGGTCAACGTTGACTTGGTTGGCGTTCATCGTGTCTGTAGTCTTCTGAATCTCTTGATAAGTCTGTGTATCTTCAACTGAATTGCCGATTGTTGTCGTCACCGCCTTAGTTGATTTAGTTGCGACTGCTTTCGTTGGCGCTTGTTCGGTCGCAATATCGGAGGATGCCTGAACTTCATAATAAGCACTCACCTTATTGGTATCACTAGTATTGTCTGTTGCAGTCGAATCTGTTTCTTTGGCGCTAGGATCAGTTGGAGCTGTTGCCGTATCAGTATCGTTCGTACTTGTGGAAACTGTCGCATCCGTTTCATCAGCGTGAACTGTGGTTGGCGAACTGATGAAAACTAGCATTGCACTAAAAGTAGTCACGCCGAGTAAAAACAGCTTTTGACTACTTCTGAAACCCCCATGTTGATTCTGTTTTGCAGACATATATTTAATACCCCTTTCCTCTATACGTGGAGTATACCTGCAAGCAAAACGCTTTCATATACATTTTGTATAAAAAATACCACTATAAATGCAATTTAATATGCAAATATAATGGTATTTATTTTTATTGCCACCTCCGGATGCCAGATGATTGTTCCAGCTACGCAGGTACATTCTCTGGTATCCTCCGGCTAGTTTATGTCTAACTTTAGGAATAAAAGACTAATTAAAACCAATCTTCTATTTAGTATATGAAACTCCTCTTTTAAATCTCTTCCAGAAACTTGAATCGTCTGTTTGTAACATCAATCCTTGATAGATTTTTCCAATGTATCCTGCTAAAAGAACGATACTCAACGCTAAAATCACAATCGACAAGACAATCTCTAATGTTGATGCGTCGTTGTTGATTATTCTTAACGGCATGAAATATGTTGAGAAAAATGGAATATACGAAAGTACTTTTACTACCATCGAATCGAGGTTATTTTGGAATGGGAAAGTGATGAAGAACGCTGCTAGATTCAACATAATAACTGGTTGAGCAGCTTTCGAGGCATCTTCTGCTTTGGCTACCAATGCTCCGGAAAATGCGGCCAAAATTGTATAAATTACTACGCCTAGCAACAAATAAATCAGATTGACACTTAATAAATTTTTCAAAACTGATGTTATCAACGATTGATACTCATGCATAAACGGCTTGGTTAGGGACGAGTTTTGGGCAAAGACATACGCTCCCCATCCGCCTAATAGATAAATCAAAACTTGTGTCAAAATCACTAACATCACTCCAAAGATTTTTCCCAAGAAATATTTCACGGCTGTTGTGCTGGAAAAAATAATTTCCATAATCTTAGTCCCTTTTTCAGAAGCAATTTCTTGAGCGGTAATGGTTGTATAGGTAATTAAAATTATATAAACCATAACAACTGTGATCCAGAATGAAAGTTGCTTAGCTATATTTGCCGTTCCAGCGCTCTTCTTGATTGATTCTTTCAATACCGGTTGTTGCTGTAAAGTTTTAATTTGGCCAGTGGTTAATTTGGCATTGGCAAGATTTAATTGTTGCTGTGTCTGCATTAAATAATTATTAATACGAGACTTCGTACCCGTTCCTAGTGAGGTTGTCCCTGTATAATGGGCACTGACCTTGCCAGAAACTATCTCTAATTCCAAATATCCAGCTAATTTGTTATGATTCATTTTCTTAGTAGCTGTCTTTTTATCAGTAACTGATTTATTGACATCGTCTTTATTACTCTTGATAAAACTGTTGCGCAACTGTGGCTGAGTACTGATAACTGCAATCTTATCGGCACCTTGGTTACTTTGAGCACCCATATAACCGGCACCAATGGAAATCCCAAACATCAAGAATGGTCCTAAAATTAATAGTACGAAACTCCACGACTTGATTTGACGTAGAAATGTTTCCATCGTAACAATCCAAAGTTTATTCATCTTTTTCACCTGCTTTCAAACGGAAAATTTCATCCAAAGTTGGTGGCTGCTGACTGAATTCTTCGATATATTTACCTTGAGTCAACTTATCAAAAATCTCTTCACCGGCTGTTTCATCATCTAAATCTAAGACGAAACGTTTCTCCTCGTGCCGTTCAACTTTGATGACATGTGGCAAGTTTTCTAATTGTTCTTTCGTCCAATCCGTCGTCACTAAAATTCTGGTTTTACCAAATGATTGGCGAACTTCACGAACAGTTCCATATAAAATAGCCCGTCCATTACGCAACATAACCAATTTGTCACACAATTCCTCAACGTTTTCCATATCGTGACTGGAGAAAATAATGGCTGCTCCCTGCTCTTTGGCAGTTAAGATGGCTTGTTTCAAAAGGTCGGCGTTGACCGGATCTAGTCCACTAAAAGGCTCATCCAAAATTATCAGCTTAGGTTTATGAATTAGGGTACAAATTAATTGAACTTTCTGCTGATTCCCTTTTGATAAATCCTTAATTCTATCTTTCTTATTCCCCTTAACCGCAAATCGTTGTAGCCACGTATCAATTTGGGGGCGAATCTCTTTGGCCGATTTATCTTTGAGTCGTGCCAAATAAATAATCTGTTGTTCAATCGTTAATTTGGGCATCAAACTACGTTCTTCGGGCAAATAACCAATCTCATCAAAGACTGACTCAGTTATCGGTTGCCCATTCCACGTGATTGTTCCGGAATAGTTGAGAAAGTTCAAAATACTGTGAAAAGTAGTCGATTTTCCGGCACCATTTTGGCCAATTAATCCCATAATTTGGCCGTCAGCTACATCAAATGAGACATCATTTAAAGCTTGCAATGATCCGAAATTCTTACTAATATCTTGGATTTTGAGCATAAGCGTTCCTCCTATATAAAACGAATTATACAGTACTAAATATTTCTTTGCTTGAGAGATATCATCAGTGTTAGCATGATATTTAACATGTCTTAGGGGAGATTTTTATGACAGACAAACAAAAGGGGTTCTTTTACGCGATTGCTGGTCCCGTACTCTGGGGATTTTCTGGCAGTATCGCCCAATATTTATTTACACAAGAAAACATCCCAACACAGTGGATCGTGGGTATTCGCTTGATTTTCGCCGGTTTAATGCTAGTTATCTGGTGTTACTTCGTTGATTCTAAAGAATTATTCGCCATCTTAAAGAAACCACGCTATGTCGTGCAACTGTTGGCATTTGGACTTTTGGGGATGTTACCGGCACAATACACATACTTTATGGCGATTAAATATGGCAATGCGCCAACCGCCACTGTTTTACAATTTTTAGGGCCATTATTCATCATCTTATACATCTCATTGAGAAAACTACAACTGCCAAGAAGAATTGACGTAATATCCATTTTCTTAGCCCTTCTAGGGACTTTTCTCTTAGTGACACACGGACACATTAATCAGCTAATGTTGTCACCTGCGGCCGTTTTATGGGGAGTTGGAGCTGGTATCAGTCAGGCATCATATACATTATTGCCAAGAGAATTATTAAAACGTTTCGATGCGAGAATTGTCACCGGCTGGTCAATGTTATTAGGCGGCATCGTCTTCGCACCATTCGCCAACTTGACCCACGTGCCAGCAATGACACCAACAGCTTGGATCTGTATTATTTTCATCGTTACCGGTGGAACAATGTTTTCATATCTATTCTATCTACAAAGTCTCAACTATCTAACACCAGCAACAACCGGAATGTTAAGTGCGTTCGAGCCACTAACAGCAACATTTCTAGCTGTAACAGTGTTAAAAACACACGTCAGCGCTGCCGAATTAGCGGGAGCATTGCTAATCTTAGGTATTACCTTCTTACAAGCATTGCCGCCCAACCTATTCAATTTAAGGCACTATCAAAAAAATCATTCTTCCGATAATTAGGAGGAATGATTTTTTTGTTTTTAAAAGTTTTTTGACCATTTTAATTAAAGCGGACGAAAACTTACAACATTGACCAATTCAAAAAGACGAAAACGTTTATTTAAAGCCGTTCGCCTTATTCAGAGTAGTTAAATTATCGTTGATATTCTTATCAGCTGTATTTAAAGCAGTCTTAATATCACCGCCATTATAAACTGTCTCCATGGCAACTTCTTCTAATTGACGTGTCAATTGCATACCTTCCATCAAAATACCGGAATTCGAGAAGTTAGCTTTGGCATTAGCTAATTGTTCTCCTGGTACTTTTGATTCAGGACTCTTGGCATATAAGTCCTTTAAGATATCAGTCTTTTGTGAATCTTTGTTAAGAGCTAAGTAACCAGTAGACTTTTGCCATTGAGCTTGAACTTCTGGCTTCAAAGTATACTTGATAAATTCGAAGGCTCCACGTTGAACGTCCTTAGGCTTGTCATTTGAAATCCAAAGGGCTGCCCCACCAATAGAAACACCGTTAGCTTTTTTGCCATCGGGATGTGGGAAGTATGTGATACCTAATTTGTTCTTATTGCTCTTGCTCAATTGACCGATACTTGCTGAAGATTGGATGAAAATTCCAACCTTGTCAGAAAGGAAACCGGCAGTTTGGTTAGCGCCGGCACTGGCACCTGAACCATAATCGATAAAGTCGCTGGCTTTAATATTTTCCTTGATCCAGTTCAAGAATTCAACTGTATCTGGATTATTAATATTAACCTTCGTTGGGTTACCAGTGTGACCATCGTTGTTGTTTGCTAATTGTCTGTTGGCATTAGCTAAAGCTTGTTCTAGGAACCAACCATAAACTTGAACAGTCATACCTTTAACTTTGTGACCTGACTTCTCGTACAATTCTTTGGCAACACGAGTAATGTCACTGTATGAAGGTGAAACTGGTGGTGGTGTAATTCCGTATTTCTCTAATAGAGAGGCATTGAAATACAACACTGGCTGTGAAGTATTGAATGGCATAGCTTGTTGCTTACCACCATTGGCGTAGAAAGCTCTAGCAACGGCAGAAATCTTACTTACATCGTATTTGTCTTCATCAATGAAGTTTTGAACTGGTGTTGTATAACCACTGTGTAACATTTGAGCAGTTGAAATATCAAATGCTTGGAAAACTGCTGGTGATGTACTTGTGTTATGTGTTTGCAGAATCTTTTGAATCGCTTCATCATAAGATCCTTGGTACTTAGGAACAACGCGATACTTGTTTTGTGACTTGTTGAAACCATCAACAACTTTATACAAAGCTTGTTCAGAAGGTCCACCCATTTCGTGCCAGAAAACAACTTGTGTCCGATTATCTTTAACCGCAGATTTAGCTGAAAGAGATTTACCAAACAAGGCAACTAAAACAACTCCTAAAACTAAAATCAACGGGATTGTTAATTTTTTAAATTTCGACATTATTTAACTGCCCCCTCGTTCATACCCGACTTGAAGTAATGTTGACCGACGAAGAGCACAATAATTGTTGGAATAACAATGATAGCCGCACTGGCTTGAATCATTCCCCAGTCATTGAAAGTTTCTTCTGACTTCAATTGCTTCAAACCATTTTGAATAACACGTGAGTTATTACTAAAGGTTGTCAACATTGGCCAGAGGTATTGATTCCAGGCACCCAAGAAACTGTATGCACCAAGCGTAATCATACTGATCTTGTTATATGGCAAAACAATTTTCCAGTAAAATTGGAAATGATTCAAGCCTTCAATATCTGAGGCTTCTTTCAATTCGGCTGGTGTTTGCATGAATGATTGACGAAGCATGAATGTACCAAACGCTGAAGTTAAGAATGGAATAATCAAGGCTCCGAAGTGATCCAATAATCCCATTTGCTTGATTGTGGCAAAGTTAGGGATGATTTCTGCTTCAAAAGGCAACATCATTGTAACTAAGAACAATGTGAAGAATGTCTTTCTAAATCTGAACTTGAGAAATACGAAAGCATACGCACTCATTGAACAGAAGAGTAATTGTGCAAGCATGGTAACTGTAGCAATAACAACTGTATTACCGAGATAACGTAAAATCGGTGTTCTCGTAAAGGCGGCTACATAATTATCAAGTGAAACATTGGTACTGAACATATTACCTTTGGCAATATCCATTGTTGGCAAGAAACTAGTCCAAATACCAATAAAGAATGGTCCCAAGATAATCAAAGCTAATAAGATCATCAAGATATAACTGAAAACACGTTTTAGAACAGCACTTTCATCAAGACTTTGCATTAGTAGTTCACCTTCTTCTCAAGGAATTTGAATTGAAGCAATGTGAAGAAGGCAATAATAACTGTCAAAATGATTGCTTCTGCACTAGATTTAGAATAATTTCCACTGTAAAAGGCATCTTTATAAATTCGGTAAACTAGCATGTTAGTGGCATTTGTAGGACCACCCTTAGTAATCATATCGATTAGACCGAAACTCTTAAATGAACCGATGATAGTGATTGTGGAAACGAAGAACAATGTTGGTGAGATCATTGGAACAGTAATGTGGAAAAATTGGAAGTTTGATGAAGCACCTTCAACGTCGGCGGCTTCATACAAAGTATTTGGAACTGATTGAATAGCACCCAATAAAATTAAGAAAGTAAATCCAAGATTCATCCAAACGGTTGTGATAATAACAGCCCACATGGCACTAGTTGGATTAGTTAACCAGTTCATGACTGGTAAGTTAAACATGCTACTCATTAGAGCAAAGAAACCAGTTGATGGATTAAAAATGAAGAGCCAGAAAATAGCTGCGACAGCTACTGAAACACCCATTGTAACTGAATAAAGTGTTCTAAAAATGGCAATCCCTGGTAACTTTTGACTTGCTAAGTTAGCTAGTAGTAATCCGAGCGCTACGGTAAAGAAAGTTACCGCAAAAACATAAAATAACGTAACAAACATACTAGAAATAAAATCCGGTGAAGAAATTAGATTTACATAATTACCTAATCCCACATAGACAGTCGTTTTACCAAGTGTATTAGTTAAAAAGAGACTGATATAAAGTGTCTTAAGCATTGGATAGAAAACGAATAATCCTAAAACTAATAATGAAGGACCTAAAAAGATAGATGCATAATATTTGTCATTCGCATTCAAACGAAAACTGTGACGTTGTGTGGCTTTAACCTTTTTTTCTGGAACAGCGTCAGTTGTTGAAGTCTTAAGCATTGACTACATCCTCCGCGTTTCTAGTGATATTTACACCATCGCCATTGAATAATAGAACATTGTCAGAAGCAGAAACTTTGATTGTGTCATAAGCTTTGAAATCAGCATCACTGGCAACAACAGCTGCTACTTCCAAATCATTGTTACTCATCTTGGCATAAACAATCTTTTCATCACCTAAGAATTCAATTGATTTAACAGAAGCATTAGCATGCAATTCATCTGTTTGTTCAATCACCAATTCGTTAGGTCTAATACCAATTTTGAAGTTATCAGTTGGTACTTGTTGATCGATATTAACTTCAAAATCATTGTTAACATTTACTTTTCCATTTGAAACTTTCACAGCAGGCAAAATGTTGATTGGTGGAACTCCGAAGAAACTGGCAACGAATTCGTTAGCTGGGTATTTGTAGATTTCAGCTGGTGTACCAATTTGTTGAACTTTAGAATCATGTAAAACCATGATGTGATCAGCCATAGTCATAGCTTCAACTTGATCATGGGTAACATAAATCAGTGTTAAACCAAGTTTTCTTTGGAGTGCATAAATTTCTTGGCGCATCTTGATTCTCAATTGAGCATCCAAGTTAGATAGTGGTTCATCCATCAAACAAATCTTGGCATCACTGGCAACGGCACGGGCTAAAGCAACACGTTGTCTTTGACCACCAGAAAGTTCACGAGGTTTTCTATCCTTTAGAGTTTCAAGGTTAACCATTTTCAAAGCATCATTAACACGAGTTTCAATTTCAGCTTGAGATGTACTCTTTCTAGCTTTCAAACCAAAAGCTACGTTATCCCAAACATTCAAAAATGGGAAAAGTGCATAACTTTGGAAAACCATTGTTAAGTTACGATCCTTAGGTGGCAATCCGTTGACAACTTTATCGTTGATACGAATTTCCCCATCACTGATTGGTGTTAGACCAGCAATCATTCGTAGTAAAGTACTCTTACCACAACCTGATGGGCCAACGATTACAAAGAATTCCCCGGTTTGGATTTCGGCGTTGACATCACTCAAGACCGCTTTCTCTGAATCGTAATTCTTAGTAATATTCGTTAATACTGTAGACATTATCTAATCCCTCCAAATAAGTCATTAGCTATAGTATGGAGACGGGATGTATATATATAATCTATTTAATGTAAAAAAAGCGTAAAAAAAATAGACCATTTTCTCGGTCTATAATTTTGTGATATAAGTTATATTTTCGGAAATTCACAGTTAATTTTAACAATTATTAAATATCAAAATATTGAATTTATCACTTGCTAAAATTTCAAATATCAGTTTATTTTTTAAACAACTAAAACAAACTCACTATTTTAGTAAAATGACGGTTTGTCCCACTCAGTGTTGGGCTCAACTACACCGATATTTTGTTGACCGTAAAGCGATGGCTTTTTAACAATATCTGTAATCAATTGTGCTACTGCCTGACGAGTAACCTGTGTCCCTTTATAGGGCTGACCTTCAGGAACAATTTCATATTTCGTATTATTATCTTGGTCATACAACCAAGTCATTCGTAAAAATGTTACATCTAAATCTGGATCACACAATGCAAATGATGCTTCCTTGATGGCTGTATAATCGCCAATCATCCGTGCATTCCATTCACCAAACTTTCCAGCAACTTCATCAAAAATACCAAGTCCACCGGCTACAATTAATCGTTTAACACCAGCCTGTTTCATTGCAGCAACGATTTTCTTCGATACTGATGTATTGGGAACTGTGGCCAAATAAACGATACCTTGACCTTCTAAAGCTGCTACCAATTCTTCAGTATTAGTCCAGTCGCCATCAATAATTCCTGCTTTATCTTGGAAATTTTTCAAACGACGATTACCATTACGGGCAAACAAGGTTAATTTAGCATCTGTCTGTTCCAATAAATCAGGAATCAAATATCGACCAATTTGACTAGCAGCTCCCAAGATTAAAACTTTTTCTACCATTTTTACCTCTTATAATTTGTTATATTCAGCATCAGTAACTTTCTCAAGCCATTCTGTTGTACCTTTAGTAATTGCAACATGACTGAACCAACTGTCCTTAGTTGCACCGTGCCAATGCTTAACGCCCTCTTTAATAACGACAACGTCACCTTGCTTCAATAATTGAGCTGATTTGCCCCACTCTTGATACCAACCTTCGCCACCTGTAACCAAAAGAATTTGGAAACCATCATGGTGAATGTGCCAATCGTTACGACATCCCGGTTCAAATGTAACGTTACCAACACCAAAGTCGATATTGTCTTCAGGACTTACTAAACCTTTGAGGTAGCTTTGTCCGATAAAGTATTGTGCATATGCATCATTTTTGTCACCAACGAGAAAAACTCCGTCTGTCTTTAATTCTTCATTTTTTGCCATAATTATTTTTCATCCTTCCAAATTTCTTTAGCTCTGTTAAATGCAGACCATGCCTTAGGCCAACCTGCGTAAAATGATAAATGAGTAATTTCTGCAACGATTTCTTCTTTAGTAATACCGTTTTTCTTACCAATTTTTAAATGTGCATCTAATTGTTCAAGGTTACCTGCTGAAATAATACTTGCGATTGTGATTAGAGAACGATCATGCGCAGAAAGTTCAGACTCTTTACTCCAAACTTCTCCGAATAATACATCATCATTTAATTCAGCAAATTGTGGAGCAAAATCTCCTAATAGGTCATGTCCTGCTGTTTGTTTTGCCATAATCAATTCCTCCTTGATGATTTCTATTAAACTACTTAAAGTTAACTTTAAGTCAAGGACAATCTGAATTTTATTTAAATATGCCGCCTCCGGGTGCCAGAGATTTTTCGCCTGCTGTGAGGACCGATCCGAGCCAAAGTACGGTCTCGAATCTCGATTTTGAGCCGAAAACCACGTCTCAAAATCGTCCTGTGTTGTAATGGCTAAAGCCATAACGACACCTTCACTGCTGGTGAAAATCTCTGGCACCCTCCGGCTCAGTCTTAAATTATATTTTAGAATCCTTTGATTGAATCAACTTCAAACGTAACTGACATGGAAGAAATGAATTATGCTTTTTTGATTGTATTAATTCAAAAAAAATAATCGTCTACTTTTCCATAAAGTAAGCGATTATTTTTTATACTATTAATATTTTTAAGATTCAATTTCAAACAAACCAATACATTAGTCAGAGGTTGCGAGGGATTGAGTCAGCAGTGGAAGTGGCGTTAGGCCGGTGAACTTCCGGTCTTACACCACAGGACGTATTTTGAGATTCGCGTACTCTGCGAAGCTCAAAATCGAGGGTCGAGACCGCTCTTTGGCTCGAGCCGATCCCACAGCAGGCTCAATCCCTCGCAACCTCTGACGGCTATCATCTATCCTGCAAATACCCGTGATTCAAGCTTTCCAAGTATTCAGAAAACTGTTCACTATCTTCGATATGACCGCCCATTTTACCCTTGTACCAATCCAACTTATCATTCAGAATAGTCCAACTATCTTGTAATTGTTGAAATTCGACTTCAAAGTTTTTACGAACTTCCTCAAGCAATTCGATTCGTTGATTAATCGTTGAATCGCCTTCAGCACGCAATTTAACATAAAGTTTCAACTGCTCGATTGTCATCCCCGTACTCTTCAAATGTAACAAGAAACGGACCCATCTAGCATCCATATCAGTATAATAACGGACTCCATTATCAGTCCGGTGTGGTTTGATCAGTCCTTCTTTTTCGTAATAACGAAGTGTTGGGCTATTCAATCCGACCAATTCGGAAAAGTCACCAATACGGTATCTTTTTTCAATTTCTACTGGCATTATTTTTCACCTCTACTTAAAGTTGGCTTTAAGTGTAACACCTCTTAGAGGTCAACTCCACCGTCAACTCTCAAGACTTGACCAGTGATAAAGTCGTTTTCCATCAAATAAATATAAGCGGAGGCAACTTCATCGATTCTTGCCACACGACCTAACGGCACATTTTCAGCCACATTATCTTTTTGTTGAGCCAATTGTTTGGAATTCATATCACGCCACAATCCAGTTGGGGTCCAGGTTGGCGATACGGCATTGATTCTGTGATCTGGAGCTAATTCAACGGCTGTCCCTTCAACCATCGTATTAATGGCTTGATTACCGATAATTGCTCCTGAAGCGTCATAAGGATGACCACCGGAACCAGATGTCAAAATAATTGAGCCTTTATTACGTAAATGTTTGCTTGCGATTTGAACTAACTGTAAATTGGCGAAGAATTTATCCTCAATTGCTTCACGAATTTCTGCCATGGGACTATCCAAAAATCCACCGCCCATAGCGCCACCGAGCATCGATACAATGTGGTCAAATGAGCCATATTTATCAAAGAAATGGTTCAACTGTTCCTTATTTTGTGCATCTAATGAACTACCTTGAATGTTTTCCTCATATCTTAATTGATTCACACGTTCTTGATCACGGCCAATGACATAAACATCAGCTTTTTTGTGCTTAGCCATAATGGCAACTTCTTTACCAAAACCTGAAGTACCACCAATTATCAGAACTTTATCGTTCTCTAGACTCATAATACTACCCTCAATCATTCATTCGATTTTAGTGCACCAATCATGTCAATATGTTGCAATTTCTTATGCGTTACAAGCATAACAATAGCTGTGAAAATTATCATCAATAAAGTTGCAACTAAGTAGCCAATCCAGCTGATTGTCAGTGGGAAAATCACCAATTAGGTCGCAGCTTGATTAAGGATATAAGCTGTCAATAAATTACCGACTCCGTAACCAACGATAATCCCAAATATCGTCAAAATAATATTTTCTCTGACAATATACATCGTCACTTCATTGTTATAAAATCCTAAAACTTTGATAGTCGACAACTCTCTAATTCTTTCCGAAACGTTGATGTTGGTTAAATTATATAGCACAACGAACGACAAAACTCCTGATAATAAGATAAAAATCAAAACGATTGGTTTCAATGATGATGACATTTTTGAAACGGTACTCAAAACATCATGCGTATAACTAGTGCCCATCACTTCACCAGAATCCAATAACTTATTAGCCAAATGCTTTCGTTGACCACTCGTCTGGTTCTTCAAATGTAGCAACAAAGTATTTGCGGTTGCCGATTCGCCAAACTTATCTTGATAAACTTCTGGACTCAAGTAGAGAAAATGTCCGATAAAGTTTTCCGTTATGGCGCCGACTTTGACAGTAACTTTCTTGCCACCAGTTGCCGCAACGTTTAGTTTATCGCCTTTTTTAACATCCAACAGTTGAGCTGTCTTCTTTGATAAAATTACGTCATGTTTATTTAAACTAGTCCCCAAATGAACAAATTTATCGAATTTATTTATTGATGTTGGCGTATAAATATTTACATCGTTAACTTGTTCTCCATTAGCTTTCAACTTGGCAGTCGTCGAATTAATAGCTGTACTACTTTGATACTGCCCATTATCATTTAAAACTTGTTTAACTTTCATCAAATTAGCATCGTCATTCAGCTTCACAACCGCTTGATAATCAAAAATCTCACTATATTGACGGTTTCCACTTGCTCCAATAGAATTTTGAATTCCGAATCCTGTCAAAATCAGAGCTGTACCACCGGCAATACCGATAATTGTCATAAACATTCGTGACTTGAATCGGAACAAATTCCGATAACTGACTTTGCTATTGAAACTCAAGTGATTCCAGAGTGGCTTGATTCGCTCCATCAAAATCTTCTTAGCAGATTTAGGAGCTTTCGGACGCATTAGAGCCGCTGGGCCTTCAACTAATTCTTTTCTAATAACGATTACAGCCGCTCCCAAAGTTGCCAAGAGCGAGAAAATCATGGCAATGAGAATGACCCACCACTGCAAACTAACCACCCAATCGAGGGCAATATATTGCTTATAGAGCGCTAGAACAATTCTTGGCAAGCTCTCATTTCCAATCAACGCTCCTAAAATGGCTCCGATTACTCCGGCAGAGATCGCATAGTAATAGTAGTTTTTAGAAATTTCCCACTTCGTATAACCGAATGCCTTGAACGTTCCGATTTCACTTCTGGCCTCTTCAACCATCCGAGTAATTGTTGTGAACGTTATTAAAGCAGCGATTAGGAAGAAGAACACTGGAAAGACGTTGGCAATGGCAGCGATTCGATCTGAACTCTCACCATATGCTGAAAAGCCGGGCATATCATTTCTCGTTTGCCATGTATAACTCGTCTTAGCTTTCTTTAAAACCTTTGCTTTCGCAGCATTCAACTGTACTTGTTGTTGACTGGCAGCTTGCGGATCCATTGCACGTAACTGGTCCAACTGTGCTTGTTGCTGGTCGAATTGAGTTAAATAGTCGGCTGTAACTTCAGTTGTCCGTTGATACTTGCGATTTTTAAACTTCTTCTTTAGTATTGTTAATTTTTTATCAACTGCGTCTTTATAGGCATCGCTGAACGTATTTTTATCCTTCAAAGAATTAAAATGTAAATTCAGCATTGTTGCTACAGACATATCCAGTTGATTTTCCGGAATATACGCAAATAATTGCACTTGTCCATCCGCGATATTGGTTGAGCCACGTGACTGGTTATCAATATATTGTGGCGAATCAGCAAACCCAACTATCTTGTATGACTTTTGGTTTAACCCAGAATCATTAGCAAAATGGAACTGCTGTCCCAATTTATAGCCATACTTGGATTTAGCATTCTTATCCAAAACAACCTCATTATTATGCTCAGGCAAACGTCCACTACGCATGATCAATTGATTCTGCTTGGCAGTTTCATCATAGCCATAGAGCGCAACGGCCACTTTACTTTTACCACCAATAACATACTTGAATTTTGTAGCTTCAACTTGAGCCCCTGGAACTTTTCGAGCTAACTTCAAGTCGGTTTCTGAAAAGCCAGTTGTTGACAACATTTGAATGTCAGATAAATTCTTGTCGGAAACTGTTTTGTCCAACGAATCATTCAAACTCGGACCGGCAGCTTTGACACCAACGAAAATCAAGACACCTAACATGATAATCAAAATAATGGCGATAAATCGTCCTTTGGATTTCTTAATATCGCGCAACATATTTCTCGTTAAAGGACTCATATTTTATCACCTACCATTCAATATCTTGGACTGGAGTTGGATAAGGATTATCTTCAATTGATTGAACCTTGGCATCGTGAATTCGAATCACTCGATCAGCCATTTTTGCCAAAGCCGAGTTGTGAGTGATGACGATAACCGTCTTATTATCAATGTGACTGGCATTTTGTAACAGCGTTAGAACTTGTTTACCAGTTTCATAATCCAAAGCACCCGTTGGTTCATCACACAGCAACAACTTGGGATTCTTGGCCAAAGCCCGAGCAATTGCAACACGCTGTTGCTCACCACCCGATAATTGTGATGGGAAATTATCAACACGATCTCCCAAACCAACTGCCTGCAAGATTCTGGTGGCATCCAAAGCATCTTTAACAATGGCCGAAGCCAATTCAACATTTTCTTTAGTCGTTAAATTAGGAATCAAATTGTAGAATTGAAAAATAAAACCGACATCATTACGGCGATACGTGGTCAATTCACGCTCAGAGAACTGGGCAATATCCGTCCCATCAATAATAACTTGACCCTCAGTGGGAGTATCCATGCCACCCAAAATGTTCAAGATAGTTGATTTACCAGCACCACTAGGCCCTAAAATGACAGTAAGTTTCCCCTTATCAACATTAAAATTCAGATTATTATTAGCAATAATCGTCGTTTCCCCCATGTGATAACGTTTCGATTCATTTCTAACTTCAATGTATGCCATTAGACCCTCACCTTTCTTTGTTACCTACTATTATATAAGAAAACGTATACATCACAAAAAATAAAAAAATATTTTTAGTTTTTTTCCGCTTCCGGGTGACAGAGAAATTTTTTTACCTGTGGTGGGACCGGTGCGAGCCAAGGTCTCGCGCCTCGCTTTGAAGCCTTACCAAAGCCCGGTAAGTCTCCAAAGTCGTCCGTGGTGTAATTGCTAAAGCAATAACGCCACCTGCACCACCGGTAAAAAAATTCTCTGTCACCCTCCAGCTCTTGGTATGCTTGGTTGTATGCTCTCCAATATTGATTTAACTTTAATTCGAATTGTAGAACCAAAAAACTGTAGCAATCCTTTTTATGAGATTACTACAGTTTTTTTGATCAATTAAAATGACGTCATTCAAATAATAGTGTTTTAACACTCCATATATTTTTATATCATTACACTTCAATACAAATAAAAACATCCAACCAACTAGCCGGAGGTTTCGAGGGAGTGAGGTAGCCAGCCGTGGCAGTGGTGTTAGACCGGCGATTTTCCGGTCTTACACCACAGGACGTATTTTGAGATTCGCGTACTTTGCGAAGCTCAAAATCGAGACTTGAGACCTTGGCTCAAGTCGGTCCCACAGCAGGCTACCTCATCTCCCTCGAAACCGGAGGCGGAAAACTAATCAATTTCTTTTTGCAATTCTTTATCGTAATTTCGTGTTGTAGCATTCATAAATACAAAAATGCCACAGACTATTGTTCCCAATCCTGCAATTACAAATAAATTGTTAACGCCAATTTTATCAGCCAATGGTCCGGCAAATATCAATCCTACTGGTCCTGCCAAACTCATTAATGAATTCATAATTCCTAAGACTCGGCCTAACTGTTCTGGCGGATAACTTTGCTGAATCATTGCCATCAACAGTGTATTAAAGAACGGTGTGGCTATTCCGGAAATGGCATTCAAGGCGAAGAACCACAGAAATCCTGTGTAATTTTGTGGTAGAAAGCCACTCATGCCCATCGTGATTCCCATAATGAACATTGACCATATCAACGGTCTGATTCGATCTGACCAATTACCTAAAAATCCGATAATCGTTCCACCAATCAGCGCTCCGACTGAATAAATCATTTCAATGATACCTGCCTGAGCAACTGTACCTTTGAAATATGACATTGTCATTAATGGATACATGCTGACTGCTGGCATAAATAATAATGTGAATACGGTTCCCATTAAAGTCATGTACCACAAGCCTTTTTTCGAACGTAATAAGTCTAATCCGAATTTGGCATCTGCCAATACACGAACTTTTTCATCTGTTTTAGGATATTCTGGGATTTTTACGAACAAGATAATCGTTACCCCGATAATGGCTCCTAAAACGTCAAATAAAATCAATACGGGCATGGAAATGATAGCGAAAAGAAAGGCTCCTAATGCTGGTGCAATGATGTAATTGGCTGATTGAACCATTCCTAATTGACCATTAATTTTCGTCAACTGGTCTTGCGGTACCATTGTTGGCAAAATTGATTGAATCGTTGGCATTTGGAAAGTCTGCACGATAGCTCTAATAACTAATGAAATAAACACTAGCCAAATTGGAAATTCATGTGTCAGAAAGCCTACCATGGCCAATACTATCGCCACTAAAGCCGCAATAATATCAGGTATGATCAACAGTGCTTTCTTGTTAGTTCGGTCGACGTATGGGCCCACAAATGGACTCAACAGAATCATCGGCAACATTCCTAACAATGTCGCCATGCTCAGAACTGTCGCTGATCCTGTCTGTTTGGTCAAATACCAAATAATGGCGTACTGAACAATCATGCTGGTAATCCCTGACAAAAATTGACCGGTTAAAAATAGATAAATATTTCGGCGCCAATTTTTTATTGCAAAAGTTTCTTGTTCCATAAAAATCCCTCCTTTATTTTTGGATTTGTCACAAGCTGAAAAATTTTATCATATTTGTTTTGGGTTATCAATAATTTTATCTTTTGGCGCTCCGGGTGACAGAGAAATTTTTTACCTGTGGTGGGACCGGTGCGAGCCAAGGTCTCGCGCCTCGATTTGAAGCCTTACCAAAGCCCGGTAAGTCTCCAAAATCGTCCGTGGTGTAATGGCTAAAGCCATAACGCCACCTGCACCACTGGTAAAAAATTTCTCTGTCACCCTCCGCTTTGTTCCTTTGCTTCCATGCCTTTTAGACCTTTAAGATCCAAAACCTTTAAATTCAAAACCTTTAAATTCAAAACCTTTAAGTTCAAAACCTTTAAGTTCAAAACCTTTAAGTTCAAAACATAGCCTGGGCTTCGCCTGCGTAGTGCTTTAGAGGAAAACCATTTTGTAGAACCTTTAGTTCAAAAAAAAGACCTCAACAACCTTCTGCGGCTGATGAGATCAATTAATTTTTATAAATTAAATCATGGTGCTAGTTGATTGCCTATTTCAAATATTTTCCAGCTCTGGAGACGGCTTACCAAATATTAATACGTTTATCCGTTGCTAGCCACATTCCGTCTCCTTCTTTGACATCAAATGCCTCAAAGAATTCATCTAAATCTTGTGACATTACGTTTGCCCGCATTGGTTGTGGTGCATGTACATCGGTTGCTAATAAATCTTCGTTATACTCTTGTGTTGCCTTGAACCTCCATGATTTAGCCCACTGGATGAAGAATTGTTTAGGGTCATAGTCTGGTTCTGACTTGGCCGCTTCGATTCCACAGCGCATTCCTCCGACATCGGCAATATTCTCACTTACAACTAGTTTTCCATTAACCTTGCCGCCTGCATAAACGATGCCTTGGAACTGGTCAATCATTTCTTGTGTCAATCCTTTGAAATGTGCGTAATCTTCTTTTGTCCACCAATTATGCATATTTCCATATTCATCAAATTGTGCACCGTTGTTATCGAAAGCATGAGAAATTTCGTGTGCTATTGTTGCTCCGATCCCTCCATAATTTTCGCTGCTTGTCTGCTTCAAGCTGTAGAATGGTGCTTGCAAAATTGCGGCTGGGAATGTGATGTCATTGCGTGTTGGATCGTAACATGCGTTGACCATATGTCCTGGCATTGCCCATTTTGTTCGGTCGACTGGTTTGTGATAATCATCCAAGTTATCTTGTACCAAAACTTTATTCAGTTGGACCATATTGTCATAAAGAGTGGCATTTTCATCAACTTTTAGCTTTTTATAAATTGCTTCAACTTTATCGGGATAACCAACTTTAAGAACAATCTTTTCCAACTTAACGATAGCCTTTTTCTTGGTATCTTCACCTAACCAATCGTTGTCATTGATTCGTTGTTCGTAAATATTAATCATTTTCTTGATCATTTCACGGACATCTGCTTTGGCCTTTTCACCAAAGTATTTCTTACCATAATAAACTCCGACAACTTCGCTAAATGTACGTTCTGCCAAATGATAGGCGTATTTAGTTCTTGTAGGTAATTCTTTGGCACCACTACGAGCCAATTTAAATTCACCATAAATCTGACGGAAATCTTCACTGACAAATTCTGCGTTATCCATCAAATATCTAACAATCATCCACGCCTTGATATTTTCAAAATTATCGTCATTAACAAGCTTATTTAGATTGTCCATATATCTTGGCTGTACAACGATAACTTTTTCTGGAGTTGCCTTGATTTCATCGGTAACCCAAGTCTTCAAGTCCAAAGTATCTGACTTAGCGCCAAAATCATTAAATTCATAAGGGTTATAAATTTCGGTATATTCAGCCCATTCTTCCGCTGTCTTTACAACTGGAACCAACAAGTTATCAAAGGCTGAAGCTTTCTTCACAGTATCTTTGGCATCTGCATCGCTGTATCCCAATTTTTCCAATAATTTAGTAGCGACGTCGACATATTTAGCCAACAATTTATGACCAAATTCATTGTCTTCGTCATAGTAAGATTTGTCAGGCAAGAATAAATCGGCACCATTCACAAAGACAACGTTTTTAGCGGTATTTTTCATATCGGCTTCAACGAACATTTCTAATGGCAAAATAAAATTATCTTTACTCAAGCTGGCAAAATTTTTACTCAAATCATTTACTGAACTCAATGCTTTGATACGATCAATATCCTTCAAAATGGAGTTATTTTGTACCATTTGAGAAGTTTCTTCATTGTTAGCTACTCGATATAGTTTGATGGCTTGCAAAAGTTCTGAGTCATTAATTGAACTATCATCTTTAGCAAAATCGTGGAATTCCTGCATGAGATTCTTTTCAATCTCCAATTCCAAATCAACGGAAGCTCCGGCACTGGATTTATCAGCTGGAATCTCAGCTTTTTCCTGCCACTTACCATTAACTGCTAGATATAGATTGTCTTTATAATCAGTTGGTTTTGTATCAAGTGCCAAATCCCCGGCACCACCAATAATTTTATTAATTCTCAATTAATTCACCGCCACAACTTATTTTGTATTTCTATGGTACTCTTCTAATTTAATTAGAGCAATTATAATATTAAGAAATGTTGTTTATATATTGCCGCCTCCGGTTGGTAGAGAAATTTGGTCTGCTGTGAGGAACGGCCCGAGCCAAAGTGCGGTCTCGGGCCTCGCTTTTGAGCCGAAACCCGCGTCTCAAAAGTCGTCCTTGTATTGCAAGAACTTCGTTCTTACAATACATTTCACTGCGGACCAATTTCTCTACCAACCTCCAGCTAAGTTTACTTTTAGAATTGAATATTACGCAAATCATTAGCTTCTTTTATACAAATACTCAATATATTATGTAATTAATTTTGATTTAGGACTATTCCGCTCTTCAAATACAGCAACACAATCTTAATTAGGGAAAAGGCAGCGGCATAAAAAAAGGGGGGCTGTGACATAACTATTTTTACCTTAAACATGCGGCCATAAACGTGCAACAAAACATAGCTTTTTCCGCTTAAAACAAATACCTCCAGCAATCCAAATCGGATTACTAGAGGTATTTGCCTTAATGCTCGAAAGCTGACCATGTTTTGTCACACTCTCGCTTATAATTTAATTTTACCAAATATTAACTCGCTTATCTGGATCTAACCACATACCGTCGCCTGGTTTAACATCGAATGCATCATAGAATTCATCCATGTTTTGAGCCATAACATTAGCACGCAATGGAGCTGGCGAGTGGACGTCAACTGACAAGAACATTTCTGTTAATTGCTTAGTTGACTTATTTCTCCAAACTTTAGCCCAGTTAGTGAAGAATGCTTTGACATCAAAGTCTGCGTCTTCCTTAGCTGCTTCTAGAGCACAACGTAATCCACCGACATCGGCCACGTTTTCACTGACAACCAAAGTACCGTTGACCTTGCTACCAGCGTATGGAATGCCGTCAAATTCATCGATCACTTTCTTAGTTAGTTCTTGGAACTTAGCGTAATCTTCTTTTGTCCACCAGTTGTTCATATTACCGTATTCATCAAATTGCGCACCGTTGTTATCAAAGGCGTGGGAAATTTCATGAGCGATAACAGCACCGATACCACCAAAGTTTTGACTGCTTGTTTGGTCCAAGCTGTAGAATGGTGCCTGCAAAATAGCTGCTGGGAATGTGATGTCATTTCTTGATGGATCGTAACAAGCGTTAACCATGTGTCCTGGCATCAACCATTTTTCACGGTCAACTGGCTTGTGGAATTGATCCAATGAATCTTGTGTAATAATCTTCTTGATTCGCGAAACGTTGTCATACAATGAATCATTTTCGTTAATTTGGAATTTACTGTAAATATCTTGAATCTTATCAGGATAACCAACTTTAATAACAATCTTATCAAGTTTAACGATAGCTTTCTTCTTAGTATCTTCGCTCAACCAATCGTTGTTAGAAAGTCTTTGCTCGTAAATTGAAATCATCTTCTTGACCATTTCACGAACGTTAGCCTTAGCTTTTTCACCAAAGTATTTCTTACCATAATAAGCACCGACAACTTCACTGAACATACCTGAAGCAAAGTGATAAGCATACTTAGTTCTATTTTGAAGTTCCTTGGCACCACTCTTAGCAAGTTGATACTCACCAATTGTTTGACGGAATTCTTCATCAAGAATTGAAGCGTTGCCTGTTAGGAATTTAACCATCATCCAAGCTTTAATATCTTCAAAAGTATCGTCATTAACTAACTTGTTCAAATTATCCAAGTATCTTGGCTCAGTGATAATAACTTTTTCAGGAGTATCGTTAATCAAATCTGTTACTAAACTCTTCAAATCAAGCTTGTCTGATTTAGTAATAAACTCGGTAAAGTCCATTGGGTTATAAACTTTTGTATAGTCAGCCCACTCCTCAGAACTCTTAACGATAGGAAGCAATGCCTTATCAAAAGCCAAAGCCTTATCGACGATTTCTTTAGCATCGTCCAACTTGTAGCCAATCATTGAAAGCAAACGGCCGGCAATTTCAGCGTATTTAGCCAACAATTTCTTACCTGATTCATTGTCTTTATCATAGTAAGATTTATCAGGCAAAATTAGACTAGCGCCACCGATGTACAAGGCATTCTTAGCGGTATCTTTCATATCAGCGTCAACTTCACCATCGATTGGCAATGGGAAACCATCTTTTGAAAGTTGAGCCATATTTTCACTTAAGTCTTGCAAATTGTTCAAATCGCTGATTCTTTGCATATCTTTCAAAATTGGTTGTTGGTGAAATTTACTCAAGTGGTCAACGTTATTCGTCAAACGATATAACTTAACAGCTTGTTCCATCAATTCGTCATCTAATTCTTTTTCCCCGTCAGCGAATTCATGGAATTCTTTCATCAATTTCTTCTCGACACCTTCGTCAAGATCCATGAAACCACCAGTACGTGACTTATCTGAAGGAATCTCAGCCTTTTCTTGCCAAGCACCATTGACAGCCAAATACAAATTATCTTTAAAATCGGCTGGCTTGGCGTTAACCATGTCACCTGCACCACCGACAACTTTACTCATTAACATATATAATTCACCGCCGTTATTTTTTAGTGACTACTATATCACTCTTTATAATTTATTAGAATATTTATGTTTCAGTTTTATTCTTTTCACTGCCGCCGGAGGGTATTAGAAATTTTCGCCTGCTGTGGGGACCGGTCCGAGCCAAAGTTCGGTCTCGGGCCTCGTTTTTGAGCCTTGCAAAACCGGCAAGTCTCAAAAATCGTCCTAGAGGAGTAAGAACGAGAAATTCACTCGTCCTAACTCCTCTTCCCACTGCCGGTGAAATTTCTAATACCCTCCGGCTCTGTTCTTCTGGAAGTTTTTAATACTTAGCAATGCTCTAAATCAAGAAACTCTTGATACCCTACTAAAAAAGCGGACATCTTATTTAGATTGTCCACTATTTTATTTGTTATTTATTTTTCGTACTTTTTTTGTAAGTGCTTTTTCTTTATTGGTAGATTGGGTGTTAAAACCTCTGCTTATATAGGCAGTGGCTCTAAAACGAGTTCCGCAGGCCAATTTCTTCCGCTTTGCCTAACTTCCCAAATCATCCGCAAGGTAAGCGGATAATTCGTGAAGTCATGCAAATGCTCGGAAATTCCCGGGCCTGCTCCACTCTCTATCTAATCACACTAACCGAGCATCTAGAATTATTCACAATCTTTGCAGCTTGCGAACCGATTGTATTACGTGTTCTGTTCTTCTCTTCAACACCAACAATCACTAAATCTGGTTTGAAACTTGGAATGACTTTATCAACTATTGTTGTACCTGGTGTTCCTTCTGTTACCATCAAATGGATATTCTTAACTCCATAGTCTTCGGCTTTTTCGCCATACATTGCTAGAAGTTCTTTAATCTCTTCACGGCGTTCTTTCAAAACTTCTGGATCTAGTGATTGAAAAATATTCAAATCGCCAGTTTCCAGCACTGAAACAATCCCTAGTTCGGCATTATGGTGTCTTGCTAGTGAACAGGCATAATTAAAAGCGTTTTTCGATGACACAAAATCGTCTGAATCGACACAGATTAAAATCTTAGAATAATCTACTTTTTTAACTTTGTATCCTTTTATTTCGTCCATCAATAAAGCCCCCTAAGTTATTTAAAGTCACGTCCTTTGTTCTCTTCGAAGTACTCATCAAATCTCTTAACGTAATTGTGGAACATGTATGTCAACAACATCCAACGTCTGAATGATCTGTCTTTATCATAGAAAACAGTTGTTCCAACGCGGTCTTGTTTGATTAATTCGTCAGCATATTTAGTTGCATCGTTTTTAGCAGCATACTTGTTGAAGACTTTAACTGGTACACCTAACCAAAGCTTATGTTGAGCCTTGTTCTTGTTGGCATAGACAGTTGGTTCGTTCTCAAGACTGCCTTCAACGTAATCTTCAACAACATACTTAGCTAAGTTATAGCCGTTCAATGTGACGAAGAAACTACTTCTACCTTGACGCAAGTTGATTTCAAAGAATTTGAAAGTATCGTCACGAGAGTCATACTTCATATCGAAGTTGGCATAACCAGTGAATTCAATATCTTCAAGAAACTTTTGAACACGGTCGTAAACATCCTGATTGAATTCAGGCACGATTGCAACGTAATTACCAATTGATTGAGGTGTTGGGTCTTCCAAAATTGGGTGACCTAAACACATCATCTTGACGTGGTGATCTTGATCAACATAGGCATTCAAAACACGCATGTTAGAGTCATCACCAGGGATAAAGTCTTGTAAAATCAAATCAGATTTATAGCCGTTGCCATAAATTTTACCGACAATACTCATGTATTCTTCTTGTGAATGGATAGTGAAAGCTTTCTTACGGCCTTCAAAATGAATATCCAACCATTCAACACTGTTAGCAGGTTTTAAAGCCACTGGGAAATCAAATGGCACATCCATATCCTGCTTACTTTCGTACATATCTTTTGTAATGATCTTTGTCAAAGGATGTGGCAAACCATGTTTGTCGGCAACATTATAAAAGCTCTCTTTATTATTCAATGATTTTAGTAAATCATAATCAACATATGGGCAGACAAATGTCTTTGATAATTCTTCTTTATGTTTGCTGATAAGTTCGGCATAACCATCACCACAACCAATTAAGATAACTGGTTCTTCGTGATTTTGGTAAACTTTAGCAATTTCACGCATTTTTTCAATAAAAACAGGGTCTTCAGAAAAGCCTGGGTGAAGTGTTAAGTTTAAGATTTTTGTATATCTTGTAGGTGCCAATTGGATATCAGCATAGGCCTTAACAGTGCCCCCATAAAGTTCATGGAAAGCACGAGCCATTCCGTAAACATTCATATCACTACCTAATAATATAGGCGTGAATTTTTTTCCTGATTCAGTTTCGATAGGGATCAACCTCTTACTATATTAAAATTCTATTTTTAAATTTTCACACATTTCAAACAAAATTATACCATATTCAATTTATCACAACGAGTATCGCTGTGGGTTTTAATTTCCTAGCCTTATCCTTTTCTTAATTTATCACTTGAAAAAGGCATAATACAGCGTATTTCTAATAAATCTGTTTGAGACAACTGATAATTATTTTATATCGGCGGTTATTAATATATCACATATTAACAGTAACGTCATAACGCTACCCTATTTGCTACACGCATCAAAAAAACTCACATCTACATGAAGTAAATGCGAGCCATCGCCTCTGATTATCATTGAATAATGTCGATTTCGTCGAAACAATCATTCATCAATAATGGTGATATATTTTTTGTCAGCCTTGATATTACAAGCTTCATGAATCGTTATTTGAAATAATTAATTATAAATCTCACTTGAAAAATCATTAATAATATCATGAACAATTACAATGATTTAAATTAACCGATAATCCAAATACGCAATAAATTCATGCTTTACTGCTATTGCATAACGACTGTAACGGTTTAAACAGCAACCTTAAGCATTCATCAAATCAACGCTATCAGCGTCAACAAACTCGTTAGTAGTTATTTGATAATACTTGTGATCACCGATCAATGCTTCTTTAGACGTTTGCCATGTACTCAAAGCACCCAAGCCACGGTTAGTTAGCTCTTCGGCACGACTATTAACTAAGTGTGTCATAACAACATCTTTCGTCTTAACAATATTTTGGAATTCTTGATAACGGTAGACATCTTCTGCTTTGATCCATGAATCGCCTACAACGTGATAATATTTTTGAGATCCAATTTGGAGTTGCTTATCACTGAACCAACTATAATTTTGACGCAATTGGTCGCCTTTATTAATTTGACCATTAGTGTTGTAAGTTTGAGCTGATTGGATATCAGGATGTACTGTGACATAATGCATGAATTTTGAAACTTTACCGGCTACTGTAGGCTTTGTTGGCTCTGCCTTTTCTGCTGGTTTTTCTTTTTCTTCAGGCTTAGTCTCAACCTTTGTCTCAGTCTTCTCTGCTGGTTGAACTTCCACTTTTTTCTCAGGCTTTGGTGCAACTTTTTCAGCCAATTGTACTGAAGAAGTAGGTTGTACCTTTGGCGTTACGGGCTCTGCAGGTTTTACTGCTTCGACGGGTTTATCAAAAGTAACTGTTCTAGGATCAACTTCAGATTCGATTTTTGTATAGTTAACTTTATCGTCACTGATTAAACCTTTATCTGTAGCGGTAACGTGTAAAATCTTTTTATCAGCGTTATAACCAATGATTTGTGGAACCATCATTTCAAAACTGCTGCCAATGTATTCTGGACGAATATCTTCTGGAACATCCATAACGATATCTTTGTTCAAATTATTAGCGATGATCAATTTGAAATCACCTTGGTAGGCCTTTTCAGGTTTAACGACCCAATTGCCTTTATCATGGTGTTTCAACAATTCAACTGAACTGATGCCTTCTTTGTTGGTTGGCTTAGGATTCTTAATCGTGCCAGTTCCAACATCAACCCAAGTCCGGTTGACCAGTTTTAAATTATGTTCTTTATTCTTGGGCACAACGAATTTTTCACCCAATTTGAGTGACTTTAGAGCATCGGAAGATTGGAACATGTTATCCATACTCTTAACATTTTTCGTGTCAAAGTTTGATAAATCCAACTCTTCCAAGGTTTCACAACCAGCGAACATTCCGTTCATATTAGTAACTTTTTTGGTATCAAAATTTGTAATATTAAGCATGCGTAAATCGCTGCAGCCACTGAACATCTGTGACATATCTTGGACACTATTAGTATTGAAACTGGATAAGTTTAATTCTTTTAGTGACCGACAATTTAAAAACATTTGGCTCATATTTGTTACATTGCTAGTATCCATTTTTCCACCCCTGATTCTGGTTCTAAGCAGAATTCCCCTAACGGCTTCTGTTTAGAAAAATATCAAGTTTACTATATCAAATAATCCTGTCCACTATTTAAGTTTGGCAATAGTTTTATTGTTTCTTAACTTTCAACCTTTAAATATTCTATAAAAAAAGCATCCAGTTTATCCTGGATACTTCCTAATTGTTATTTAGATATCTTTAATTACAGTTACGTCAGCTTTATTTACAAATTCATTCGTCGCTACTCGGTAATACTCACTGTCACCAAGTACAGCAGTTAAATCGCTATACCATTCAGTATCTGAACTTAATGCACGGTCAGTGACATTAGTACCTTCAGCATGAATCAATTGCTTAGCAGCTCCTGGGGTTGTTCTAATGATTATCTTATTAGCTTTATATACGTAAGCCTGACTAGCTTTGACCCACTCGTTGGTGGCAATTCTATAATATTGTATATCAGATTTTTCACTGCCAACATTGGCAACCTGGTCAGTATACCAACCACTATCAGCTTCTACAACCCGATCAGTAATTGGAACAAACTCTTGTCCTTCTTGTTTGTACAGAGTCACATTACCTTTGTCAGGATAGGTTACGACTGTTTGAACGTTATTAGATACAAAAATGTTTTGTGTCGTTCCACTGCTTGTCGGTATTTTCTTATAGTTAATAGTTTCGTCAGTGGTAATACCGTCTTTTGTAACCGTTGCAACAATCGTCTTTTTGTCAGAAGTATATCCCGTCTTAACGGGAACATCTACTGTTACAGGAATACCAATTTTTACGTATAGGTCCGGATAAACTGTATCAGCTGTCTTCTTGCCATCTATCATGGTTGGAACATTTAAGTTTAACTTAGCAATATCAATATCTGGTACAAATGCTCTTACACCGGTTTTACCAGTACCATCATAATATTTACTCAATCCGTCATTTTGAACCTGTGGATAGGCACTAAACATTAATGCCGTTTCTGGATTATCAACTAACCCATTTTTTTCAATACTAATCCATTTACTATCATCTGTTACATCAGTACCTACCGTAGGAATACTTTCGTCCCAAACAAATTTGTCCTTAGGTCCCAATACAACTTCTTTTATATTAGCCTCTGAAAAAAACTCGGAATATTTGGAATTACCTGTCATATTCCAATTACTAATATCTAGATTGTTAATATTAGCTCCTGAAAATATGTAATCCCAATTCTTAATTTTGCTACCATCAAAATTAGGAATCGAAACTTTATCAGTAACAACTCCATTAAACATATAATAGGCATTTTCAACACCGTCTGAATTAATTGTAAAATGAGGCATATTTATAGTTGTGACATTTGTATCTTCAAACATACCGTCAACAACGTCGGAACCCGTTAGTCCATTTCCATTAAAACTCGATACATCTAAAACGCAAGGTGCCTCTATGTCATTACTATTAGGCACGCTCATTGTATTTAAATTCTCAAACATATAAGACATATTAGTAACATTACTAGTATCAAAAGAACTTAGATCAAGCGCCTGAACTGACGCATTATTAAACATATAAGACATATCAGTAACATTGCTAGTATCAGCTTTAGACAAATCCATTTCTAAGACATGAGTGTTACCCATTGTACTCGCATATGTTATACCGGAAAAGAAATTACTTGAATCTGTTGGGAAATAAACTTTCTTTGCCAACGATGTATCGACTTTAAAAATATGATTCAGCATCAAGTCATCATTAGTCAATAATTCTTCTGTATACACTTTATCTAGGGTTCCATCAAGAAGATACAATGTATGTGTATCATTAGTTATGAAATATGGTGATGTTCCATCCATACCACTTTGATAGATACCTTCTTGCTTGATTTGATTTGGAATTTGATTATCAGCAATTGTAAATTGGGTACCTGACATTGGTGAATTATTCGTGTTATCAGCAAAAACTGCGTCAGGATTATAATTAGGCACTATATCCTTTGGAGCAGTGCCTGCTCCGGTTTCTGTTGAATCTTTAGTAGGAGCACCTTCCTCATTTAAAGACGCAAATTTTGTTACTTTTGTCTGTTTATCTTGAGATACATTGTCATTATCAGCAACAGGATTCTTTGTAACCTGAATATTTTCCGGTTGTACTTTATTAGTGGGATTTTGTGTTGTTTGTTCAATCCCTCCGTTTAAACTCTTAGTAACAGCACCATTGTCAGAAGAAGATTGACCACTGCCCACACTTTCAGAACCGTTAGCATCATTTGAACTTGTAGTACTACCATCTTGAATACTGTTTCCTTGCACTACAACATTATCTTCTTGTGTTGTATTATCACTTGTAGCATCCGCTTGAACTAACATCCCACTAGTACCCAAAAGTATTAGCCCGCTAGCAAATGCTAAAGATGATGAGATCACCCAACATTTACCTTTCCTATACAGCTTTTTTCTAATAATCGAATTAGGATCTCTTTTCAATTGATTAAACCTCATTAGTTGCCTCCCTGAAAAGTCTATTTAATTAATAAACTCTCTTATCAAATAACAAATATCAATCAATACCTTTAATGCCTATACCCAAGTTACAGATTTTCTTTAAAACTTTCATTCTGACGTCAAAATATCCGTAATCAGTTTAATAGTAACGCTATAAGTAATTTAATAAATCATTTGATAAAGCTTATTTCATTATTTATTTTGTTTTGTATTTAATAATCAAATATCAGAATATTATTTTATGTAATAAGCTTTGAACTCGTTGATTTGCAGACTTATATATCTTTTTTAATAAAGTAAATTTAGATATAATTATTCAATAAAAAAAAGGAGTTGTTTCCCGCTTGATATAACATCAAGTTGGAAACAACTCCTTTTACTTTTGATAAATTACAAAAATCACTAATAATATTAGTATGTTCTTAAATATTTGTTTATATAGGCAGTGGCTCTAAAACGAGTTCCGACAGGGCAACTCCTTCCGCTTTGCCTAACTTCCCAAATCATCCGCAAAGTACGCGGATAATTCGTGAAGTCATGCAAATGCTCGGGAGCTGACCGCCCTGTCTCCACTCTCTATTTTTCTTCGTCTTCTGGTACAAAAACCTTAGGATCAACGTCTGGTTTCTTACCACCATCGATAAAGTAAACTTTATACCAAATCAAGAATGTATAAATTGTCCAAACTTTACGACGATCATCGTTTTCTCCACGATAACAGCCATCTAGCATCTTCAAGATTGCGTCTTGGTCGAAGAATTCTCCGGCAAAGTCGGCACTGAACAACTTACGGAAGTCTTCATAAACTTCTTTTGTTCTGATCCAGTCACGGATTGGAACTGGGAAGCCTAGTTTTTCACGTTTAGCCCATTCTTTTGGAAGTGCTCTTTCGGCAGCTACTCTTAATGCATACTTGCTATCTTTACTGTTCAAAAGATACTTTGTAGGTACGCCGGCTGCTACTTTGGCAACTTCTTTATCTAGGAATGGTACTCTTAATTCCATTGAGTTGGCCATACTCATACGGTCAGCTTTTAGGATGATGTCGTTTGCCATGAATTGGTGAAGATCTAGGTATTGCATCTTCTTAACTTCATCGTTATAGTCACGAACTTTGTTGTAACTTCTCATAACGATGTCATGTACTGAACGTGATTTTTCAAATTCTGGTTTAACTAAATCTGCTGCTTCTTTTTCAGTAAAGATCTTAGCTTGTCCGATAAAGAATTCTTCAGCCTTAGCTGTTGATTCGTACAAGTGCAATCTTCCTGGGAAGTTAGGCATCTTCTTCAAACCACGAGCTAACTTGTATTTAACGCCCTTAGGTAGTTTCTTCAAGTCTTCAGCAACGACACGGATAGCCTTTGAATGTGAGTGGAATCCATAATTTGCATATCCAGCAAACAACTCATCAGCGCCTTCACCTGAAAGGATAACGGTAACGTCACGGCTAGCTAATTTTGTTAAGAAGTATAGTGGCACACTTGATGGGTTGGCATCTGGTTCGTCCATGTAGTATTGGATTAAAGGAAGTGACTTAATAGCTTCTTCTTTTGTAACGATACCACGTGTATTTTCAAGGCCTAATTTGTCGGCTAATTCCTTAGCAGCAGTACCTTCTTCATACGTACTTGTATCGAAATCGATTGAGTAAGTATGTTGTGGTTTTAAAATAGCTGTAACGTAACTTGAATCAACACCACTTGAAAGCAATGAACCAACTGGCACATCACTGATTGAGTGTTCTTCAACTGAATCACGCAATGATTTGTCAATTCGTTTAACAGTTTCTTCGAATGACAAGTTATTTTCTTTGAATTCCATATCCCAGTACTTCTTGATACTTAGCTTGCCATTCTTAAATGTAAAGTAGTGGCCTTCAGGAATTTTGAAAACATTCTTGAAGAAAGTTTCATTCATAGCTGAATATTGGAAAGTCAAATATGGCTTCAAGGCAGCTTTGTTTAATTCCTTCTTGAAATTAGGTTCCTTCAAGAAAGATTTGATTTCTGAACCGAAAATAAATGTACCTTCACGATTGTAATAATACAATGGCTTAATACCAAAGAAGTCTCTAGCACCAGTAATATCACCAGTCTTGAGATCATAAATTACAAAGGCAAACATTCCACGGATTTTCTTCAACAAACCTTCGATACCCCATTCTTCAAATCCATGAAGAAGGACTTCAGTATCAGTATCAGTTGTAAAAATATGTCCGGCTTTCTTTAGTTCTTTTCTAACATCTTGATAGTTGTAAATTTCACCGTTGAAGATGACGGCTTTTGATCTATCTTCGTTATAAATTGGTTGCATACCACTGTTAATATCAATGATACTCAAGCGACGGAAACCTAACGCAGTGTCGCCTTCTAGTAGTTCACCTGAACTGTTTGGTCCACGGTGTTTGATCGTATCCATCATAGCTTCAATTACAGGCTTCTTATCTGCAATATTTTTATCTACGAATCCGACAATTCCACACATAAAATAATTCTCCCTTATATTTCAAAACTTACATACCTTGTTGCGGCTCCGTAACCATAAATCTGTAAGCGTAGTTTATTCGGGTCGATATTAATGAAATACCCTGCTAATTCAGAGATTTCATTATAACGTCTATCCCATTTTTTGTTATAGTCTGTTGTTAAACCGTGCTTCTTCCCCATAAGGGCCGAACAATTTAATATTATATGATTAATTTCAGAAACTTTGTAGTTTTTTTCGTAATGCATGTGTCCACAAATATAAGTCGTTACCTTAGAAATGCCGGTAGACGAGAAATCGTAGCGAATATTTACACCAAAATCTCCGGTTAATTCATTTTTCAATTGTCCAGAAGCTTTGTTATTGAATGCAACCAATAATTGTTGCACCAAGTCACCATTAAAGTTTAACGCACTCCGTCCACTTGGACTGATAATATTTGCATGTCCCATCACAACGACATGTTTATCAACAGTGCGCTCCAAAACAGTAGTTAAATCCTCAAGCTGTTGTTCCCTGACTCCACGAACTTTCTTGAAATCATATTTCTTGGAACCATTACTTAAAATATAAGGAATATCACTCGTATCGATGAAGACAATTCGTATACTGCCTTTATCGAACCAGCCTACTCTCGAAACGGGATTCAAACGTTGAATCTCAGATTGCTCATAATCGTATTTAGTTACTAGTGAATCATAGTCATCTCGGTGAAATGAAGCAGTTTTAAAGAAACGATGTTCATCATATTTATCATTTTCGTCATGGTTACCTTCAATAATAAAAAATGGGGCCTTGCTTGCCTGATAATTTTCAACCGCAAACTTCAAAATACCCCGACTTATCTCAGGTTTGTCGCTGCCATCCATCAAATCGCCCAAATGAACATTCAGATCGACTCCTAGGTGGTCACTGACATAATTGGCCTCAATAATATGCCGCATACCATTGATTCCATAATAGGAAGAACTGACAACGGCTTTAGCATGAGTATCAGTTAGAACGGAAATTGTAACTGTATCATCATTGACATTAGGTAAGACATTATTTTTATAAACACCTTCGATATAATCAACGACAAACGGTCTCGGCTTTAATCTTCTCAAAAAATTATCTGTTTGAGTTGAAATAAATTCTGAAGGTCTAGGTGTAAGCACACTTCTTGCAATATTTTTGATTTTCAATTTGCAGTTCTCCCAATATCCAAACCACGGATATAAATATAGTACTAAAGGTTGAAAGTTTGCTCTGTCATTTCCAGAGCTGAGCATATTCATCTGCTGTGCGGCACGGTTCGAGCCACAGTGCGGTCTCGAGCCTCGGTTGAAGCCTTCCCAAAGGCCGGAAAGTCTCCAACTCGTCCGGTGGTGTAATGGCTGAAGCCATAACGCCACTTTCGCTGCTGATGAATACGCTCAGCTCTTCCAACTAATTATTTTCTATAATAACCTCAGTTAGAAACGCTATAACGTGGCTACATCAAGCTTTCATTTTTTAACCTTTAGATATAATAAAAAAACCATCTTAACGATGGTTAATTATGGTTCAATTATATATCAAAAATGTGAAAAATTATCTTTCAAAGTTTATTTCAAAAGAATTTGGTATGCCTTTCTTACACCAAGATCTTCGTCCATCGTAATCGTTCCTTTTTCTTCAAAACCGCTGGATTCGATAATGTGTTGCATGACTAAATTGTCCGGATGCGTATCGATTCTGACATCACAGTAGCCAAGGTGATATGACATTGTTAATAGTTGTTGAATTAATGCTGAACTGAGGTGTTCGCCTTGGTGATCAGCTTCAATCGCTATACGGTGAATCACGGAATACGTTACGTCAGAATTGCTTGCCCATGACCCAGAAGTCATATCTTGATAATTCTGATCGTAGCCTTGTTGCAATGCAGCAACTCCGACAACTCTACCATTTAATATTAAAACATAACTTATATCTTCTTGAATATCTTGTTCCAAAATCTCATCATTGGGATAACCATTTTGCCACTGGTTAACACCACGGTTCCGTAAGGTTTTCTTTGCACTATCGATGATTTTAATAATTCTTGGCAAATCGTCAAGGGTTGATTGACGCAAATAAATATTACTCATTAAATAAATGCCCTCCTTATTTCGTCAGAGCTAAAGTTGAAAACTATCATTTGTGTTGTGCCGCCTACGGTCATCAGAGAATATGGGTCTGCTGTGGGGACCGGTCCGAGCCAAAGTACGGTCTCGAACCTCGATTGGAAGGCTTTCCAAAATTCGGAAAGTCTCCAAACTCGCCCCGTGGTGTAATGGCTAAAGCCATAACGCCACCTTCACTGCATACCCATATCTCTGATAACCTCCGGCTAAGTTATTTTCAAGATGATTACCTTCATCTTTTACTTTAAATAATCGCTTGATAAATAACTTTACACGATTACTTGAAACCTAACCGTCAGTTAATTGGATTGCATATTCAAAAAATATCAGCCCAACTACATTACATCAAATTATGTTTATATTAAATTTACAGGCTCAATTAAAATCTATTAATACATAACGTATGGTGCCCAGTTGATAACCTATCACAAAATTTCATAGCCTAAACCCACTTGAGTATAAATACATTCGAATACTCTTATATTCAATTAATACTAATTAACTAGTCGGAAGAGCTGGGAAATATTTGTGTGCCGTGGTTCGAGACCGCTTTTTGGCTCGGACCGTTCCGCACAGCTGGTGAATATTTCCCAGCTCTGTAGACGGCATATTTAACTAATACCACACGTTAATAAATAACATAATCAAACAAGCCTATAAAATACTAGCCGGAGGGTAATTGTGATTTAGTCAGATACGAGATATCTCACAGCAAACTAAATCGCAGTCACTCTCCGGCGACAACTTTAATCCATCAGAGTATTAAAACAGAAAAACCTACCTCATTGCAACACTTTAGTGCATTTTTTTTGGACGATATATCAAACTGCTTATTATGAACAAAACTAGTCCATATAAGAATGTTTGGCCTGTAATCGGCAACAACTGCGGTATGAATGGTTTACTCTGCAAAGTTACTATTATTTTTGATAAAGGAGGTAATAACCACTCCACGTAATCCAATAAACTGATCACGCTGCCTGATAATGCTAAGTAGACGAAAACTAACACGCCCACTTGTCCCAGGCTCGAATGACGGCCCCATTGGGTTTTAAATAATGTTGCAATCGAACTGCCTAAGAATCCGACTGCAATTAATGTCAAAATTCCGACCGTATCTAATAAAATATTGCGGTTCAAAATTAGACTGAAAATAAAAATCAAACTGCCTGAAAAGATATTTACAATCAGCGCTACCAAAAATTGGCTCAATGTATCCGCCCAATAACTGGCAACTTTCTGCTTTAAATACTTGTTCTGTCGACTGTCATTGTGATAAAGGTTCATCGTGGCAAATAGCGACAAGAAGAAGCTGCCAATCAACAATAGGCTGTATTTTTTTATCGAATCGATTCCGAGCAAATGGTCGGCAGTCAATCCGAAAACGATAATGGCAAAAAGCATCGTCAAATACCAGAAATCTTGAAAAATTAGTTGCAGATAACTTTTCAAGAAGATTCTAACCTTCATCTCATAAAACCTCCTCTAGATGATAGTTAAGTCGCGTCATCTTCTCTACCATAGCATTTTTCAACGCCAAGGGAATATCTAACTTGACGACATTGTTGAGATTCGAAGTGATGTAGCGCTCAATATCTGAAGTTACTGCCACCGAATTTGGGTGCACGCTAAAAATTAGCCGACATTTCAACTCTTTATTCGTCGTAGATTCAATTTTTGTCAGCTTATTCTCAGCCAAAAGATAACCAGTATCCAAATATTGGCTGACTTCTTTGTCAAAACTTGTCGCACTCAAAATTATGCCTGAGCCATTCTTCTTCAAATCTTGCATCAAACTCAACATATTCTTGATAGTTTTCTTCGATTGAAAGGCAAATGGTTCATCCAACAACAAGACATTAGGGTGCCCAGCCACCGCTGCTAAGAAGTCAATCCGTCGTCTTAAACCAAGCGATAATTGGCGGACAGGTTGATTCAAGTACGGACTGACACCAAGAAACGTAATCATCCCTTGCAACTGTTCTTTTCTAACGGCTAAATCTTTTGAAATCCGTCGAATATTTTCCAAATACTTGGCAACTGTTTGATCTACAACCTGCGGATTATCTTGGGGCAAATAGCCGATTCTAACCCCTGGAGTGTATTCAATCGTGCCACTGTCAGGTGTTTGATAATTAGCGATTGCCTCTAAAAGCTGAGTTTTACCACTGCCATTGTCGCCGTTAATGCCGATTATTTCGTTTTGGGATAAAGAAAAAGCTACATGCTTGAATGCAAAGTAGCCATTGTTTTGCAATGATAAATCATTGACTGATATTAATTTCATAATTATTGCCAAGCCTCAATAGCGTGTGCTGCTAGTCCAATTGAAAGAACAGCGTCTTTTGAAAGCGAGTTTCTGACATCAGCGACAATTGTATTGTCATAAACAGCGCCAATAACAGTAAAAGCAAAGCTGACCAAATTTAGATCAGTTTTAACTTTATAGTCTCCGCCAGCATATGGATCTTCGTGATTGTAAGTAAAGTTGATTTCGTGAGCATCCAAAGAACCATCAACGTGATTTACTTGAACACGGTCATGCAATTCGCTCAATTTGTGAGTTGGGCTTTGTAAAGTCAAACGGTGATCTGATTCATTTTGGTAGTAGTCATCTTCAGTCATATCAAAGTATTCCTTGATAGGCTTTCTCAAAACTTCTAGTGAGTCCAAAATATCGTAGACTGCTTGAGCCTCGAATGTTTGTGACTTTTCTTCAATCTTATTGCGATCTTCATATAGCTTTTCAGCTAATTTACTAATTGTTTCAGAATTCATATTTCTCCTCCATATTGCTAAAGGTTGCTTGTTTGTTTTTGGTTCTTACTGTCGCTTATGTATAACGTCTTCTTAATAATCTATTATACTTTAACTCTGTAAATGTTTAAATTACGTCTCTCAAGATTGAAAAACAAAAGTTTAATATAACTATTATTTTAACAATCCTAATAAATTAGTTGGAAGAGCTGCGAGTATTCATCAGCTCTGGAAACGGCACAGTACTATTATACTAATTAATACTTGAAATCACAGGCATCCACATGATCATTGATCACGCCGACTGCCTGCAAATATGAATATATTATTGTTGGACCGACGAATCTAAAACCACGTTTTTTCAAATCCTTACTGATTCTTTGCGACAATTCGGTTTGAGCAGGCACTTCACTCATATCACTATAATGATTAATTATTGGTTTATTATCAACAAAATTCCAAATATATTCAAAAAAGTTTTCTCCGTGTTGATGCATTTCCTGAATTAACTTGGCATTATTGATGGATGAATCGACTTTTAGACGGTTGCGAATGATACCTTTGTCTTGAAGCAATACATCTCTTTTGGCTTGGTCAAAGGCAGCTACTTTATCAATATCAAAATTATCGTATGCTTTTCGATATGTTTCGCGGCGTTTGATAATTGTTGCCCATGAAAGTCCAGCTTGAGCTGCTTCTAGTGTTAACATTTCGAAAAAATAACGTTCGTCATGATTGGGTGTGCCCCATTCATTATCGTGATAGGACTGCATTTCTTCAGAACTATTAGCCCATTCACATCTCATATGGTTTTCCTCCAACAAAAAAGCCGGCATTGTGCCAGCTTTTTATTTTTTTTCGTATTTTTTGGTTAGGGCTTTGAAATGGATAAGTGATTTCGTTTTAAAACATTTGCCATCTGGTCAGTGGGTTTTAAAACTTTTTATATAGGCAGTTGAGTTTTAGCCCGTTTTTATATAGGCAGTGGCTCTGAAACGAGCTACACAAGGGCAACTCCTTCCGCTTTTCATATTTAAGCAAATCACACGCAAAATCGGCGTGCAATTCACTTAAATACGAAAATGCTCGGGAGCTGACCGCCCTTGTTCCGCTCTCTAACTGAAACGAGTTCCACAAGCCAATTTCTTCCGCTTTGCATACCTTCCCAAATCATCCGCAAAATACGCGGATAATCCGTGAAGCTACGCAAATGCTCGGAAATTCCCGGGCTTGCTCCACTCTCTATTTCTTGTGCTTCTTATCCACCAATTTCTTATTATCAATATCAGTTCTAACAATAATAACATCGGTTCTAGCATTTCTTGTAACGTACTCTGAAACTGAACCTACTAGCAATCTTGTGACTGCATTCATACCTGTTGAACCGATCATGATCAAATCGTTCTTGTATTCTTCGATAAATTCTTGGGAAATAACTGTCTTTGGTTCACCGAAACGAACGTGGATGTCGATGTCGTCTTCTTTGAAACCATCCTTAACAGCGCCCTCTTTTAATTCGTTAAGATATTTTTGGGCATCTTCGGATAGTTGGTAAATAACGTCCCCGTTAAGCATTCCACCATGTAAACCGATGAATTGTTTTGTATCTAGCACAGTCAAAACGTCGATGTGACCACCGTTCATTTTGGCAACTGTGACAGCTTTTTTGAAAGCCATTTCTGCTTCATTTGATCCATCTACCGGAACCAAAATTCTCTTATAATCTTGTTCCATAATTCAATCCTCCAATGCACTTATTGAAAATCCTTTGTTTTAAGATTAATGCATTCATATATATTATTCAATGAAATAACTATTTAAAAGCTAAAAGAGTTCGTGCCAATTGGTTGGCTACGGATTCATAGTTTTCAAAAATTGTGATTTCATCGTCATATTCCGTCATCTGTGTGGAAAATATCCCTGTGAATAGTTGTTCATAATTATTAAAATTATCAACGAAATTATTGCACAAAACAAACGTAGGAATTTTTTCTGATCCTGCCACCCGACTCAAGTGATACAAAATATCATCATGCATCGAATCTCCAGAAATTTTATCAGTGGCTGTAATCAATATATCCGCCGAACGAATGGTGTCATTCATCCCTGTAACTTTAGCGACCCACTCAAATGACGAGCGTGAAATCCGTGCATTAATCATTGCTAACGCCCCTGCCAACGTCTTAATTGAATCCGAATGTGGCATCGGGTGTATATCTAAATTATACTTCTGATTCATTTTTTCGGTAATATAAACTAAATTATCTTCCAAAAAACTTTCCTGCGCCTCGTTCAAATACTCTACAGTATCACTGAGTCGGTAGGAACTTGAGAAATTTAACAGAACATTTATCCGTGTCCTTTTTCCCAACAATTCATAGACATCTTCCAAATCGATTCTATTAACGTTTATCAGCGGATTTTCACCTTCTGGTATCAACGATCCAGATTCATCATAAATCTTGGCTCCAAGCGCTTGTAAGACTCCTAAGCCACCATCGGCTACGGCAGTCTTCCCCAAACAAAGAACAATATTGCGAATTCCACTCGTCACAGCATCAACAATCAACTCGCCGATACCATAACTTGTCGCATGAAACAATTGATCACGCGATTTATTTTTTGCTAAATCTACACCTACGACTTGTTCAGAATCAATAATAGCGGTATCTTGACTGTCGATATTAGTAACAAGATATCGTCCAGTTTTACTAGTCCAAAAGGCATCAAAAAACGGCAGTTCACTCCAGTGACCACCAATTGTGTGCTCAACCAAAGCTGGCATACCATCCTTGCTGTCCGTTACTGGCATGGTCGCAATTTCAGCATTTGGCAGAGCACGTAATATTCCACTATATATAGCTTGACCGATTTTTTCCGAGCTAACATGATTACTGTATTTTCCGGGTGCAATAATGAACTTCATAATAAGGTAACTCTTTCTTTTTGTTATAATGGATACGTAGAAAAAAACAACCGAGGTAAATGAGAATGGCTAACGATAATGAACGTGTTTTAAACCTTGAAAAAGGTGTTAATTTCCGTGAACTTGGCGGCTATCAAACAACCGATGGCAGAACGGTTAAATATCACAAGATTTTGAGATCAGCTGGATTAGCTGACTTAACTGACGCAGACCTTCAATATTTGAAGGATTACGGTTTGAAGATTGACGTGGACTTCCGTTCGAAACAAGAAATCGATAAGAAACCCGACAAGCGTCCTGCAGGCGTACGTTACGTTTGGGCACCTGTTTTTGAAGAAGATGAAACTAAGTCATCTGAGGTACAAAGTGACAGTTACATTCCTGAAATTGACGGTGATCCTACCGATGGATATGCACATATGGTTGACGTTTACCGTGATATTATCACAAAGGATAGCTCAAAAGCTGCTTATCGAAAATTCTTTAACCAATTATTACTAAATAAGAACGATAACGAAGTTTTGATTTTCCACTGTAGTGCTGGTAAGGATAGAACCGGTATGGGTGCAGTCTTCTTGCTCACAGCTTTGGGCGTTCCTTTTGAAACAATCAAAGAAGATTACCTATTAACTAATGTAGCTAACAAAGAATTTGTGACTGACCTATTAGGCTTGTTGGATTCCAAAGGCTACAAGGACCCTGACGTTATCAATTCTGTTAAAGACTTAATGACTGTTCATTATAATTACTTAGCCACCGCTATTAAGACTATTAATAAAACGTATGGCAACATTGATAAGTATATCAAAAATGAATTGAAGGTTAGTCCTTCTGAAATCGAGTCATTGAAGAAGATTTACCTGGAGTAGCCGTTTCCAGAGCTGAGAGTATTCAGCTGCGGCACGGTTCGAGCCACAGTGCGGTCTCGAACCTCGGTTGAAGCCTTTCCAAAGACCGGAAAGTCTCCAACTCGTCCGGTGGTGTAAGAGCTAAAGCTCTAACGCCACTTTCGCTGCGGCTAAATACTCTCAACTCTTCCAACTAATTTATTTTAATAAACGGATTTCTTAAAATTTAATATTACAATTGAACGTAAAAAGAACATTCCTTTTCTTAATCAGGAATGTTCTTTTTTACATTTTAATAAATATCATCTGCAGAAACTAATTCATTCGTTGCTACTCGATAATACTTATTTCCATTAATCATGACAATTCTATCTGTAAACCAACTTGTTCCAGTCTGTAATGCTCTATCTTTTACTCGTTGTCCATGAGTATTAACTAACATTGCAAGTCGTTTAGTTTTAACATTTTCAATATTTGATTGATAGCTATAAACATTTGAACCTTTAATCCATTCATTAGTCGCAACGCGCAAGTACAATATTCCATCAATCGTTACCTGTCGATCACTGAACCAATCAGTATTTGAGGCCAACATTCTATCAGACCTAGTTAATTTTGTACCATCTAAGTTATACAAAATAACATTGCCCTTATCATTAAATGTTGTAATTAAGGTATTCTTCCTAACAACTTCAGTAGTATTTTTTATATACTTTACTGATTCAGATGTGGTTGCAGTTCCATTTGCATTAATTAAGACAGTAACAGTCTTTTTATCCGATGTGTATCCATCCGTTTGAGGTACATCTACAGTTTTCTTTTCATTAGCTTTACCAGAAACTTGAACTTTAATATCACCTAAGTTTGTTGAAATAGTTACATTAGCTTTTATTGTATTATTTTTATCTTTTTGTGGTTTAGTTTGCGATGAAGAGTTGTTTCCCGTTCCAGATGGGTTTGAAGGCTTTTGTAATCCTCCATTATTTGACTCAGAAGGTTTGGAATTTAAAGTATAATGTACTATTTCTTCAGTTGTAATAGTTCCATAATTATTAATAAACGCTGTAACATCTTTCTTGTCCGCTGTATAGCCCTTTATAACTGGCACTTTTACATTGACACTATTTCCAGAATTAACAGTAATATTTTCAATTACTTGATCACCCAAATTGCTTGGAATTATTAGCACATGATAATTCACAATAAAAGTTTGACGTCCTTTATTTCCCATACCATCGTAATATTCGGACAAAGTATGGCCATTTGATTCATACGAAGAAAATGTCATGTCTTTCTCCAAATTGCCATCCTCATCAATAGCTCTCCACACTAATTTATTCTTATTGGGTATAACATCCTTCTTAGAAAATTTATTTCTAGCTCCTAATGTAATTCTTTCTAAATTAGTCCCTTCAAATATTTTATTAGAATTCGTAACTTTTCTCATATCAAACTCAGAAATATCCAAATTCTGTAATTTTGAAACACCGGAGAACATTTCAGACATGTCAGTCACATTCTTTGTATCCAAACTGCTATTTAAAAATACTCTTTCTAGATTACTATCGTTTTTAAACATTCCACTCATATTTGTAGTCACATATTCTTTACCTGATCCTGATATCCCTAGGCTATCCATATATTTCAATGATGTCATATTAGCAAACATTAAAGAAGCATTTTTAGTCTCGCTTAAATCTAATCCCCAACAATCAAACTCAATAACATTTGAAAAATAATCTGCAAATAGTGATGATTAATTTTCTGGGGTTTTTAAACTGAAACTGGCAAAACGCGTTTCAATTTTTTTAATTAATTGACCATATTTTCTACCTATATTTTGAGTATCAGTAACGGACAATTCTCCTTTGAGAAAATATAAAGTACCTTTTTTAGAGATTATATAATTTGCAG
Source organism: Companilactobacillus heilongjiangensis (assembly GCF_000831645.3). Taxonomy (NCBI): domain Bacteria; kingdom Bacillati; phylum Bacillota; class Bacilli; order Lactobacillales; family Lactobacillaceae; genus Companilactobacillus; species Companilactobacillus heilongjiangensis. The sequence goes on from NZ_CP012559.1 coordinate 2,252,483, forward strand.
TACCATCTTTTCCATAATCTAATACATCGTCCTTACCTAATCCATCTGGTAATTCAAAATCAATCTGTTCTTTAGTATTAGAACCCATTTCATCATGATTTGAATTACTTAAATTTGCTTCTTTAACATATGATTGCTCACTACTACTAAGTACACTTTCTGCATTAACGATTGTTGCCGTCCCCAGCATTGCAACTCCCCCAAGTGCAAGTGCTGATGCCACAACCAATTTCTTCCTCATAATTGAGTCTGGGGCTTTTTTTATTTGCTTAAACCTCATAGTGTGATGTTCCCTCCTAGTTTAAAAAACTATCTAAATTTGTAATACCTAAAAATCTTATCAAATCTAATTTTTTCTAGTTTATAAATTTTGAAGTTATTTTAAATTCAAAAATGCCGGTATCTCCCAATTCTTTGCACAATAAAAGTATATTAATATCGGTTGTTCCACAAAGAATATTTTTGAGTTCACAATTAATAGATGACAATCAGTACACTATTTTAAAAAACAACGACAGCCACACCAACCGGAGACGAAAAAAATAAATAAACTTCTCATTTTCGGAACATTGGAATCATAATTTCTTCACATTTTCTGGTTATGATGTATTTGTAAGTTAAAGGAAATCAAAAAGCCTTAACTTATCCCCCTATAAAGTTAATCTTCATATAAAAAACATAGATATAGAATGATTCACATTCAAAAAACAAGTTGTAACTCATCCTTCCCCCTGATAAATGGGTTATACAAATAAAGACTAGTCACTGAATCCTACTTCAGTAACTAGTCTTTTTATTTGTGTCGTCTCCGATTGTCAGTATACAGTCCTGCTATGGGGACTGGTACGCACTGCTCGTGAATATTCCCCAGCTCTGTAGACAGGATATTTCAGAAATTTTCTATTCAAATGCCTGCAACAATTGAGCTGTATCTAAGCTCTCTTTTTCAGCGCCTCTGACATCTAACTTAATTTGGCCATCTTGCACCATAACTAAGCGATTGCCATACTTCAATGCATCTGACATTTTGTGTGTAATCATCATGGTCGTTAAATGTTCTCTTTGAACCATTTCGTTCGTTATCTTCATAACCTCTTGGCTCGTCTTTGGATCCAACGCTGCTGTATGTTCATCTAACAACAACAATTTTGGTTTGCTCAAGGTTGCCATCAACAATGACAATGCCTGTCTTTGACCGCCTGAAAGATATTTAACTTGTGTATCCATGAAATTTTCTAGTCCCATGTTCAAGGTCTTTAACAACTCCTGATACTCTTCGACGTCGCCTTTTCTTTGGTACCACTTCAAGTTGATGGTATTCGTGTGACTTTGGGCTAAAACTAAGTTTTGCATAACTGTTAAATCACCAGCCGTGCCCATTTTTGGATCTTGGAACACTCGCGACATCCAGCGTGAACGGTAAGCAATCGATTTTTTGGAAACATTGTGAGATGCTAGGTCAATTTCTCCGGCATCAGCGTGCAAAGTTCCAGCAATGGTATTTAGCAAAGTTGATTTTCCGGCACCATTGTTACCTATTACGGATATAAAGTCGCCTTCATCTACTTGTAAATTAATATTTTTCAAAACGTGGCGTTCATTATCAGTCCCGGGAAAGAATACCTTTTGTAGGTGCTTCACTTGTAATACCTTCATCAGCTTTATCCTCCATTTGTTCTAAATACTTCTTCAATTGACGTTTCGTTCTGATTCTTGTTTGAATAATTGGCACGCAGATTACGATTACCAAGATGACTGCGGATAAAATTTTCAAATCATCTGGTGGGAACCCTAGTCCCATGGCAACCGTTAAGAGTAGTCGATAAACAATTGCCCCAACGACCATAGCGATTAATCTAGTCAAAATATTGTGTCCACGTAGGAAAATTTCTCCGACTAACACTGATGCCAAGCCAATTACGATAGTTCCAATTCCCATGCCGATATCAGCGTAACCGTTACTTTGAGCGATTAATGCACCTGATAAAGCGATGAATCCGTTGGAAATCATGTATCCGAAGATAATCATCCCATCCGTGTTGATTCCGTTGGCAGCCGACATGTTCTTGTTATTACCAGTTGCCATCAGTGACAAACCTAATCTAGTTTTGAACATTAAATATAAAATTGTGACAACGATACCGGTAACAATTAATCCCAAGACGATTGTTTGGATTTCTAAACTCCAACCAGCTGGCAAATATTCGGTCAAAACTTTTTCATTCAAGAGCGGCACGTTAGATTTACCCATGATGTGCATGTTGATTGAGTACAAACCAGTCATTGTTAAAATACCGGCTAAAAGTGAAGGAATGTGTAATTTAGTATCCAGAATTCCCGTTATCAGTCCCGCCAAACATCCAGCAACGAAACCTGCCAAAGCAGCAACAATAGCTGACTGTCCTTTTAACATCAGACTGACTGCAACGGCAGCACCAAAGGGAAAACTGCCTTCAGTCGTCAAATCAGGTATATCTAAAATTCTAAATGTGATGAAGACACCAATCGCTAACGGCGCCCACAGTAATCCTTGTCCAAGACTAGATATAAGCATATTTCTACCTCCAAAAAATTTTAATTATGGCTTCTGAATTTGATCAGGGTTAACGCCGATTGCTTTAGCATTAGCTTTGTTTACATAAAGTCTCAATGTGTGTGATGTTTCAACTGGCATATCTTGAGGCTTCTTTTTGTCGATCAAAATTTTGTAAGCCATTTTAGCTGTTTGTTTACCAAGGTCGTGGTAGTTGATTCCGTAAGTTGCTGTACCGCCATCTTCAGCCATTTCGATTGAACCAGTAACGACTGGCAATTTAGCTTCACGAGCTTTTTTACCAACGGTCTTCATGGAACTTGCCATCAAATTATCAGTTGGAATGTAGATACCTGAAACTTTTCCAGCTAATCCTGACAAAGCACTGGCAACATCATTGGTACTTGTGACACTGACGATATTTAGTTTCAAATTGTGATTCTTAGCGTATTTCTTGACCATCTTGATTTGCAAAACAGAATTCTCTTCGGATGAATTGTACAAAACACCGATTGGTTTGTCGTTTTTAGTCATCGTCGTCAATAACTTAACTTGCTTGTCGACCGGACCAAGATCCTTCGTACCAGTGACATTTGTACCAGGCTTCTTATCATTTTTAACTAAACCAGCACTTTCCAAATTAGTAACAGCTGTGACAACAATTGGTGTCGTTTTAGTCTTCTTAGCTAAAGCCTGTGCTGAAGGTGTGGCGATTCCTAAAATCAAATCACTCTTCTTTTGTGTTAATTGTTGTGCCATCGAGTTTAAATTCGATTGGTCACCTTGAGCATTTTGATAATTGTAATTAACTTTGATTGATTTATGATTTTGCTTAATTTCTTTATTCAACTGTTCCTTGAAGCCTTTACGTGCAGCATCGAGTGATCCATGTGGAACAATTTGTAAAATACCAACGTTTAGACTCTTATCTGATGATGCCGTTTTGTTAGAGCAGCCGACTAATAAAAGTGCTGCCATTGTGATTGTTAATAATCCGATTAATGTTTTTTTCATGAAAATACCCTCCCAAAAGTATAAAAAAAACCAGCTAGATTCGGATACGAATCTAACTGTTTAAATAATTGGGCCCAAATATTTTCTCCAGATAGATTCAACCCTGTATCTATCTGGCTTTAAATGACATGCTTAAAAGCTTTAGCCAATCGATAGATACGAACACGTACGCGTTCGTATCCAATGACCGGATACAAACGCTATCTAAAGAAAAAGCTAAAGGCAAATTGACTATTTAAATGTGAGCTAAGATTATTATTCATTTTCATAATAAAGTTCCCCTCGTTTTCAATTTACAATGACTAGTAAAACATTCACAGATTAATATGTCAATAATTTTATTAGAAATATTTAATGTAGCCGTTCCTTGACGCTGAAGAATTCGAGGAATGGAGTCCCACTATGAGGACCGGCTCGAGCCAAAGTACGGTCTCGACCCTAGCTTTTGAACTTCGAGAAAACCACTCGAATTTCAAAAGACGTCCTGTGCTGTAAGAACGGGAAAACCACCCGTCCTAACACCACTGCCACAGTGGTCTCCATTCCTCGAATTCTCCAGCTGGCTTATTTTTAGCCAAGTTAATTTGATATTAGATAGCTCAACTAAAATGAATGAATCATAAAAAATAATCCATTAAAGTAATTTACGGTTTAACATTTCCAGCATCGTTCTAATCTTCACAAAACAAATCAAATTCAAAATTGAGACTATAAAATCTGCAGTAAAACTAAAAATATTATAGCCTCCAGTTGTGAGGAAATCCACGTGCAGTGCAGGTGGCGTTAGTTCTGAAAGGACTTACCCCACCGACGTATTTTGAGATTTGTGGTCTATGCAAAGCTCAAAATCGAGGTTCGAGACCTTGGCTCGGACCGGTCGCACAGCCGTGGCATTCCCTCACAACTGGAGGCGGCAGTGAACAGTTAAAGGGGTAGGTACTTTTTAGTCCCTACTGCACTTTAAAGTACGTAATTGTTTATTTGTTCTAACCCCATATAATGTTACACATACTCAATTTTTACTTAAAGGGGCGAAAATAATATGAACAAAAAAATATCTCCAAACTGGATTCTTTTATCATTGGCTATCAGTGCCTTTGCGATTGGATCAACTGAATTTATCAGTGTCGGCATTATGCCTTTATTGACGAAAACTTTCGGCATCTCTATTTCTGAGGGTGGTCTGACTGTTTCCATTTATGCATTAGGTGTTATGTTCGGCGCACCAGTTTTAGCTTTGATTACTAATCGCTGGAATCGTAAAAAGTTATTGATTGGTATCATGGTTAGTTTCATTTTAGGAAATCTCTTAGCTACTTTGGCACCAAACTTTGCCATCTTATTGGCTGGTCGTGTCATTGCTGCCTTGTCACACGGAATTTTCATGACAATTGCTTCGTTAATTGCCGCTGATGTTGTGGCTCCAAACAAACGTGCTTCTGCCATTGCAGTAATGTTTACTGGTTTGACTGTTGCCACTATTACTGGTGTTCCAATCGGGACTTTCATCGGCCAAACTTTTGGCTGGAGAATGTCATTTGCTTTCCTAGTTACTTTAGGATTGATTGGACTTGTCAGCAACGCTATCCTCGTACCAAATGAATTGCCATTGCCTAAGCCTACTAGTGTTAAAGGTATCTGGCGCATCATTAAACAACCTCAATTACTCTTGATTTTGGTTATCACAGCTTTAGGTTACGGAGCAACTTTCCCCGTTTATACCTATCTGACAACAATCTTGAATAAAAATATGGGCTGGTCTGAAAGTGCCATCGTTATCATCTTGATTTTTTACGGTGTGGCCGTAGCTATTGGTAACACACTCGGTGGTCGTTGGGCTAATAAAAATCCTTTGCGTGCACTAATGGGAATGTTCATTGGTCTAGGTGTGGCATTACTTGTAATTAGAGCTACGATCAACCTACATTTCTTAGGTTTACTGGCTGTTCTATTGATGGGCTTATTTGCCTTTATGAACGTTCCTGGATTACAACTTTACATCGTTCAATTGGCTGAAAAATATACTCCTAATGAAGTTCCTTTGGCATCAGCTCTAAATATTTCTGCTTTCAACGTTGGAATCTCATTTGCTTCAACTGCTGGTGGTTTTGCTGTTGCACATCATCAAATTCTGAACACGCCATTTATTGGTATAATCATGTTGATCGCCAGTATCGTGCTCATTTGGGTTTTGATGAAAATGGAAAGTTCGACAGTTAATTCCAAAGATTTAGACTTGGAAAATTGCTAAGAATAATTAGTGATGTTAAGATACACTTACTGAAATCGGGAGGATGACGTCTTATGAAACAGGCAATTTATAATATCGGTGTTGAGGCAACTATGAGAATTATTGGTGGCAAGTGGAAACCAATTATTCTTTGTCACTTAAAACATGGCACCATGCGCACTGGTCAATTACGCCGCGCCATCCCCAACATCACTCAAAAAATGTTGACGCAACAACTTCGTGAACTAGAAGATGACGGAATTATCACTCGCAAGGTTTACAACCAAATTCCACCAAAAGTTGAATATTCTTTGACAGACTATGGTCACTCATTGAACAAAATTTTGGAGGAACTCTGTGTTTGGGGTGAGAACGATATCGAAATGCGCAAGCAAAAAGGTGAGAATATCATTCTTTTAAACAAAGAAGATGTTTCTAACGATGCCTTGCCTTACGCTGATTAAATTTAATTTCTATATAACTTTTTACACTATAAGGCAGTGATCTGATATTGGATCACTGCCTTTTTTGGACTTATCATTTGCAAGTGAACTATACTTTGTTTCAAACTTTATGTAACAAGATAATTAATTTTAAAAGAGGCAATTATGTACGGTATTCACAAAAAAACTATGTCTGCTAAAATTTTCATTCTAGTAGCTCAAATAATATACATCATCATCGACTATCTATTTGTATTTCCTAAGCTCACCAATTTCGTATCTATCAACATGCAGATTCTTATCGCCATAATCTTTATTAGGTTAAACTGCATGATGTTCATTTGGCTGCCACGAGGAATCAGCTGGAAAGAAGCTCTAGGCAATAGTTCTGCCTTTGCACTCTATTACCTTATCTTCCAAATTCTAGCCATCTGGGGCTCCACTAGACTGATTTGGAGCGGTTGGATTCTATTTATACTTGGATCACTCGTAAATTCCATATCGGAGCTGTTACGTAAACCGTTCAAGGACAATCCCGATAACAAAGGGAAATTATATACCGGTGGACTGTTCAAATATGCCGTCCATATTAACTATTTTGGAGACGTTCTATGGGTGCTGGGATTTGCTCTGGTCACTGGTAATCTTTGGTCATTACTAATACCTTTGATGCTCTTATGTACGTTTATTTTTTCCTATATACCCACAGCTGATAAATATTTGGAAGGTCATTATGGACAAGCATTCATTGACTATAAGCAAAAAACCAAATCACTAATACCTTTCATTTGGTAAATTGTAAGTTGAAAGAAATCCCACTACTACCTCACTTCTTCATCTGATTGGTTACAGTTTATCGTACATATGTTCGTATGGCAATCATAAAACCTATATACAAAAACTTAAATATTAAGCTAATAAAATAATGCTAATCCCTGCTTTAGATCAGCCAACCTGCGGAAGAAATAAGGACAAAAAAACTCATCACGATAACCAAATGATTACCACGATGAGTTTTTTTCTGTACCTTATATTTTAGCTGATTGATTAATCAGTAAACTTAAATGTATGTGTCTTTGAAATTCTATCTTCTGAGTAAACTGCTAATGCGATTGCGGCAATTGCAACTGCTGGAATGGTGTATCGACTTTGCAAGACGAATAACATCATTAATAATACGGCCACTACCGCCATTAGTGCTACTTTCATGAATTTTACGTTTCTTGTTGTCATAACATCCACCCCTTAGTGTTTTCTCTTTTTCCATAAACGATAATACCATGCTAAAAAGGCTTTAACAACCCGTCATACCAGGGGTTAGAGCCCTTTCAATAATATGCTTTTTAATTCTAATAATACCTATTATTGTCTTAGAACAAATTAAAGTTTACATTCTACTCGCAGTAGGTGTTTTAAAAAGCTTCACATTTTTTCAACAGAATTATGAAAGTTTCTTAGAATGAAACTTATTCAATTATTTTTAAACTTATTTTTCTATAAACGTTGGTGTGACGGGGTTTGTGGACAGCTGTTTACGATGAGTGAACAGTATTTTTTAGTTTGTTGGTTTAATAATTTTAATTTTAGGATGAATTTTGATTTGTTGTGCTTTGGGTTTTAGTGATATGCGCAGGTGCTTGATTCATTTGATGGAGCTGTTTTTTTTAGTTCATTGGATCTTTTGGTTTCTGAAATAGTTTAGATTTTGTTTGAAACAACAAAAAAGCTGTGGGAATCCTCGTTGGAATTTCTACAGCTTTAGTTTTAGTTATATTAATTTTAAAAGCTTTGTTGGGGCATGCAGTGGCTCTGAAACGAGTTCCGACAGTGCAACTCCTTCCGCTTTTCATAATTAAGCAAATCACACGCAAAACCAGCGTGCAATTCACTTAATTACGAAAATGCTCGGGAGCTAACCGCCCTGTCTCCACTCTCTGCTATTCCCACTTCCACTCTTGAACTTCTGGCAAATCATCGCCATATTCGCGGATATACTTGTTATGCTTATCAACTTTAGCTTCCATTTCATCAGCAAAGTCGCTTGCACCATCGCCTTGTACGGCCACAGCTGCTTCTTCTGCCAAGTGGAATCTATCCATCTCATTAACTACACGCATATCGAATGGTGTTGTGATATCACCATTTTCACGATAACCATGTACGTAAAGATTGTGGTTTTCACGATCAAAGAAGATGTCTTTAATAATATCTTCGAAACCGTGGAAGGCAAACAATACTGGTTTATCAATTGTGAAGATTTCGTTGAATTCTTCATCTGTTAAACCACGAGGGTCAACTTTTGGTGATCTCAACTTCAATAGGTCTACGACGTTCACGAATCTAATCTTGAGTTCTGGCTTAGCTTTTCTAAGAATGCTAATAGCAGCCAACGATTCAAGGTTTGGTTCTGTTCCGGCAGCAGCAATCACAATATCAGGATCTCCGTTGTCATTTGAGGCCCAATCGATTACCTTGAGTCCCTTTTCAGCCAATTCTTGACCTTCTTCAATTGAGTAGAATTGTGGTCTTGGTTGCTTTGAAGTAACCAATAAATTGATCTTTTCTTGGTCATCCAAAATCTTTGGCATTACGGCTAACAATGAGTTTGTGTCGGCTGGGAAGTATTCACGGATATACTCTGGTTTCTTTTCAGCCAAGTGAGTAATAATACCGGGATCTTGGTGAGTGTAACCATTGTGATCTTGTTGGAAAGCTGTTGATGTAGCAATAACGTTTAGTGAAGGATACTTCTTTCTCCAACCTAATTCGTTAGCTTTTCTAAGCCACTTGAAGTGTTGTGTCAACATTGAGTCGACTACTCGTAAGAATGCTTCATAACTAGCGAAAATACCGTGACGACCTGTCAAAGTATAACCTTCGTTAAAACCTTCTGCTTGGTGTTCTGAAAGTTGTGAATCGATGATACGACCAGCTGGTGCTTCATATTGGTCATTTGGTTCGTGAACTGGTTCCATCCATTGACGGTTTGTTGTCTTAAAGATGTCATACAAACGGTTGGACATTGTTTCATCGGGTCCAAATAATCTGAAGTTATCTGGATTATTCTTGATAACATCTTCCAAATATTTACCAAGCTCGATCATATCTTGAGCAACTTTAGAACCACGTTTATCAAAGTTTAATGCGTAATTTTTATAGTCTGGCAATTTAAGAGGCTTTGGATCAACTCCACCATTAACGATAGGGTTCATAGCCATTCTGCTTTGACCCTTAGGTGCAATCGCAGCAATTTCACTCTTCAAAGTACCATTTTCATCAAATAATTCGTCTGGTTTATAAGATTCCATCCATTCAACCAATTTGTCTGCATGTTGCATATCATTTTGGTCAACAGGAATTGGAATTTGGTGAGCTCTAAATGAGCCTTCAATTGGAACGCCATCCCAAGTCTTAGGGCCAGTCCAACCTTTAGGGGCACGGAAAATAATTACAGGCCACTTAGGCATCTTAGCTTCTGAGGCTGGGTGTTTTCTAGCTTCTGTTTGAATGGATTGAATCTTTTCGATTGCAGCATCAACGGTTTGAGCCATTTCTGGGTGCATCTTTTCAGGATCAGTTCCTTCAACAAACATTGGATCCCAACCCATACCTTCAAAGTACTTAGTCAAATCTTCATCACTCTTACGTGACAAGATTGTTGGGTTAGAAATCTTGAAACCATTTAGATTTAAGATTGGCAATACAGCACCATCATCAACTGGGTTAATGAAGACGTTTGAGAACCATGAAGCGGCCAAAGGACCAGTTTCTGCTTCCCCGTCACCAATAACAACAGCAGCAATTTCGTCAGGATTATCCAAAACGGCACCTACACCGTGTGATAGAGAATAACCTAATTCTCCACCTTCATGCATTGATCCAGGAGTCTCAGGGGCAGCATGTGATGCAACACCGCCTGGGAATGAAAATTGCTTGAATAGCTTTTGCATACCTTTAGTATCTTGAGTAATTTCTGGATAAGTTTCAGTGTAACTACCATCAAGATAAGAGTTTGAAACCATTACTTGCCCACCATGACCAGGGCCTTCGATATAAAACATTTTGAGACCATACTTGTTGATAGCACGGTTTAAATGAGCATAAATAAAGTTTTGACCGGCGATAGTTCCCCAGTGTCCAATCGGATGAACTTTAACATCGTCAGGTTTTAATTCACGTCTTAATAAAGGATTATCTTTTAAGTAAAGTTGACCAACAGAAATATAATTTGCTGCTTGCCAATATTTATCTACTAAATTTAAGTATTCTTTTGATGAGTAATCTGTCATTACCAGCACACTCCTTATGTATTTACATTGAGTATCATAACTAGAATATTTTAAAAAGTCAACCATTTGATAAATTGGTGCGTTCCAATTATTGGAAACTCTTACTTATTTGCCAAATCAACGAATGAATCGTACTTGAAATACTTATAATGCAACTTCATTGTCGAAAATTCGAACGGTGTTCCGTCGTCTAAGAAGAAAATACCTTCCATCAATCCAACAGGTTCATTATCAGCTAAATGCAATAACTCCTTACCTTCAGCATCAGATGGTTCTGCCGAAATATTCAAGTAAGTTTTATTAACTTCTTTGCCTAATTCTGATTCTACATAATTGAAGATAGATTCAGAAGCAATTTGCTCTGACAATTCAGGCGCCAACTTGATGGGAATATAGCCAGTTTCAATCATGAATGGCACGTCATCCAACAGGCGCAAGCGTTTGAAGGCATAGACGAATTCTGAAGGCTTGAGAAATAAATTATCCTGTAAATCTTTACTTGGATGCACAACGTCAAAACTCAAAACTTTCACGCCTGGCTTTTGTCCATTAGCGTTGAAACTGTCCGTGATACCAAGGTTCTTGCCACTGTAATTGAAAGACGAACCTTGCTTCAAATACAACGGATTAACAAATGTCCCTGAACCACGTTTTTTAAAGATGATTCCTTGATCAGCCATTAAACCTAGAGCTCGTTTGATAGAGCTGCGGCTGACACTGTAACTTTCTGCTAGAGATCTTTCATCAGGTAAACGCATATCTGAGAACTCCCCAGCATCAATTGATTTTTTCAATGATGTAATAATTTTTTGATAAACTAAATCGGCCATTACATTTCCTCATTTCATAATTGGGTCGCACCAATTTTTGACATGGTGATTATCTTTTACTTTAGTTACATCTTATAACATATTGGAGTTAGATACCAAAAATTTACTGGTATGGTTTTTCTTTGCCGTCTCCGGTCGTCAGAAATTTTCGCCTGCTGTGGGACCGGCTCGAGCCAAAGAACGGTCTCGACCCTCGCTTTTGAACTTCGAGAAAATCACTCGAATTTCAAAAGACGTCCTGTTATGTAAGACTGGAAAATCGCCAGCCTAACATAACTACCACTGCTGGCGAAATTTCTGACAAACGGAGACTAGGCTTTTGAATTAATTGATATTTAACTGGAATGACCAATTTATCTGAATGAAAAAAAATAATGGATGAAATGCTAGTGGAAAACCTAACATCTTATCCATTATTATCAAATTCAATCAATTATTTATTATCAGATACACATCAATACAATTCACACTACTAATTAGTCGGAAGAGCTGAGAAATATTTACCCGCTGTGGGTGTGGCGTTAGAGCTTTAGCTCTTACACCACCGGGCGTGTTTGGAGACTTACCGCATTTTGGTAAGGCTTCAAAACAACCGAGGTTCGAGACCGCTCTTCGGCTCGGACCGGTCCGCATAGTAGGTAAATGTTTCTCAGCTCTGGAGACAAAAACGAAAACCTAGTTCAATGTTGCGAATTCTTGTTTTAGAGCTACTTCGAATTCTTTTGGTTCTTTTTGGTTATTGATCAAATCTTCTGTCATCTTAACTGAGTAAACTGTTCTGTTACCGTATGGTACAAAATACATTACTTTATTAGTTAAGTCCAAAACTGTTTGGTATTGTGTGTAGCTTGGGTCGCCATTATCTTTCAAATTAACACCACGAGGAATTGTTACACTGTCGAGAATGTGCAAAATTGTGTTTACGGCTTGCTTAGCATTCTTTGGTTGTTCAGTCTTGCTACGGTTGAAAGCTGTTCTGACGAAACGGTCAACGGCTGTGTAGCCTCCTGGCAATCTGAATGTACCATTTGAACCTAATGGAATAACTTCTTGGTCACCGAAATTCTTAGCCTTGAAACTCATTTGTTGAGCACCCAAGTAGTTAGCCAAGTTAGTCTTGTGCCAGTCATAGTTAGGTGTATTAGTCATAACACCAACTTTATCTTCTTCAAGAATTAAGCCATTGCCCTCTGGTTCTAGGACATAAGTTGCCCCTGTAGCATCGCTGAAAATAAAGTGTAATGGTTGATTTTGACCCATAACACCAGCATCTGAATCAATCAAACGAACTTCCTTCAAATTTTCACGGAGTTCATCAATGTTCTTGTTGTTACCTAATGCCCAAAGAATAAATTCTTCAGCGACAAGATTCATTTTTCCTTCAGTTGGTTTTTCATCATACTTGGCTGCGTTTGAGAAATATAATTCAGCAGCAGATAGACCGTATTCATTGAAACCGTCGGCTACCATATAGTTATTACCATATTTGGCACCTGTTCCCATGATTGCGTAATCCGTTGTATAAACCGCTTGATCAAATGATGAGATCCATTTGTAGTTTTCTGGTAAGAAAGTTGGACGACCATTCAATTCGAAGGCGAAATCCATTGTTCTTGCTAAAAATTTAGAGCCATCTAAAGCTCCTAGGCTAAGACTTGTGCACATATATCTGTACTTCCTTTCGGGATAATTCCTAGTTAAATTATTAAATTAGTTATTAATTTTATTATTCTCCTAAATTAACGCATAATCAAGAATTTTAATTTATGAATTTTAAACAAAGGTATACAACTTGAAAGTTTCCATCTCCAGGAATGAGCATACTCACCTGCTATGCGGACCGGTCCGAGCCAAAGTACGGTCTCGAACCTCGGTTTGAAGCCTCGCAAAAACCGCGAGTCTCCAAACACGCCCGGTGGTGTAATGGCTAAAGCCATAACGCCACACCCACAGCGGGTGAATATGCTCATTCCTTCCGATTAATTTATTCATTAATTCTCAGATTTCTGAAGAACTACCGTTACTTTCCTTTTGATTATATTAATCCTTAAACTGACATTTAATAAGGATGATTATTATTTTTTCAATATAATAAGATAAATTAGACAAATCATCTACTAAATAATGTTTACTAAAATAATACTTCAACCGCTTTTTGGCGATACATTAAATTCAATTCCGGTTCATTTTATCCAACAAATACATTAGCTGGAGATTGTGCGGAATGGTGAACGCTGTGCCAGTGGAGTTAGGACGGGCGGTTTCACCGTTCTTACTCCACTAGGACGTTTTTGAGACGTGGTTTTCGGCTCAAAAGCGAGGTTCGAGACCGCTCTTTGGCTCGAACCGGTCCTCATAGCGAGAACCATTCCGCACAATCTCCAGCGGCCCCAAAAACCAATCTTTAAATGCTTAAATTTTCCAGTTCTATGATATGGTTTCGGTATAAACAATATTTGGAGGATAATTTCATGACCGTTGACATTAAAAAAGCTCAAGACGTTTATAAAGATGCCGGTGAAAGTGTTATTTTCGCAACTTTACTGCTGAACCATAAAAATCAAGCTGATGAAAAAGATGCTATCGCTGAATTCTCTGACTTATCTAATTCCATAATTAATAGTATGCGTATTCGTGACCCTGAGGCTCAAGCTCATATTGCTTGGGGATTTGGAGCTGATGCTTGGGACTACCTTTTCCCTGATGCACCAAAACCAAAACAATTATCAACTTTCCAAGAAATTAAAGGTCCAAAGTATACCGCCGTTTCCACACCCGGAGATATTTTTATCCACGTTCGAGCAAAAAATATGGCTGTCTGTTATGAATTAATGGATCAGTTCATGGGCATCCTTCGTCCCATCACTTCGGTTGAGGACGAAACTCATGGTTTCAGATACCTCGAAGGTCGTTCAATTGTCGGTTTCATTGACGGTACTGAAAACCCAGCTGGCGTTGAATCGATGGACTACACGCTAATTGACGATGATGAAGAATTCGCCAACGGTTCATATGCCTTTGCCCAAAAGTATATTCACAACATGGATGCTTGGAAAAGTCTCTCAACTGACGAACAAGAAAAATCAATTGGTCGTCACAAATTTTCTGACCGCGAACTGGCCGATGATGAAAAACTTCCTAACGCTCACAACGTTATTTCCAAAGATATGAAAGATGGCATTGAACACAAAATTGTCAGAATGAATGTACCTTTCTCCGACCCTGTCAAAGATATTACCGGAACTTATTTCATTGCTTATACCAAAGATTTCTCAATCACCAACCGTATGCTGGAAAATATGTTTACTAAGAGCGATCGTCTTTTAGACTTCAGTACAGCAGTCAGCGGAACGTTATTCTTCATCCCTTCAAAAACTACTTTAGAGAAAATCGCTGAAGGTGAATATTAGATGTTTCTTGTGAAACAATTGTTTCATGATATAAAAGAACAGGTAAACTCAAAAGAATAATTCTGAGTTTACCTGTTCTTTTTCTATCCATTTATCCCATACAAAATAATTTAAAATTGAATTAAAAAACTATTGGTCTATTTGAATCCATTCATTCTGACCGACTTGATAATAACTATCTCCATTCGGAAAGTCTATTTCTGATCCAATTAACCACTCATTAGTAGGTAATGTTTTATCTGTTTTTTCCATTTTAAAAGAATCAGTATTTAAATTAAAAATCGGATAATTTTTATAAGTGTACAATCCAAAAATAACGCTGTAATTATCTACCAATACAACATCACTGAGTTTAACCCATTCATTTGTTGCAACACGGTAATATTTACCATCCGTAATTTTATCAGAATCAGTTCGTTGATCACTATACCAATTACTATTAATCGCTAATTCTCGATCGCTTATAGGTGAAAACTCAAACTGGGGATCCCAATCATTTCCTGCAACTTGTTTTCCTTTAGCATATAACCTTGTTGTCTTAAAAGTGTGAACCAAAAGGCTATCTGCTCCACTGGCCCTAACTGTTTGACTAAAACTTCCAAAAGAAATAAGTGCTAAAGCTGAAACAAGTACAAATCTAACGAACTTTTTCATTCTCTCCACTCTCCCTCGTTGTTTAGGGAAATATTAGCATCTGACCAACAATTCAAAATACACTAAAACGCAAATAAATTTTATTTTATTTTAGATTATTGGTTGTGGCATTTTTTACATCGTGCTATAGTTTTTCAATTTTTTAATCAGACAAAAGAAGCCAGAACTTCCAAACTAATACTTGGAAATTCTGACTTCTTGTTTATCTATTTTTATTAGTAGCTGAAACGATCAACATCATTGGTCGGCGCATTTCATCCTTCATTCCCGGAAGATCCATCATGTCTTTGGGTGGCATTGGTTCAACAACTTGCGTAATTTGAAAATTATTTTTAAGCAGTCCATTTAAGTAAGTTGTCAAAGTCTTATGATACTTAACAACCGTTTCACCCAAAAAGTCAGTCTCACGTTTACCTTCATAAAAATAATTATCAACTGGAAAATCTTTAATTTGACCATTACTGTCATAATTCCACTCTTCACTGCCTTGAGCAGTAAAAATTGGATGCTCAACCGAAAAGATGAAAGTTCCATTCAGTTTAAGATAATGGCCAATCTTTTTTACCATATCGTCAAAGTTTTCTACATAGTGCAAAGCTAGTGAACTTAGGACGACATCAAATTTATTATCTTCAAATTTTATTTTAGTAATATCATCATGCACGTAAGTTATCTTATCGCTCACAGTTTTAGAACGAGCAACATGCAACATTCTCTCGGACATATCGACACCGACAACTGCACTGGCACCTTTATCAACGGCATACCGATCATGCCAACCGTAACCACAGCCTAAATCCAAAACTACCTTATCTTGGAAATCTGGCAACATTGGTTTCAACGTACTCCACTCGCCAGCACCAGCTAATCCATTCTTACTACGATTCATCTGACTATATTTATCAAAGAATTTTTCATTGTCATATATGTTTTTCATAATTTTCTCCATGTAGTTATATTTTTATTTGCGTACCACATGGAGTAATACTCTTTTGAAAGCTATCATTATTTGCCTCCTCAATTTTGCTACAAGTAATATATTGTGCCGTTTCCGGAGCTGAGAGTATTCATCTGCTCCAACTAATTTATTTCTTTATGAATGAGACTATGCGTTATAAATAATTTTATCATATTTAAAATATTCTCAATCTGTAGAATCAATTAAAAAAAGCACTGTACATCTTCATCAGAAAGAATCTGAATACTTGTACAATACTTTAACAATATAGCTACCTTAATTGAGCTTTATTTAATATTTGAGCTAACTTGAATAATACTAAAGCAGCTGAATATTCTCAGTCCTGGAGACGGCACTATTCAGCGCGTCTTAAATTTTTAATAAACATTAATGATGTTAAAACCATCAAAAATCCTGAGAAAGCTAAGAAAATTCTTCCAACGAAGAATCCGGGATCTACGGTCATTTCAATGATGCTTAGAATCATTGAAACAAGGACCAAAAGAAAAATACGCTTAAACATAATAGAAGTCCTCCCCTATTTGATAAGGCGATTATAACAATTTTTTCCTCTAGGTACTACTACTTTGGAAATATCACGAATATAGCTGCGAAAAAGACGATGGTACCAGCTGATAAGGTCAGATAATATATCAATTCCCTCTTAGCTCTGAAAGACACGGTCATTATGGCGATTCCGACAATGAACATCAAAATTGATAAAATTATTTGCATTTATTATCCTCCCTCATGTTGATATTTATTATACTTAGGTTACAATACATTATGCTTTTTATATAAATAATTTTTGAAAAAATTAAGTTTTGGAAACTTATTTGTTATTTTTTGTATAATTATCTTTTTTAACAGTACTTTTATCTTTATACTATATAAGGACTAATTTTTTGTAGGGGAAACGTAAATGGCCGTATTAAAACGTGTATTTTCAGATAGGGTGTTGTGGATCGCTGGTGCCGCAGCAATTTTGACATCTATCTTCATTAGTCCACCACAATTGATGGACATAAATTGGAAGACGCTCGCATCGCTACTATCTATGATGATTATAATCCAAATTTATGATTATTTGGACTTTCTTAAATATTACGCGGCGTATATGACGCATAAAGCGAAAACTACGCGACAAATGATATTTATGCTAGCTTCATTAGCTTTTTTTGGAGCTATGTTTTTAACTAATGATGTTACGATTTTAACCTTAGTACCATTATTTTATCAACTTTCCAAACATATAAAAGTCAACCCAATTTTCCCAGTGATCATCATCGCGATGGCCGCTAACCTTGGAAGTATTTTTACGCCGTTTGGTAATACCCATAACTTATTCCTGTTGACGCACTTTAATTTAGGAATCAAACAATTCTTTATCATGTCTACTCCGATAACGATTGTTACTTTCATAGCAGTCTTTTTAGCCACTCGGTTCTTTCCAAAAGATCCAATCGAATTGACTGAGTTACCCGCTGTGGAATTAAATATTCCTAGTTTATCTTTAACAGTCGCTGTCACAGTAGTAATCTTCCTTGGAATTTTTTCAGTTATCCCAATGTGGGGTTCATTGATTGCGGCACTATTGCTGGTGATTTTCATCAATCCGCATATTCTTGAATCAGTTGATTATTCTATCGTGCTGATATTCATGTGTTTCTTTATTGCCGTTGGTAATATTAACCGTGAACCAGCAATCGTTAATAATCTACATCAATTCTTGCAAACAAGAACAAGCACTTACTTAACATCGATTATTACCAGTCAATTCATTAGTAATGTTCCAACGACTATCTTAGTTTCTAAGTTTTCTAAATATGTTCACGCCATTTTCTTAGGTACGAATATTGGTGGACTTGGTACTGTAGTTGGTTCACTTGCTAACTTATTGGCTTTCAAACAATACAGATTTTTCTTTAAGAAAGATCCTGGTAAGTATTTATTGTACTTCACAATAATCAACTTTACTATGTTGGTTATCATTGGTACTATCGGGTATTTCTTGATTGATCTTGGGCTTTAAAGTCACTCATATTATGGGTGGCTTTTTTATTTTGCTTTGACTGCCGCCTCCGATTGTCAGAAATTTTCGCCTGCTGTGGGACCGGTTCGAGCCAAAGTTCGGTCTCGAACCTCGCTTTTGATCCTTGCAAAACCGGCAAGTCTCAAAAGTCGTCCGTGCTGTAATGGCTGAAGCCATAACAGCACTTTCACTGCTGGTGAAATTTCTGACAATCGGAGGCTGAGGTTTTAAATAATTCTGAGTTATTGGTTTAAAGTTCAAGTAACCTTCATACAGCTCAACAATATCTTATTCATATATTATAAGAACTAAAGTAAAGCCCATTAAATCAACATCCAACAATATATAGTCGGAAGAGCTGAGAAGTATTTCATCCGCTATGAAAGTGGCGTTACGGCTTTAGCCGTTACACCACCGGGCGAGTTTGGAGACTTACCGAACTATGGTAAGGCTTCAAACCGAGGTCTGAGACCGCACTGTGGCTCAGGCCGGTCCGCATAGCAGATGAAATACTTCTCAGCTCTGGAGACAGCAAGCAAAAAAGCAGCACCGACAATCCCTAAAGATTGTAAGCACTGCTTTTTGTTCTATTTGACTAAAAACCATTTGATTCTATGAATTTACTGGTTTTTTATCTCTTAAGTTAAAGTTCTTCCATTTTCTAACTTGTCTACTGTAGTTATTGAATGGTGAAACGGCGTTTATTCTGATCCATTTAGCTACTGGCCACATTGCTTTGGTTGTTGCCCACTTACGCTCGCCAGGTGTGAACAACTCATCGTGTGACATATCCTCAATCCAAGCAATCAACTCAGCCACGACACTGCCAAGTTCTGCTTTTTCGTTCTCGATGCCATCTGAACCATATTTGATATTGAAATCATGGTATAACTGACGCATTTGATCCCATTTGTAGCCAGGAGTAGGTGTGGTAATTTTGGCCCCACCAGCTTCAGCTTTCTCCCATGATAAAATCATATTAATCCAACCAACTTGATATGAGAGCATCTCTCTAGGAGTCTTATCTACCTGATCGATTCTTTCATCAGCAACATCATCGCTAATTCCCTCATATTCATCAATGAATTTATGATAACTCTCTTTAATCTGGTCTATCAATTCTTGTGAATTTTTATATACCTGCATACATTCGCTACCTTTCATTGATTTTTCCCAAACTGGGAAAGTCCCAATATCTATTATAGCCTTGAAATTGTCACTATGGGGAAAAAACGCTCATGATATAGCAAATTTGTTGTTAGAAAACGTTTTATTTGTGTTATATTAATAAGTTATGCAAAATTTTCTTCCTTGATTTGGGGAAAATTCTTTTAGAGGGGCGTGGGGTTTGGACGTTTAGGTATTGAAATATTTTAAATTTTTGTAAAAAGAGTGATTTTTTTGGTTTTGGTATGTAAAAAGCAGATGGTTTTGCGACTTGAATTATAAGTTCAAGTGCTGATCATCTGCTTCTTTTTCATTTTGGGTTGCTGGTTATTCGAGGGCTTAACTTTGGGAACATCCTTTTTATCGGTTTCTTTAAGTTAGTTCTCTTTTTTTACTGCTTTTGTATTTTAGACCTTGTTTAAATATGCAGTGGCTCTAAAACGAGTTCCGCAGGCCAATCCCTTCCGCTTTGCCTAACTTCCCAAATCATCCGCAAAAAACGCGGATAATTCGTGAAGTCATGCAAATGCTCGGGGATTCCCGGGCCTGCTCCACTCTCTACAAATTTGGATCCATCTTAAATGTCAATTTCGACAGCTCTGTCCCTTGTGTAATCAAATCTGCTAGGTGGGCTTTTGTTGTGTCATTAAAGTGTTTTGCTATCTGATGATTTTGCTCTGTTAAATAATCTGCCAATTTTTGTCCTGTCATATTGGCTGTTTCTTTATCAACTGCTGCTATTTTTCTTCTTGACCATGATGCTAGTTCTTTTTGATAGTCTAAATTAGCCGTAGCAAACTCGCTGTAATGACTTTCAACGATCATTGACAATGATTCATATAACCAATATGCGCTCTTTAAATCTAATTTCTCGGGCACGTAGCTATATGATTCATCTATATCATCCGCATTGGTGAAAAATGGCACGTATGGTGTGAAGCTGGGAATGCCTAATGCTTTCCATTCGATGGCATTGGCAGCTACTTTCTTGGAATCGCGTAATTGTAGAATATGGGAATTGGCTGTTCTTGATAAGGAAATGGCACGGTAACGTTTCTTATCTTCTTCAGAACCACTGCCGATTGGGTCAAATTTGGTCTCATTGTAGTGTGATGCCAAAATATATTGAATGTCTTCAACGGAGATCTTCTTCTCAGGCTTTCTCAAGAATGGCAAATCGTCTGACTCGGGATCTTGCTCAATTGAAGGGTTCAAGACTTTTTGACCATACCAAACTCTCGGTGTGTTGTAGTGGCGGTCTTGTTTGGTGCTTGTGCCAAAGATGTGTCTGAAATTCCAGCCGTTTAAATCTGGATTCAAGTCGTGTTCGCTGACAAATTCTTGAATTCCATCGGACCACATGTAATTTTCTGGATCATTGAAATCGATGTCTTCGATTCCAATTTGATTGGCAGCTACTACATAACAGTCGTCAGGGATTCTTATGGCAACCCAGTGGTGACCTGTAGCCAATTCCATATACCAAATTTCATCTTCATCGAAAAATTCCACGCCGTTACTTTCAGTTGAACCGTATTTGGCAATCAAATCACCAAGATACTTCACGCCTTCACGAGCGGAATTGATGTATGGCAAAACTAAGGTTGTGATTGAATCTTCAGCCACACCGTTCTCAATCAATGGATCATATGCCAAAACTTTTTCATTGGCGGTAACACTTTCAGTTGCACTCATACCAACGTTTTTCTCATTGATACCGTCTTCTTCGTACCACCCCTCGTCTTGATTAGCATCTGGTGAAGAAGTATAGCGATAACCAGTTTCAGGCAGTTCGACACTTAATTTATTGTATGGTGATGTATAAGTTTCATGACGTCCAGAAACTGCTGGTTGCACGAAAAACCTCTTGGGCCAGTTAGCTACAAAGTTATCTTCGTTACGTGCAATATAGTTAACGCCATCCATTGCGGCCTTTTTACCTACCATAATTGAGGTACAAGCCATGTGCGTCTGTTGTCTCATAATTTTTTTAAGGTTGAAAAAACGTAATTACAGCCTTTAATTCCTCCTAATTTATTTACTTTAAAAACTAACTTTTAAAACAAAGACAATGTCATATCCAATAATATTGAATTAGCATTGCCATTTTAATTACTTATTTATTAATAATTCAAAACCACTTCGAAGAAACAAATACACTAGCTGGAGGTTGTGAAAAATTAAGTCGGCTGTGGTAGTGGTGTTAGGACTTTAGTCCTTACTCCACAGGACGAGTTTTGAGACACGATTTTCGGCTCAAAATCGAGGGTCGAGACCGCACTTTGGCTCGAGCCGGTCCCATAGCAGACTTAAATTTTTCGCAATCTCCGGCGGAACTATCTAATCTCCAAAAATTTCTTTTTTCAGTCTCAAAGCAGTCGGTGTTGTTGCTAAGCCACCTTCGGCTGTTTCTTTAAAGATTGATGGCATTTGTTGACCAACTTTGTGCATTGCTTCAACCACTTCGTCAACTGGAATGACACTCTTAATTCCGGCTAGAGCCATGTCGGCTGAAATCATTGCTTGTGAAGAGCCCAATGCATTACGTTTAACACATGGCACTTCAACTAAACCAGCCACTGGATCACAGACTAGTCCCATCATATTTTGCAAAGTGATAGAAATTGCTTCAGCCGCTTGTTGAGCTGTTCCACCTTTAGCACATACCAAAGCTGCAGATGCCATTGCGGCGGCCGAACCGACCTCTGCTTGGCAACCACCTTCGGCACCGGCAATTGATGAATTATTCGCAATTACTAGTCCAAAAGCCCCAGCTGTGAAGAGAAAGTCAACTTGTTGATCACGTGTTAAATGTAGTCTATCTCTTGTGGCAACTAGTACTCCGGCTAAAACTCCAGCACTACCGGCAGTTGGTGTGGCACAAATCAAACCCATTTTGGCATTAACTTCATTGACCGCTACGGCGTTACGAACAGCTTCCAAAATTGGTTCTCCACTCAAGAAATCGCCTTTTTTAATATAAGCATCCATCAACTTAGCATCCCCACCAGTCAAACCAGTAACTGATTTAACTCCAGCGATACCTTGCTTGATAGATTTTTCCATAACTTCCAAATTACGTTCCATCTGCGAACGGATAAATTCCTTGCTACGATCAGTATTTTCCATCTCAGTTTGGATCATCAAGTCAGCAACTGAATCGTAATCGGCACTTTTTTCAACTAATTCTTTAATTGTATAAAACATCTTGTAATCCCCTATTATTCAAAATACGTTGCATTATCGACATTTGGCAAAGCTCGTAATTTTTCCAGAATCTCTGGCTTGTCACGGCGTTCGTCCACTTCAATAATCATGATGGCTTTCTCACCTTTGGAAGCACGAGTAACGGTCATGGTACCAATATTGATTTTGAAATTTGAAAAGACATCAGTAACTTTGGCAATCATTCCGGCGACATCTTGGTGAACGGTGATATAAGTTGGTGTACCAAGGCTCAAAGACATCTTGAATCCATTGATTTCAGAAATTTGAATATTCCCACCACCAATTGAAATACCAGTTACAGACAACTCGTGGTCACCTTTAACTAGATTGATTTTGGCGGTATTTGGATGGTCAACTTTGTCACTCTTGGGAACGAAAGCCACTTTAATGCCTTGTTCGTAAGCTATTTTCAAGGAATCAGCTAGATGTTCATCATCAGGTTCCATGCCTAACAAACCACCAACAATGGCGACGTCTGTTCCGTGACCACGATAAGTTTTGGCAAATGATTCATACAAATCAATCGTAATCTTATCTGGCTTTTCACCGAAAATATCGTGGACTACTTTCCCAATTCTGGCTGCTCCGGCGGTATGAGAACTGCTGGGTCCAACCATTACGGGTCCAATAATGTCAAAAACACTTTTAAAACGTATATCTTTCATGGTTATTACCTCTGTATTTATTAGGGTGGAAGTTTCGTGAAGTATGCCGTTTCCGGATAGGTACTCGACTACTGATTATTAAATAATATATTCAGTTTTAGTTTACAATTTTTAATTCAGTTATTCAGCTTTATTCAGATATAAAGAACGACAAATATCTTTTGTCTCCATTTTGGTTATTGGGGATTTTGGGGATATTTGTCGTTTTTTTTATTGATGGATTACTTATAAAAGATATTTATATCGGCTGTTGTATTTTAGACCTTTGCTGTGTAGGCAGTGGCTCTAAAACGAGTTCCGCAGGCCAATCCCTTCCGCTTTGCCTAACTTCCCAAATCATCCGCAAGGTGCGCGGATAATTCGTGAAGTCATGCAAATGCTCGGGGATTCCCGGGCCTGCTCCACTCTCTACAAATTTGGATCCATCTTAAATGTTAACTTCGACAACTCTGTCCCTTTTGTTACTAAATCTGCTAAGTGGGCTTTTGTTGCGTCGTTATAATGTTTAACTATTTCTTTATTTTGTTCTGTTAGATAATCTGTTAATTCTGAACCGCTCATTGTGACTGCTTTTTTATCAACTGCCGCAATCTTTCTTCTGGCCCATGATGATAACTCTTTTTGATAATCTAAGTTTGGTTCCACGAATTCTGCATAATGTGATTCTACTACCATTGCTAAGGCTTCATACATCCAGTATGCACTCTTCAAATCTAATTTATCTGGTGTATAACTGTATGATTCGTCAATGTCATTGGCATTAGTGAAGAATGGTACGTGTGGGCAGAAACTTGGAATTCCAAAACCTGTCCATTCAACGCCGGCTGCTCCATTTTTGTCTGAATCTCTCATTTGTAGAATGTGAGAATTGGCTGTTCTGGAAAGTGAAATGGCACGATATGTTCTCTTGTCATGGTCACTGCCGCTGCCCATTGGATCGTATTTTGTTTCATTATAATGTGATTTCAAAATATATTGGATGTCTTCAACAGCAATCTTCTTTTCGGCTTTTCTGATGAAAGGAAGTTCTGGTGATTCTGGTTCTTGTTGGATTGATGGGTTCAAATAACGTTGTGCAAACCAGACACGTGGTGTGTTGTAATGGTGGTCTTGTTCAGTATCTGTTCCGAAGATGTGGCGGAAATCCCAACGGTCAAAGTCTGGATTTAAGTCATTGTCAGAAACGAAATCTTGAATTCCGTCAGCCCACATGTAGTTTTCTGGGTCGTTAAAGTCGATATCTTGGATGGCTACTTGGTTAGCAGCAACGGCATAACTGTCGTCAGGAATTCTTACAGCAACCCATTGATGTCCGGTAACAACTTCCATATACCAAACTTCATCTTTATCGTTGAATTGCAAACCATTACCTTCAGCGGAACCATATTTGGCAACTAAATCACCAAGATATTTAACACCATCACGAGCTGAATTGATGTATGGCAATACTAAAGTTGCTAGTGAATCTTCAGCCAAACCATCTTTAACGTATGGATCGAAAGCCAAAACTTTTTCATTAGCATAAACACTCTCAGTTGCACTCATACCAACATTTTTCTCATTAAAACCGTCTTCTTCGTTAGGACCAGCAGTCTTTTGGTTCGTGCTTGGAGTAGCGGTATAACGGTAACCACTTTCTGGATAAGGTGCTGTCATATTGTTGTATGGTGAAACATATGTCTCATGACGTCCAGAAACAGCTGGTTGAACGATGATACGCTTAGGTTCAATTGCCAACATACGGTCTTCATTTCTGGAAATGTAAGTTGCTCCATCCATAGAAGCTTTCTTACCTACCATAATTGATGTACAAGCTGATGCTTCAAAACGATCGAGTTCTGTCATTTTTATCCCCCAATTAAAAATTTCTTTATATACGTGTGGTGCCAGTTAAATATGCCGTCTACAGAGCTGGGAAATATTCTCAAGCTGTGCGGAACGGCCCGAGCCAAAGAGCGGTCTCGGACCTCGGTTTGAAGACTTGACACAGTTCGTCAAGTCTCCAAACACGCCCGGTGGTATAAGTACGGGAGAATTTCCCGTACTTATACCACTACCACGGCACACAAATATTTCCCAGCTCTTCCGACTAATTGATTACTATTAATTGAATGTAAAAGTATACAAATGTATTAACATTCAAATTATTTAAGCAATGCAATATTTGCAATAAATTACCAACCAGTACCATGCGCCTTTATATCGTTTATGATACTCGTTCCCCTATTTCAAGGACAACCCTATCCGACAAAATGATCAATATTCGTAGCAACACGTTCGAGGTCGACATTACCACCGGAAACTAAAGCTACCACCCGCTTATTTTCCAACCAACAAGGATCAATTTTGTGTGCTTCCAAAGCAGCGGTTGGCAAAGCGCCAGCTCCTTCAGCCACAACTTTTGCCCGTTGCAACAAGTCTTTCATCGCTGTAGCAATTTCTTCTTCACTGACCAAAACCATCTCATCCACTAAATGCTTAGTAATTGGAAAAGTTATTTGTCCCGGCGTTGCCACCGCAGTTCCATCAGCCAAAGTTTTATCAACGCCAAATGTCGTAATCTCATTAGCCCGATATGAGGCTGTCATTCCGTGAACATTTTCCGACTGCACACCAATCAAGTGAATCTGTGGATTAATAGTCTTGATAGCCGTCGCAATTCCCGAAATCAGACCGCCACCGCCAACTGGCACAATAACCGTGTCGACATCTTCCAATTGATTCAAAATTTCCAAACCAATCGAACCCTGTCCAGCAATCACATCCACATCATCGTATGGATCAACAATCGTATAACCTTTGTCAGCGGCCTCTTCTTCCATAAATTGGTGTGCTTCATCAAACGTATCGCCATGCAAAACTACTTGCGCACCATAGCCAGCCGTAGCTTGTTGCTTAGCCAATGGAGCTCCATGCGGCATAACAACAATTGACTTGATGCCCAACAATTTAGACGTCAAAGCAACACCTTGAGCATGATTTCCTGCCGAAGCAGTGATAACACCGCGTTCTTTTTCTGATTCACTCAAATGGTTAATTTTATTAAAGGCACCGCGAAACTTAAAAGAACCAGTCAGCTGCATATTCTCAAGTTTCAAATAGACCTCCCCACCAGTCACATCCCGACTCAAGAACATCGACTGAATCAACGGCGTCACCCGACCAACCTGATGAATCAAGTGAGCAGCCTTTTTAATATCGTGAATCGTTACCGGATTCTGAAACCGTGGCATTGCATTTAAATCTTCGACAGTCATCAAAACATCCACCTCCAAATTCATTCCATTTTCATGTTAACGCTTACATTTAGCTAAAACAACACATTTTTGTGATTCTTATCACATTTATTTTTGCCTGTTTACTGGGGTTAGACACGTGTATCCGAAAACTACTACACTAAATTTTCATGAAAATAATTACATCTTTTACAACTTGGGATAAGCGAGCATTCAACCGCTCCTCCGCCTAATTTATTGATGGAAAATTCTAATCTTAACTATTCCGTATTAATGACCAAAAAGCCGTTATATATTATTTGATAATAAATAGAATCATAATAGTCCAAAACAGATTCTATAGTTCAAACATATATAACTTACAATTAAACTAAATATCAAAAATAACTTCTGACATCAATTTACTAACATGTGATTAAAACATGGAATTTATCAAAAAAAACTAGCCTCTGGTTGCCAGAAATGTAGTACCGCTGTGAAAGTGGCGTTATGGCTTTAGCCATTACACCACGGACGTCTTTTGAGACGCGGTCTTCGGCTCAAAAGCGAGGCGCGAGACCTTGGCTCGCACCGGTCCCACAAGCGGGTATCTACATTTCTGGCAACCGGAGGCGGCATATTTCAAAAACAAAAAAAGAAGCCCATTTTTAGTGAGCTTCCACAGTTTCTAAATTGTTTAAATTGGCACCGTTTGTTTTGATGACACGTTGCAGCCACCAATAGCTTTTCTTAGGTACCCGTTGCATATCTTTCAAATCATGATTAGTCCGGTTAACATAGACTGTTCCGTAACGCTTATCCATATTGCCGCTTGAACTAGGAATGTCAATCAATCCCCACCCCAAGTAGCCCAAGACTTCCACGCCATCTTCCAAAACAGCATCTTTCATCGCTTGAATATGGTCACGCATGTAATTAATGCGATAGTCGTCTTGAATTTCTTTACCATCGTAAACTTCACGCACTCCCAAACCATTTTCAATTGGAAACATTGGCAAGCAATATTCATTGTAGACTTTGGTCAAAACATCCCTGAATCCGAGTGGATCAATCTGCCAACCAAATTCTGAAGTCTGCAAGAATGGATTTTCTTGCGCACCATAATCCAAATATTGGTTAGGCACTGTCCCATCTGGAACCTTGGCAGAGTTGATAGTTTCACTGCGATAATAACTGAACGCTAGAAAATCTGATGATACTTGAATCAAAATTTCATCATCATTTAACTGATAATCCATTTCAATCTTATGATTTTTAACATATGTCATAACTTCATGTGAATAACGTCCGTAAACGAAAGAATCCAACAAGTCGCGGTTCAAAAATTCATTTATCTGACGTGCATATAAAACATCTTTAGGATTAGGTGAAGCTGGATAAACTTCGGTATAAGCCAACATCCCACCGACTAAACAGTCAGTTTTCTCATGAATATAATTGGCAACACCCGCGTGCGCTAACATAACGTGATGGCTGATTTGATACATTTCATCAACCGTTTTGTCGCCCTTCATATATCCTGAAATTTTGAATGCTTCAGTCGTATGATACAAATTCTGTTCATTGAAAGTAATCCAATATTTTACACGGTCGCCAAAGCGTTTAACCATTTCAGTTCCGTATCTGACAAAGGCGCTGACGACTGGACGAGATAGAAAGCCGTTGTATTTTTCAGCTAAATTCAGTGGCATATCAAAGTGGTACAAACAAATCATCGGCGTAATATTACGTTTCAACAAGGCATCAATCAATTTGTCATAAAACTCAATCCCCGCTTCATTGAAATTGCCGTCACCATCCGGATCAACACGACTCCAAGAAATTTGGAAACGATAAAAGTTCATTCCCTGATTGGCCATCAAATTGAAATCTTCTTCATAACGATGATATTCATCAATCGCATCATGCCAATCGGAAGTATTAGCAGTTGCCTCTTTGATGTCATAAACCGATTTACCTTTACCATCCACGTTCCAAGCGCCCTCAGTTTGCATACTGGATGTTGAGTTTCCCCAAAAGAAATTCTCTGGCAATTTTTTATTCATGATCCACCTCATCCTCTCTTATGAATACGTTTTCAGCATACCACAAAACTTATTAATGTAAATATCCGGTTGCAAATAAGTATATACTTTTAAATAAAACGAAAATCGTACATTTTTAATGCTACACTATTAATGATATAAGTTAGGGGGCTGTCTGTTAATGGCATACAAGTACAAAGAAGTTGCAAATACGTTAAGACATCAAATTCAAACCGGCCGGTATGCTCCAGGTGAATTGATGCCCGATCAGAATCAAATTGCAAAAAAGTTTAATACCACTAGAATCACGGTCCACAAGGCTTTACAGCTATTGATGGTTGAAGGTATGGTGTATTCCAAACGTGGCTCTGGAACATACGTCCGCAAAGATTATGTTGCCGACAATCACAGTGATGACCGCTTTGGACGTGTTTCGCCAATCGACAAACCCCTTGGTGCAACGAAAACAAATAAAGGTAAAGCTGTTACCAGTAAAGTTTTGGAATTATCAGCACGCATCCCTACTAAAGATGAAGCTGATAAGTTGATTATTCAACCAACCGAGCCAGTCTATGTAATCCGCCGTGTTCGTTACGTTAATGGTAAAATTTTTGCCTATGAACACACCATTATGCCAACAGCTATTACCACTTTAACTGAAGATATTTTGGAAAAATCAATCTATAACCATCTTGAAAAAGAAGGCCTACGTATTGAAGGAACCCATCGAATCATCCGGGCTGATAAGGCTGACCAAACCGACGTTGAGACCGGAATTGCTCATGAATTAGGCGAACCAGTTTTAATAATCAACCAGTTGAGCTATCTTGATGATGGTCAACCATTTGAAATTGCTGAATCACGTTTTCCTTATCAAAGCAGCCGCTTAACAGCTGACATAACATTGTAAAAAAAAGAGTGCAACAAAACATGGTCAACTTTCGAGCATTAAGGCAAATATGGACTGTAATCCGATTTTGGATTACAGTCCATATTTGTTTTAAGCGGAAAAAGTTATGTTTTGTTGCACGTTTATGCTGCATGTTTAAGACAAAAGTAGTTATCTCACAGCCCCTTTTATTTATTCTATTAAAGTTACCTGCCGTCTCCAGAGCTGAGAAGTATTTCGCCTGCTATGCGGTACGGCTCGAGCCAAAGTACGGTCTCGACCCTCGGTTGAAGCCTTTCCAAAGTTCGGAAAGTCTCCAACACGCCCGGTGGTGTAACGGCTAAAGCCGTAACGCCACTTTCATAGCTGGTGAATACTTCTCAGCTCTTCCGACTCTTTTATCTTTTAAGTCAGTTGGTTATTAAGAAACACTGGACTATCATTAAATACTCTAGACTTTCTAACTAATTACCCGATATTAAACTTAATGCTTTCGTCAAGTAACCGTACTAGAAATAATTTATTGAAAATCCACAAATTTTTCTTTAATTATCTATCCATTAAAGAAACAAATTAGTCGGAGGAGATGAGAGTATTTATATGTAGCGAAAGTGGCGTTATTGCTTTAGCAATTACACCACCGGGCGTGTTGGAGACTTGCTGATTTTGCAAGGCTTCAACCGAGGGTCGAGACCGCTCTTTGGCTCGAGCCGTACCGCGCAGCAGATGAATACTCTCATCTCCGGAGACGAAAACCCCTAATACGTATTATTCGTATAATGCATAGTATCCAAACCAAATGTGTCGTAATTGATATCGTCTGGGTCTTTGAAGAATGCCTTATTTTTAGCATTCAACCTAGTTTCCGTATTATCCAAAGTTTGTGCTGGCAATCCTAAATTATCACGTAATTTATCAGATGCACTTTGCATAGTTGATGTTGGCAATATTTGATAAGAACTTTGGTTGATCCAAGCTGTTTTTCCTTGGATTTGATTGAAGTCCATTGCCTTGGCGCTGCTATGATACTTCAATACTAGTTGGTCGATTTCTGAAGTTGTTAAATCAGTATTGACGTCATTGCCCAATTTCTTGATTAAATCTGGGATTTTGACAGCATATTGAGGTTGCTCTAATTTCTTAACAACTGCTCGTAAAACTTGTTGCTGACGAACTTGACGGCCATAATCGCCACGCGGGTCTTGATACCGCATTCGAGCATATGTCAAAGCTTCTTTACCATTCAAATGATGTGTTCCTTTAGGAACTGTTACTCCATCAAAGGAAACATTCATGGGACTTTTCACAGTCACACCGCCAACAAAATCAACTGTTTTTTCCAAAGCTTGCATGTTAATAGCCACGTGATAGTTCACTGGTACACCCAACAAACTACCAACGGTACTTTTAGCCATTTTTGATAAGCCAATATTGTAGGCAGCGTTAACTTTTTGAACATTCTTGGTTTTATCGCCAACCATTTCAGCCAAAGCATCTCGAGGAATCGAATATGCGACGGTCGTTTGTTTCTGAGGATTCAATGTTAACAACATCATTGTGTCAGAATTACCACGGTCAACTCGTCCATCAGTCCCGGTATCAGCACCTAGTAACAAAATTGAGAATGGTTTCCCCTGATTGATTTTTTGAGAAACACTATTCTTATTTGTATTCAGAGAATTCAGTGAATCTTGAGTTCGATAAACAAAGATTCCGGCAAATACTAGAACGATGGCTAATAGCGAACCAATTATAATTGAAATTATTTTTAATTTTTTCATTTTTTATATCCTATATTTTGATATTTTCAATTATAAGGCGAATTACTAACTACCTGCAAATATTTTAAGAGACAAATTCTAATAATATCGCTTTCAAAAAATGAACCATCATGGTACGCTCAAACTAGAAAAATCTTTTAAGGGGAAGTGTTATCATGCCAGAATTAGCTGACGCACTAGTAATTGTAGACATGCAGCGGGCTCTACAATACAGCTATAATTTTGATGGATTGATCCACAGCATCAATAATCGAATTTTTAATTACCGCCAAGACAATTTGCCTATAATTTTTATTCAACATAATGATCAGGATCTTGTACGTGGCAGTGAACTCTGGAATTTATCGGGGAAATTGGACAAACAAAAAGAAGACATCACGGTGGAAAAGACCCATCCAAATGCCTTCTATCAAACTAATTTAAATAAAATTTTAATGCAAAAAGGAGTTCGCTCAATCGAGCTTTGTGGTGCCCAAACTGAATATTGCTGCAATGCGACAATCGTTATGGCTCACGGTCTCGGCTATAAAATTATCATGAAACACGATATGACAACTACCTTTGACAATGATTATATGACCGCTGAAAATACGATTTCATTCTTTGAGAATATCTGGGATCAACGTTTTGTAAACTTTCAATAGAGATTAAAAAAGTCGCAGCCGCGGCTTTTTGTTTGGAAAGAATTAAGCATATGTAGCAGAACTGTGAATCAATTCGTATCCGTTCAAATTCAATGTCCCCAATAGATGATTGATAATTTTGTCCGGATAGATGCCATCAATCTTATAAGCTAGATAATACTTCGACTGGTCATCTGATGCAATCCAACGTCCAATCTTTGCTAATTCTGGATAAGCCTTCGGATCAAAGTCAACTGCACGTCCAAAATCGATTGTGATGATTTCGCCTTCAAACCAGCTGATATATTTAAGCGTTCCTGGTAATTTAGACATTTGCTACCATCCCTTTTGCATATATTTGAAACCGTTTTCTCTCGTCAAATATACCACCTTTTTGATGGTATATGAGGTATATTTTAAGATTGTTTTATTTCCGCCGGAAGCTGTCAGAAATATAGCCTGCCATGCGACCGGTGCGAGCCAAGGTCTCGCGCCTCGATTTTGAGCTTCGCAAAAAACGCGAATCTCAAAATACGTCGGTGGTGTAAGAATGGAAAAGCGCCATTCTAACGCCAACCTCACGGCTGTCTATATTTCTGACAACTTCCGACTAGTGTTTGTTTTTGGGGAGTTAATAATTATTTAAATTTAATTCAATCAATAACTTAGTTATTTTTATAAATACAAACGGGAATTAAGTATACTAAATGGTTCAAAACTTCTATAACTTCAAAAAACAAAAAAGACCAGACACCCCTCAATTGGAATAATCTGGCCCAGAAATGCTCTTGAATAAAAGTTAACTCATATAGCAACAATAACAGCTGCCCAAAACCAAAAAAACAGCCGGAGGGGACAAGTGATAAAGACCTGCTGTGCAAGTGGAGTTAGGGATTTATCCCTTACTCCACCGACGTATTTTGAGATTTGCGAACCTTGCAAAGCTCAAAATCGAGGTTCGAGACCTAGGCTCGAACCGGTCGCATAGCGGTCTTTTATCACTTGCCCCCTCCGGCGGCAGTGAACAAAACCTAATCCATATACTTCTCTAGTTCCATACGGAATTTAGCTTCTGGTTGATAACCAACCATACGGCCGACAACATTACCATCTTTCTTAATGATAAATGTTGGGATTCCCTGAATACCAAAGTTGTTAGGTGTATCTGGGTTGTGATCCACGTTCATTGAAGTGAACTTAATCTTGTCGCCTAATTCATCAGTTGATGATAGCTTCTCCAAAATTGGGTTCATCATTTTACATGGAGGACACCAATCCGCGTTAAAATCGGTGATAACTAGTCCCTTACCTGTCTCGTCATTGAATGTCTTATCTGAAATTTCTGTAATATTAGCCATCATTCAAATCTCCTTCTCATATCTATGTAAAATAATATACCCCCCTAGGGTAAATGAAAGCAAATAATTTGTTTTTAAAGCTTTTTCACAGAAAATGAATCAATTATTTGCTACCCGGTACCCGCATGGGTATAATTGGAACAATAAAACAAATTTGGGAGGTAAACATGTCTCAAACACCCGAAGAATCAGCTGCTGCATCTAAAAAAATAACTAGTCGCTTGAAACGTTCACGTGGACAACTCGATGCTGTTCTCAGAATGATGGACGACAACAAGCCCTGTGATGATGTTTTGATGCAATTGTCAGCTGTAAAGTCCAGCGTTGATAAAGCAATGAAATTAGTAATTGCCCAAAATATCAGACAAAATACTGACTGCAAAGACGCTAAACAATTGGAAGATTTACAAAAATCATTGGATCTAATGCTTAAAACGAAATAGTGAATTGAAGTTTGACTTTCCGTTTCCAGAGTTGAGAGTATTCATCTGCTGCGCGGCACGATTCGAGACAAAGTACGGTCTCGAATCTCGGTTGAAGCCTTTCCAAAGACCGGAAAGTCTCCAACTCGTCCGGTGGTGTAATCGCTAAAGCGATAACGCCACTTTCGCTGCTGATGAATACTCTCAGCTCTTCCAACTAATTTATTTTTATAGTAGATCAATAATACTAAATATTTAAACTCAAAAAACCTCTAGTAATCAACACATTCGATTACTAGAGGTTTTTTGTAAAGATTGTTAAATATAATATCAATATAATTTTAAAACAAGAAATACACTAGCCGGAGGTCGTCAGAATTAAAGCATCAATCCAACTGAATAGTGAATTGCCATTGTGATCAAGCCGACGATAATGTTTCTAATCATAGCGGTCTTCACTAGTCCATCACCTAACTTGGCGCTCAAATATCCAGTCAATGCTACAGACAACGTAACTGCTAAAATTGTTCCGGGCCACTTAACTGCTGATGGCAACAAGGTCATCGCAACTAATGGGAAAATACCACCGGAAGCTGCGGAAACTAATGAAGAAAAAGCAGCGTCCCAAGGATTCATGTAATGTCCTAGTTGCAAGTCATATTTAACTCTGACGACTGTTCCTAGAGCATCTTTTTTCATCAATTCTGAGGCAATTTCATTAGAAGTTGCTTGTGTAACACCACGTTCAACATAGTATTTGGCAACTACTGCTAATTCGGACGGATAATCACTTTTTATCAACTCACGTTCTTTTTCAATTGCAGCTCTTTCGGTATCTTTTTGAGAGCTAACTGAGGCATATTCCCCAGAAGCCATTGAAAAAGCACATGCTAAGAGGTCTGATAGACCTGCGATAAATATTACGAATTGGTTGGTCGTAGCTACAGCGACTGAAAATAGCACACCGACGACTGTTAAAATACCATCATTTGAACCTAAAACGCCTGCACGAAGGGTATTAGAACGTTCAGCCATTGTCTTCTTTTGTTTCTTTGGTTTAGAAATTGTCATAGATTTCATCATTCTCACTCCCTTAATGTGCAAATAGCGAACCGATTGCGTAAGTTACAAACATCGTTAACAGTCCGGAAACTACATTTCTGATAACTGCCTTTAAACGGTTAGCTCCGCCCAAAACAGCTGCTGTATAGCCGGTAATCGTCAAAGCGATAATAACTGCAATCACAGTCGCCATCATTTTAACGTCTTGGGGAAACATCGTAATTGAAACTAGTGGCAAAATTGATCCAGTTGGAAATGAAATCATTGAAGCCATGGCAGCCGCAATTGCACTAGTTTTCTCCTTAGGATTAAAGCCATAACGTTCACGAACAGCGACGTCCAATGGATCCTTACTCAACATTTCTGAAGTAGCTTGAGTTGCCAATTCATTTGAAATCCCAGTGGCTTGGTATTTATCCCGAATAAAACTGAATTCACTGTCATAATTACCATCTAAAACAGCGGATTCCTTTTCCAAAGCTCGTTTCTCGGTGTCACGTTGGGTGCTGACAGATACCCACTCACCCATTGCCATTGAAATAGTTCCGGCTAACATTCCGGCAATTCCGGCTAGAAAAATAGCATGATTATTACTCTGAGCACTTGCGACTCCGACAACAATTCCGGCGACTGAAACAATCCCATCGTTGGCTCCCATGACACTGGCACGCATTACGTTGATTTTTTCAGCTAAGCTACGTTGTTTCTTTTCTTTGGTCATGATTCCTCACTCCTTAGCTATTAATTAATTTGGAATGGTTCTCATTTAGTAACGAGTACATAATAAACCTAGTTTTTTAAAAAGTAAACAAATTACTGTTTTTGATGAAAAAAGGTAGTTTCTTTGGAATTGTCTTATGTTTAGTAATATAATTAACCTGTAATGATTCTCATATAGAAAGGAAGATTGCTCATGGCTAGTAACGCTGTAATGGAAGAAACACTACAAGTTCTAAAGGACCATAAGTTGCGAGTTACTCCACAACGACACATTATTTTGGCCTATTTAGTTAGCCATCATAATCACCCTACTGTGGAGACTATCCGTGATGCCCTCAGCAAAGAGTTGCCTAATATCGGGTCTTCTACGATTTATAATACTCTGAACACTTTTGTTGACCATCATTTAGTCGTGGAATTACAAAATGGTGACGGCAGTACTCACTATGATTACTTCGGTTCACCCCACTATCACGCCATTTGTACCAATTGTGGACGGATTGTAGACGTTACGTATCCCGGTTTCAGCGATACTGAAAAGAGTCTTGAAGAAAAGACTGCTGAGATTTCTGGATATATGATTTCTGGAAATCACATGGAGGTCTACGGTCTCTGCCCTGAATGTCAAATCAAACTAGGTATAAAAAATGAATAAAAGTATTTACTTCCTATGTAGCGGCAATTCTTGTCGTGGTCAAATCGCCAAAGGATACGCTAAAAAATATTTACCAAACTGGAAAATCGAAAGTGCGGGCGTGCGCGCGGAAGATCTCGATCCTAAAGCAGTAAAAGTTATGGCAGATGATGGTATCGATATTTCACAACAGGAATCTAAAAAGATTGACGATCTCTTTCTCAATCATGCGAACGTAGTCATCACATTAAGCGGTGAAGCTCGTGATAAAAACGTCCTTCCTTCAACGGCTCGTTGGTTGCACTGGCCTATCAGCGACCCAACCCTAACAACCGGTAGCGAAAGCGAGGAAACTCAAGCATACCGTGATGTTCGTGACGATATTAAACAACATATTATTGAATTAACAAACAATATTGATAAGTTATAGTTAAGGTTTTAAAGTGTACCGTTTCCAGAGCTGAGAGTATTCATCTGCTGCGCGGCACGGTCCGAGCCAAAGATCGGTCTCGGGCCTCGGTTGAAGCCTTTCCACAGACCGGAAAGTCTCCAACACGTCCGGTGGTGTAATGGCTAAAGCCATAACGCCACTTTCGCTGCTGATGAATACTCTCAGCTCTTCCAACTAATTTATTTTTTATTGAAGGAATGACTTCAAATAGTTTAAATAAATTACCACTAAGACTGTTATGTCAATATTCATATCAAAACTTAATTATTAAACATTTAGAATAATAAAGAGTTGAACCTACCTGATTACTTCAGATGTGGTTCAACTCTTTTTTCATACAATTAAAAATTTCAACGTTACTAAAACTAATATGAATAACTCAAGTTCAAGAAAAAAACTAGTCGGAAGGGCTGAGAATATTCACCAGCTGTGGGTGTGGCGTTAGAGCTTCAGCTCTTACACCACCGGGCGAGTTTGGAGACTTACCGGGCTTTGGTAAGGCTTCAAACCGAGGGGCGAGACCTTGGCTCGAGCCGGTCCGCATAGCAGGTGAATATTCTCAGCCCTTCCGACGGCACCCACCCAAATGATAAAACTTACTATTTACTTTTTTACATCTTTAGTTTAGTGTTAAATAGTATTATTTATCATTAAGGAGAAAAAACAATGAATTTTAAGAAACAAAAATCTTTAGGAATCATTCTATTTTTTGCAATTCTTGCTTTAATAATTTCCGGTTGCTCCAACAAAAAAGTTAACAATACTTCACAAAAAATCAATATCGTCACGACCACAGATTTTTACGCTGAAGTCGCCAAGAAGGTTGTTGGTGACAAAGGAAACGTTACTTCTATTATCAATAATCCTGCTATTGATCCTCACGATTATGAGCCAACTACTAAAGTTGCCCAGTCTGTCAGTAAGGCGGATGTCACGGTCGCCAACGGTTTGGGCTATGATTCATGGATGAACAAACTTCAAAAAAATGGCACTGAAATCAAGATTGGCGAAAACGTCATGCATAAAAAGACTGGCGTCAATCCACACATCTGGTACAATCCTGAAACCATGCCTGACTACGCTAAGTATTTGGCTGATAAGTTAGCTAAAAAATATCCCAAGGATAAAGCTTACTTTGAACAAAATGCTCAGGAATACATTGCCTCACTCAAACCAGTTCAAAAGGAATTGAGCCAATTAAAAGACACAGTCAACAAGCTACCTAACAAAAATGTTTACGTCACCGAACCTGTTTTTGACTATTCAATCAAAGCTATGGGATTAAATGTTACTAATAAAAAATTTGAACAAGCCATTGAAAATGGCACTGACCCTACTCCAGCAGTTATCAAATCCATGCACCAAGGGATTGAAAATAAACAGATTGCCTTTCTTGTTCTCAATAAACAAACAGATAGTAAAGTCGTCAACAATCTCGTTTCATTAGCCAAGAAAAATAACATCCCTGTTTTAAGCGTCACGGAAACTTTACCAAAAGGTAAAACTTACCAACAATGGATGTTATCGCAATATCAAGCTCTAAATAAGATTTTACAAAGTGAGATGAAACAATGATTGAAGCAAAAAATTTAACTAAGCGTTTCGGTAAACAACTAGTTTTCAAAGATTTGAATTTCCGAATCAATGATGGCGAATTCATTAGCCTGATTGGTCCCAATGGTTCCGGTAAAACAACATTGGTCAAAATTCTGATGGGATTGGAGCCAAAAACTAGTGGCGAGCTGAATGTTGTTAAGCAAACTATCGGTTACGTGCCCCAATTCCGTAATATCGACATTGATTATCCACTCAGTATCGAGCAATTCATTCGTTTGAACCTCAAGTTAACTTTCAGTTCCAAGCAACGTCGACAGAATAATGAACTTATCAACACTATCATGGAAAAAACTCATCTGACTGAGCTCAAAGATCGGCCACTGGGACTAGCATCTGGTGGTGAAAAACAGAAAGCATATTTGGCTCAAGCGCTACTGAATGAACCAAAGATTCTGATTCTGGATGAATCAACTGCCAGCTTGGATGTCGAAGTCAAAATGCAGCTGATGGATCTCGTCCAAGAATTGAACCATAAATATCAGTTAACCGTTATTTTTATAACTCATGATTACGAACTAACTAAAAAATATACAAATCGAGCACTACTTTTCAAAAATAAAACTCTGGAAGAGCTTGATGTCGACCAAGTTTCTAAAAAGATGTTCGAGATGGAGGGCTAATTATGTTTGAGTATGAATTTATGCGTCAGGCCTTTATTGCCAGTACCTTCATCGCAATCACTGCTGGATTAGTGGGAGTCTTCGTAGTTTCACGAAACATGTCATTCTTATCCCACACATTATCAGAAATTGGTTTTGCCGGAGCCGCATTCGGAATTCTCGTTGGCATTTCACCATTAGCGGGAATGATTATTTTCACACTCGTCAGTTCCATCGCGGTCGGAAGTTTGAGCGGCGAAGCATCCAGACGAGAAGCTTCAATCAGTGCCATATCATCATTGTTTATTGGACTAGGAATTCTCTTCCTATCCCTATCGGCACAATCAAGTAGTTATGCCACAAATATTCTCTTCGGTAGTATTGTCGGAATTAGCGCCGCAGAAGTAAAGCAATTATTGATCTTGGCAGTATTCGTTATAATTATCTTTTTGATATTTTATAAACCACTGGCATTCGACTCATTCGACCACTTAGGTGCTCAAGCTTCAGGATTAAAAACACGTTTATTGTCAATCGTCTTTCTAATAACTTTGGCATTAAGTGTCAGTATCGGCGCACAAATCGTCGGTTCACTGCTAGTCTTCGTCCTCTTAACACTCCCCGCCGCAACAGCTAAATACGTTGTTCATTCCGTGCCAAAGATGATCCTAGTTTCAGTTGGATTGTCGTTAGCTGGTGTCTGGTTGGGACTTTATCTGGCATTCGTTACCAATTGGCCAGTGACATTCTTCATTTCGACGTTTGAAGTTTTGGCATACTTTGCCGGTTTGAGTTATAAAAATTGGAAATTAACACACTAAAAAGCTATAACAAGAAAATCGTTGGTTTTCTTGTTATAGCTTTTTAAGTTTATTTATATTTTTCATTAATAGCGTCAGTTAATTCTTCCAAGCCTGTTCTAGCGGTCGGATTATTCAATACATAATCGCCGGATTTACTTTTAACCAAAAAAATAAATTGTTCATCAAAAATGGGACGTGAATTTTCTTTTGTGAAACCACTTTTCAACAATATTTTGCTGAATTCAGAACCATCATCCAAAGTGTTTTTACTTAAAATGGTAATAAATTGTGTACCAATTTTAGGCAAAGGTGCTTCCGGATTTACGACCAAAATATCATGATTGGCTTCTCTAGTACGATTCATATCTGCGTAAAAAATATCTGTTGTCGTCAGTCCACCACGCAAAACAACGTAATAGTCTTTCCCAGCCAATTTTTTATCGCCGCTCAAAACTTGGTCAATGTGAATTTTAGCTTTGGTAAAAGCCATATTCTTCGGAGCACCCATCTGTTCTAAGTTGTAAACTGTACCTTTTATAACATCTCCATGTTCCTTTAATTCCGATAATTTGGTTGGCACAATGCTGTCGCCACTGTAATCATTATGTTTGACAACTTCAGCGTCCTTGGTTAATTTATCCCAAATTGCCTGATTCTTTTTAATCAAGGCAGTATCAGGCCGGTACTTCAACTCAGTTTTTGATGCTTGATGATTGGAAGTTTTCGTATTCGATCCACATGCGGATAATGGTAAAACAAAGAATAACAGTGTTAGAACTATTAAAGTTTTTTTCATCATACCCTCCTTGCATAACATTATTGCATCTCAACAAATTAAATGTAACAGCAGTTTTCGAATAAAAATTTAAAAATATTTCCTACATTACGTATGGTACTAGTTGATAACTTGTCACAAATATTTCTTAGTCTAAAATTTGCTTAAATACTTTGACATTCAACTAATACCAATTAATTAGTCGGAAGAGCTGGGAAATATTTGTGTGCCGTGGTAGTGGTATAAGGATAGGAGTTTCTCCCATCCTTATACCACCGGACGTGTTTGGAGACTCGTGGTTTTTACGAGGCTTCAAACCGAGGTTCGAGACCGTTCTTTGGCTCGAACCGTTCCGCACAGCTTGAGAATATTTTCCAGCTCTGGAGACGGCATGTTTAACTAGCACTACACGTTATATTGCCATTAAAAAAGGCTGTTGTAAGAAATAAGAATAATTTCTTACAACAGCCTTTTTGACTAAATATTTTACCACTTATATTGCACTGGATTCTTAATGTACTTGTCATAGACATCACGGACGATTCCCATTTGCTCATGAGTAAATGGTGGTAGTTCTGCAGCTGTTACATTTCTTTCGATTTGTTCTGGCTTTGAAGCACCTGGAATCACTGTGCTGACACCATCATTCATCAAAATATAACGTAGTGCCATCGGTGCCAATTTGTTGCCAGCGCCTAGTCTTTCGTCTAATTCTTGGGCAGCCTTAACACCAGTTGCGTAATCAACACCTGAGAAAGTTTCTCCAGCATCAAATTCTTCCCCATTTCGGTTGGTTGTCCGGTGGTCATTTTTACCAAATTTCGTATCCAAAGTATATTTACCTGTCAACAAGCCACTGGCAAGCGGCACTCTGACGATTGTTCCAACATCGTGTTCCTTAGCCATTTTGAAAAAGTTATCTGCAGGACGAAGACGGAACATGTTGTAGATGATTTCAACTGAAGAAATATTATAATCTAAAGCTTTAATACCTTCCTCAACCTTTTCAACACTGACACCATAGTTCTTGATCAAGCCCTCTTTTTTCATCTTATCCATGGCAAAAAATACTTCTGGTTCATAGAAAACTTGAGTTGGTGGGCAATGTAATAGCACATTATCTAGCGCATCAACATCTAAATTCTTTAGACAATCTTCAACGAAGCCACGAAGATTCTTTTCATTGTAACCTTCAGCGACATGGGAATCTAAACGACGTCCAATTTTAGTTGAAACAAAAACCTTGTCTTCTTTTCCTTTGATAAATTTAGCAATAGCACGTTGACTTTCACCATCTTGATAGACATCAGCTGTATCAAAGAAATTTACGCCTTGGTCATAAGCCTCTTCCAAAGTGGCAATCGCATCCTTTTCTGAGAATGGATCACCCCATTTTGAACCAAGTTGCCAAGTACCCAATGAAACTTCACTAGCATTAAAGCCAGTATTTCCAAATCTACGATATTTCATGAATATTCCTCCTGAACGTTTACTCAATTTGATAGTAGCACTTAGCCTATACTCTAAGGCAATCACTTTTCAAAAAAATCTGAGATTTACTTTCTCAACAAACGTACTCCAGTAATAACCGTAGCCACCAAGCAAATGGCTAATGAAACCATGAATGCCACGTGCATACCGGAAATGAATAACTCTGGTTGAGCTGGTACGTATGAAGTGACCGTGTGACCTGCTGTGTGGCTCATTGATGAGAACAAGACAGTTGTCGCTACGGAAATACCGATAATCATTCCCAACTCACGAGCTAAAGCATTGACCCCACCGGCAATTCCGAGATCTTTGACCTCAACTGAATTCATAACGATTGAGTTATTTGGTGCTTGGAAAACACCGTTACCAAATCCAACTAATCCAACAAAGAACATGAAAATCCACAATGGCGTGGATAAGCCGACGAAAATGTAGCCAACTTGACTGATTGAAATTAAAATCAAGCCGATGAATGTTAACAATTCGGGACCAATTTTATCAGAAATAGCTCCGGCAATCGGTGCCACAACAACCTGCACAATTGGAAATGTCATCAAAGCATAACCAGCGTAATTAGCTGCCAATCCTCGCGCATTTTCAAGATAGAATGGCGAAATAACATTGAAGAAAAAGTTTGCCACAAAAATTAGAAAGGCACAGAAAATACTGATAGTGAAATTAGCGTTACGGAAAATTCTTAAATCTAGCACCGGAATTTCAACACGCAATTCGGTCCTAATAAACCAAATGAACGCCAATAGAGCCACCGCAAATAATGTCAAAATACTTGGATGGACAAAGCCGACTTCTTGCCCTAAGAATACTCCCGCAAACAATGTTACCATCACCAAAGCAAAGAGTGCGGAACCAGTTTTATCAATCCTTTGATTCGACAAAGTAATATCTTTTGGCAAAATTTTCATACCTAACAAAATTGCAATGATACCAACGGGTACATTGATCAAGAAAATGTAACCCCAGTGCAAATGCGCCAAAATCAAACCACCGACACCGGGTCCAGCAATACTTCCCAATGCCACGAATGACCCGATTGTTCCCAAAGCTCGACCACGTTCGCTAAATGGAAATACTTCAGTAATAATTCCGTTATTCGTACTCATCGTCATCGCTGCACCAACGGCCTGCAAAGCACGAGCAGCAAGTAAAAATGTTAAGCCTGAATTGAATCCACAAAGTAATGAACCAACTGTAAAGAGAATTGAACCAAGTTTGAAAATCCGAATTTTACCATAGGCATCCCCAAGTTTTCCAAATAATAATAATAGTGCACAAATAACAATTAAATAAATTGAAACGACCCATTC
The DNA here is from genome assembly GCF_000831645.3 of Companilactobacillus heilongjiangensis. Classification (NCBI taxonomy): domain Bacteria; kingdom Bacillati; phylum Bacillota; class Bacilli; order Lactobacillales; family Lactobacillaceae; genus Companilactobacillus; species Companilactobacillus heilongjiangensis. The sequence continues at coordinate 2,295,746 of NZ_CP012559.1, forward strand.
CGCTTGATTCATCGGAATTTTTAAATCTCTACTCATCACTGGCAAAGCAATATTGACGATACTTCCGTCCAAAGTCGACATGAACGTAAACATACATACCGCGATTAAAATTAACCAGCGATGCTTTTGAATCTCCGGATTTTTAGCAAAGCTATCCATAAGTTTAAGCTCCTTTTCTTTCTTTTAGAAGTTGTGCGACCCAGTCTATCTGAACTTGAGCACGTAAAATTTGTAACTGTTTAACTAATAAGGCATCATCTATATCCGCCTGAATCATGTTGTCATTGATTTCCAATCCCATTTTCAGACTTTGAAGATGTTGTAGTTTAGCCTCAGAAAAAGCCTGAAAATCTTCCAAAACAAAGACCTGTTGTTCTCGATTCAATAAATGTAAAAAATGTATCTTCATCAAAAAAGTCAATTGAGTTTGTTTATTGACGGGTGTTTTAACAGTCGCTAACTCATAAAAGCGTTTTTTTCCACTTTCAGTTATCGCTGCTAGTTTTTGAATACGGTCATTGTCAGTTGTTTCAAATTTATGATTTATCATCTTTGACCGTTCCAACTTATCCATTAATGGATACAAAGTACCGAAACTAATGGCCTGGTCATTTCCAGCAATCGTGATGAAAGCCTTTCTCAAAGAATAACCAGTCATTGGATGATCCATCAACTGTCCCAAAATAAATAATTCGTACATCCTTAACACCTATCTTTCTCGTTTCTAAGCATATATCGCTTCGATATATTGTACAAGCTATTTTTTGCAGAAAAAAAAGACATAATTTCAGTAAAATCAAAATTATGTCTTTAACAAGTTTAAGCATTTAATTTTTTTGTACAGTCAGCGCAAAGTCCATAAACCTCAATCGCGTGACCTTCAATCGTATATCCAGGTAATTGATCAGCGAAGAATTCCATTGGACAAGCCTTGAGTTCCGTAACTTTTCCACAATTCTTACAGACAAAATGGTGATGATGACGATGTGTAAAATCACATTGATACTTCACCAAAGTCTTATCTTTTTCCTGATATTCAACTAATCCAATATCGGCAAATTCTTTCAAGTTCCGATAAATCGTATTATTACTCATCCCCGGATAAAGTGAACGCATATAGTTAGCAATATCGTTGATTGATACGTATTGAACTGTAAATTTGCCCAAGAAATCGATTAGGTCAGTTCGTTGTTTAGTTATTTTATAATTATTTTGTTTAAGAATCTCAATTGCTTTTTCCATCGGGTATCACCTTCCACTGTTCACTGCCGTCTCCGATTGTGGGGAATTTCGCCTGCTGTGAGACCGGTGCGAGCCAAGGTCTCGCGCCTCGCTTTTGAGCTTCGCAAAGTGCGCGAATCTCAAAAGACGTCTGTGCTGTAAGAGCAGAAAATCACTGCTCTAACACCACTTTCACTGCTGGTGAATTCCCCACAATCGGAGACTAATCTCTCAATATATCTTCAAACATATTTATATATATCATCGATTTGAATTATTAAAACCTTGCAAATCAATATAATAATTTAGCACTAAGTTATCTTCAAGTTGACTATTCTATTAACGTTTTCGCTACTTAGTAGTATAGCATAATTAGTAATCTTTACGCTTTAGTTTGTTTTTTAGTTAGTCTTAAGGTCTATTTACTATTATAATAACTAAAAAGATTTTAATTAAATAACATGTTGTGCAAGTTAAATATTCCATATCTATGAAGAATGAAATTAATGAGAATTAATTATATTTCTCAGCTTCGCAGACGGCATCCCACAAAATAAACCATTGGGAGATTTGTTAATGAAAAATACGATTTTAATTGTTGAAGATGAACGTAGTCTTTCCAGTTACGTCAGTAAAGAACTACAATTTGAGGATTTCGATGTCATCATTGCTAACGATGGCGTTGAATCTATGGAACTTTATGAAAAACATCAGAATGAATTGCTATTGATTTTGCTTGATTGGATGTTGCCTAAGTTGGATGGTATGGAAGTGCTCCGTCGCATTCGTAAACATGATCAAGTTCCTGTTATCGTTATGACTGCTCGTGATTATATTGGTGATAAAGTTGCTGGACTCGATAACGGTGCTGACGACTATATTACGAAGCCTTTTGAAATTGAAGAGCTTTTGGCACGTGTTCGGGTTATTCAAAGACGGGCCGAACATTTATCTGAACCGGACCAAACTTATCAAATTGCTGACCTAATTTTGAATACTAAGTCACACCAAGTTACTCGTAATGATGAAAATGTTCAGTTGACGAGACGTGAATATGATCTACTGTTATTCTTCCTGCAACATGTTGGACAAGTTTTTACACGTGATGAATTACTCGACAATGTTTGGGGTGAAGATTTCCTCGGACAACAAAATGTAGTCGATGTTTACGTTGGTTATCTGCGAAACAAGGTTGATGGCAAAAATAATCAAGCTTTGATTCAGACTATTCGTGGAGTTGGCTATTCAATCGAGGATGTGGCAGAATGACAGACACTCAAAAGTCGCCTTCCTATCAAGAGTTAATCAACAGCGCAATTCGCAAACTCGTTATTATCATTACTTTATCAATTAGCGCAATAATTTTGGTTGTTGTCGGGATTCAGCAATATTCGCAAACTGTTCACGAAGCCAATGGTCAAATGATGAGTCTTTATCGTTCCAATATTGATGACATTCCCGGTTTTATTCAATGGAGCAATCAGAATAATCGTCATACTAAACAGAACACGGTCATTCGTGTAAAAACCAATAAATCGTCAATTACTGCCGCTTCCAACCGAGCCGGTCAAGAAATCATGACGACTTCTGCCTCTAAAAAATTTATCAATCAGCGAAAAGTTTTAATTTTGCCTGGTCAACATATCGTCTACGTTCAAGGTTACGGCTTCTTCCTCTTTTATACGAGAAAAGATGCCGATACGACCTATCAACTGTGGACTAGTTTGAGCCGCTTGATTAACAGTCTTCTATTATTATTGATAATTATCAGTATTATCGTCTTTGTCACCCTAGGATTCGGAACTTGGTGGGCTCAACAACTGGCTGCCAAATTGAGTGCTCCAACTATTGCCTTGGTTAAAGAAACCCGTAGTACCATCCCAGATACCGATCAACCAAGTTTGACAGTGCCTGACAGTCCCCAAGAAATTAAGGAACTGGGAGATGCCTTCAACGAATTACTAGAGGCCCAAAATCAACGATTGCAACGTGAGAAAGACTTTGTTTCCAACGCTTCCCACGAATTGAAAACACCAATTGCAGCTATCCGTGGCAATATCAACTTAATTAAACGCCATGGTGACAAGCATCCCGATGTTATTCCTGAATCGCTGGGATTTATCGACGAAGAGTCCCTCCGCATGCAAAATCTGATTACCAACCTCTTACACTTGTCTCGAGCTGACCGAGCCGAATTAGTTTTGGAAAAAGTTAATTTATCTGAAATTGCCGAACAAATTGGTAATCAATATCAAAAAGCTTTGGCACATGAACTGAAATTATCAATTACCCCTGGTCTGAATATTTCAGGTAATACCGACACATTGAAGCAAATCATTGTCGCATTATTGGACAATGCTAATAAATATTCACCTGAGGACACGCCAATCACACTAGCTTTGGAGAAGAAAGCTGGCAAAATTAGATTATCAGTTAAAGATTTAGGCATGGGTATTCCTGATGATCAGAAGAAGCTGATTTTCCAACGTTTTTATCGAGTTGACACATCCCACTCTACCGAAATCAAGGGTAGTGGCTTGGGATTATCGATTGTTTCTCAGCTAGTTAAAATCAACAATGGCTCAATTGTAGTTTTAGACAATCAACCAAAAGGTTCTATTTTTGAAGTTAATTTTGATGAAGTCTAATTATTAAATTTATATGCAAAGAGGAACCCTATCATACTTGAGATAATCAGATATGGTAAGGTTCCTCTTTTTTATTACTTACTATTTAACTCCAAAATTAGTTCATCCATTTGTTGCTTAATCTTTTGACCAATATCAGTTTCGGCAACTAACTTTCGTTTAACTGACTGTTCAATCACACGCTTGGTTGAAACAACATCCTTCATTTCTTCAATCGCCTTGGCACGTGTCGTAAATGGTTCGTGAGTTACCAACTGCAATCCGTAAGAATTAGACAATAATGTATAACCACCGATTCCTGTCGTCTTGTGATAAGGTTTCGACATGCCACCATCAATGACAAAAATCTTTCCATTGGCTTTAATTGGCGAAGTTCCAGCTTTGACTGGCGTATGCCCGTTAATTATGTGACCTTCGTTGATATCCAATCCAAATTCTTGCAACAGTTGATCCGCAAACCATTCTTCTTTTCGTAATGAGTAATATGGATTCAACTTTTCGATGTGCAATGCATCATCATTGATAAAATACCGTTCAAAAGTTGTCATCTTATCTTTTCCGAATAATGGTGACATTTTTCCGGTCCATAAATACCAGATAATATCGGTATTGAAAGAGTCTTCCACAGCTGGATGTTGTAAAGCTTTTCGAATCATTTGGTCAAAATAGTCGAATAGTTGCTTACCAGCGTATGCTTTACCATTAATGACCAAGCCTTGTAATTGTCCGTTTTCATCAACCGGAATACAGCCATGCAACAATAAATTGCCATTATATTTGAGATACATTGAACCATTATCAACTAAATATTTTATATGCTTATTTAATTTCTGAGAATTAATAAATTGTTGAATCAAGTCATCGATTACAGCAGATTCTTCTGGAGTCAATGCATATGGATTTTCCATATCCACCAGTTGAAAACAGCCATCTTGTAATGGGTATGATTTTCCATGCAAAATAATCGACTTTTTATCTGAAGTCAGTTTATCCAGCAACAAACGATTCTCCATTTGAAAATCTGGATTACGTTTGATAGCAGCCCCTTCCAACTTGAATTGCATAATGGTTGCTGCCTGTTGAACACAATTATCCTGAACTTTATTCGCAGTGGAAATGACTTCTCCAGTATCTGATTTAGGATTGAATGCCTCCAAAGGTTGATAATACTTAGTCGCCAATGCAATTACCGAGGTCAAATCAATCCCATAGGAATCTTGCAGAATGGATAAATTATCGTAGCGCGCGCAAATTCGCAGTAAATTTAGCATGCACAATTTGGAGCCAGCAACGCTTCCCATCCATAAAATATCGTGATTACCCCACTGGAAATCAAAGTTTTGCCAATGATGCGCCAGATGTTCAATGATGTAATCCGGATGTGGCCCACGGTCATAAATATCACCAATTATATGAACGTGATCGACCACCAAACGTTGAATCGAATGACATGTGGCAATGATAAAATCATCAGCTTCGTGCAAACTGACAATGCTCGTCATAATATCTTGATAATAATATTGCTTAGTTTCAGTATTCAAGTCCGCATAGAGCAGTTCTTCCGTAATATAAACAAACTCTGGAGAAATAGATTTCCTAACTTTTGAGCGAGTATATTTGTTGGCTGTATAACGTAAAACTTCAATTAAATTGTTGAAAATATCCATATACCATTGATTCAATTCATCAGAATCATGCATCCGTGATTTGGTCTTAGTCAGAATTTCTGACGGATAATAAATTAAAAACGCCAACTTTTTCTGACTGGCAGGAGTTAATCGACCAGTGAATAATTCAGCTATTTTTTGCTTCGTATTACCTGATCCATTCCGCATGATGTGAGCAAATTCATCATATTCACCATGAACATCACTGACGAAAGCTTCAGTACCTTTGGGCAAACTCAAGATTGCGGATAAATTGATGATTTCTGACTTAATTTTATTTTGGTTCATGAATTTCTTCCCCATTTCGGTGTATAGACCTTTCTTTATAAATGATGTTTATAGGCTAATTACTAGCACATGGTTAGAACTATACCATTTAGAAAGCTCCGTGTAAACGGTACCAATGGCATCGATGCGCTTGTGATATACTTATCCCAGTTTATAAATTACGTTTAAGTCATTTGGGGGACTAAAAATGTTGCATGGATCAGTCATTTCAACATATAACGGTATGATTGCGTTTATTATTTTTATTATTATCAATATATTCATTACCATAGCCTATTGGTTAGCATTCCGTCATATCGAAAAATCAGCAGCTAGAGTAAGAAAAAATAATAGTCAATTAAAACTAATCAAATATAAATTAACTAACGGAGGTAAGCAATAATGTTGTTAGAAGTACTCGTAGTCATAACATTTATAATCACAGCATTTATTGCTCTCGCCACGATACTGATAACTGTAATCTATACAATAACTAAACGTCCCCAAGTCAATAAAATAGCACGTGAAAACAAGAAGTTGGAATCGGAAATTTTGGATGAACTATCCGACAAATGATTTTAAGACTATATATGACAATTACCGGTGTCACTTTTTAGAGTCCGTGGATCATAAAATAAATGGAGGAGCCCAAGATGATTACTCTTATTTTTATTAATATATTGCTTATCATAGCCCTGCTTATACTGAACCGGACTTACAATAAGAGTTGGATGAGGCAAAAGAGAAAAATAATCGATTAAAACTCATAGAATATAAACTTAACAAGAGCTGGTGGTAACGTTGCAAGAAAATTTGATATCTTCAATTTATTCACTTTCATCAATTACAGTTGGTATTGTTTTAGTTCTTTCTTCAATAAACTTTTTTATTAAATTTAAACAAATAAACAAACTAATTAAAGACAACGATAAAATATTAACGAGAATTATCAACAAAATGTATGATAAATAGTTATCTGATTAACTTCTCTATTTGCTTTTTAAACCGTTAATAATAAAAATTCTTAATTATTATGTTTCCATACTTTAAGGTCTTCAATCATTAAATGTAATGATTGGAGGCTTTTTGCTTTCCATAAATTCATGTCCTATCTTTAGTAGATTTGTATGTATCAAACAAAATACAAAACGAGAAAATAAATATCCACAGGTAATAAAATATATGAGCCATGATAATCGAAAAGAAAATCCCAATATATATTATTACAATCAAGATTATATTTCTAAAATTATTCCGCAAACGTGATTTTAAATGACGCATTGTTGGAGATACATTGAAAGTTGCCAATACAATCAACGATAGAAGATTTAGTAAGAGCTCATCTAAAGCACTGTTCATAATTTTTATTGACCTCGTCTACTATTTAATAAATCTAATAATATCAACCTTATGTAAAGAAGCTGTAAATAGTAAGTAAAACATTGGTTAACATCTTAGTTATCAAATTTGAAACCCACCTTTCATATATGCAGTGGCTCTAAAACGAGCTACACAAGGGCAACTCCTTCCGCTTTTCATGATTTTGTAAATCGCCCGCAAAAGCAGCGGGCAACTCACAAAACCACGAAAATGCTCGGGAGCTGGACGCCCTGTCTCCGATCTCTGATATGCTCTCTAAGAATTTCTTATATAAACCTTATCAAACCTAGGTAGTTGCATAACCTCTTCCCTTGTAAACTATGGTTATTCAATCGAAAGGACATCGATTTAAGTAATAATCCTCCCCATGATTCCACTTAAATCTGGTAAAACTTATGTCAGAACTTACTGAAAGATTACAACAACAATTAATTGCTGGTGCTACTCGTCCTTTGATGCAAGACGCTAATCAACACTGGTACACCGGCAGTGAACTTAACTTAGAAGAAAATGTTTGGAAAAATTATTGGCAAAACAAAGGTATCGGTCACAACGATATCGTGCTTGTCAGCTTAACTAACTCGGTTACTTATACCTTAGCAATTCAAAGTTTGTGGGAAGTTGGCGCAATTGTTCAACCTATCAACCCCGCAACTAATGAAATTCAAATTAGTGAACTTGAAGATCAATACCATTATTCCGCAATTATTTTAGATACAAATACAACTGAATTGGAAGTTTTAAATGACCTCTTTACTAATCATCCACGTTTGACGACCCTCCACGAACCAGAGGTTCAAATCTTTATTTGCAATAAACATCAGGCACATCCCTTAGAAATACCCAACGATGAACAGCTTGCTTTAATCATGCATACTTCAGGAACCACTGGTAAACCTAAACGTGTTGGACTAACACATCATCAACTATTGGCTGAGGCTTTTAACGTCATCGACAGCGAAGAATTGACTGAAAAAGATAGCACTTTAATCCTGATGCCAATGTTCCACATCAATGCGATGGTGATTTCTAACTTGGCAACACGACTATCTCACGGTCAATTACTATTCAGACCAAAATTCAGTGCTCACCTTTTCTGGAAAGAAGTCAGTAGTGAAATGGTAACTTGGGTTTCATTGACACCAGCTATCGTTGCCATTTTATTGCAGCGTGACGAACAGCCAAGAGAAAATAGGCTTCGGTTTCTCCGGACTGCTTCAGCCCCTCTCCTACCAAGTATTCACCAACAATTTAGCCAGCGTTTCAGCATCCCATTAATCGAAAGTTATGGTATGACCGAGGCTGCTAGTCAAATTGCTCAGAATCCTTTGGAAAAGCCGGTTCAAAACACTGTCGGTATCATCAAAGGTACTCAGATTAGAATTTTAGATGGCAATCATCAAGAACTCGGGCCTAACGAAATTGGTGAAATTGCTTTGAAAGGTGAGCATATCATCACACATTATCTTGACCCACAACCTGAAGCGTTCCATGACGGCTGGCTGTTGACTGGTGACCTCGGTTCCTTAGATGAACAAGGTTATCTGCACATGGCCGGTCGTATCAAGGAAATGATTATCCGTGGCGGTGAAAATATTAATCCCTTAGCTGTCGAAGATTGTCTGAATGATTTGAAATTTATCCGTGAAATGGCTGTTGTTGGTACACCTGATTTGATTTATGGTGAGACTGTTACGGCCGTTATCGTTCCTAAAAAGCTTAGCCAAGATCATCGCCACCAATTAGCGTTGTTGAACGAATTAGCCAATGAGCAATTATTACCTGTTGAACGTCCCACTAAGTATATTTTCAGTACGCAATTACCGAAAAATGCGACCGGGAAAATTCAACGCACACTTCTAGCTCAGGAAGTGACTCAACAACTCAAGGAGGCCTAATCTATGGAAAAGCCAGTTGCACTTACAACGACCAAACGGAAGAAATTCACTATCCCAGTCGATAAATTTTTGCCATTCTTAATTCCAATTATCGTAATTTTATTATGGCAAGTTAGTAGTTCCTTAGGCTGGCTCTCAAGTTCCGTTTTACCCTCGCCAATTGCAGTATTCCAGGACGGAGTTGAATTGACAGTATCTGGAGAATTGCCCAAGAACCTCAGTATCAGTCTTTACCGGGCAACTGTTGGTCTGTTGATTGGTGGTGGAATTGGTTTTCTGCTGGGATTTATCAACGGCATGTCCAACACGAGTCGATTACTGTTCGATTCATCAATTCAGATGTTTCGGAATATCCCTCATTTAGCTCTTATTCCCCTAATCATTTTGTGGTTAGGAATTAACGAATCCGCCAAGATTTCTTTGGTAGCTATTGGGACAATGTTCCCCGTTTATATCAACACTTTCCACGGAATTCGTTCCGTTGATCCTGATTTGATCGAAATGGGTAAATCTTACGAATTAACTAGAAAGCAAATGTTTTTCAAAATAATTTTTCCAGCCACTTTACCACAAATTTTAGTCGGTATTCGCTACGCACTGGGCGTTATGTGGACTACTTTAATCGTTGCCGAAACAATTTCAGCTAGTTCAGGTATCGGTTATATGGCAAACAACGCCGAAGATTTCGTCGATATGGAAACCGTCATCTTATGTATCGTCGTCTATGCCGTCCTTGGAAAAATTTCTGATTTAATCGCGAAGAGTTTTGAAAGTCTCTTACTCGATTGGCAAAATACTGGAAGGAGCAATATTTAATGAAGAAAATAAATAACACAATGATTTCAATTAAAAATGTTAATAAAATATATGATAATTTAACCGCACTCCATGATGTAAATCTCGATATTAATCAAGGCGAGTTTATCGCTTTGGTCGGAATGAGTGGTGGTGGTAAAAGTACCCTACTACGTTTGATTGCCGGATTGGAACAGCCAACCGCAGGATCTGTTACCATTGACCAGACCAACTCCAAAACGTTAATGCGCGTAATGTTTCAAGAAGATCGACTACTCCCCTGGATGTCTGTTTTAGACAATTTATCATTTGGTTCAAAAAATAAAAATACTAAAGCGCACGCTCAGGAGTTACTCGAATTAGTCGAACTCAGCGATTATGCCGACCACTATCCAACCCAATTATCAGGTGGACAAAAACAACGTGTTGCCTTGGCTCGAGCACTTATGAGCCACCCTAAGATTCTATTATTAGACGAACCTCTCGGGGCTTTGGATGCTCTAACAAGACGAAAGATGCAGGATTTAATCCTCGATATTTGTCAGAAACAAAATCTAACAACTATCCTCGTTACCCACGACGTTGAAGAAGCTGCCAGAATGGCGGACCGAATTATCGTTATGAAAGATTCCACTAATTCATACGAAGAAGATTGCCCTAAGAACCGTAATGCCGGTCAAATTGGCATTGTGGCAGATCGAGTTCTCGGTGAAATTCTAGAAGAACCTAATTTGGAAAAGCAAACTGCATAACAAAAAATTGTCTCCCAATAAATTTGGAAGACAATTTTTTAATTTATATTCTATTAAAATTTAATATTTATTAAAGCCAGTAAACCTAGTCGGAAGAGATGAGAGTATTCACCCGCTATGAAAGTGGCGTTATGGCTTTAGCCATTACACCACCGGGCGTGTTGAAGCCTTGCCTGTCTTGCAAGGCTTCAACCGAGGTTCGAGACCGCACTTTGGCTCGGGCCGTTCCGCATAGTGGGCGAAATACTCTCATCTCTGGAGACGGCATTAAAGAATAGTAAACTCACGTCGATCCAATTTAATTTTATCTTCCGCGACTAATTGTTTTAACTGACGGCTGAGTGTTTCTGGGGTAATTCCTAAATACTGAGCCAACTCTTTCTTAGTAACTGGCAACTTATACGTTTGATTGCCGAATTGGCTTCGTAACTCCAACAAATAATTATATAAACGTTCCCTTGACGTCAACAAAGTATCGGTCACATCCCGTTGCTCCAACGAAGTCAACCGTTCACCCAGCACATCGACTAGTGACAAAGCCATTTCTGGATATTCTTTCAGCACATCTTTGAACGCGCTCTGTTTCAAGTAACATATCTCAGTTGGTTCGGCGGCTTGAGCAAAATTGTGATGCTCGTGGTTGGTAAATAAGGCTCCTGTTAAATCCACTTCTCGCGACCGCAACATGTAAAGTGTCCGTTCACGGTCATCATCAGCGTAACTATAAACTCGTACTCTACCAGAATCGACTATCATCAAGCGGTCATTGGGTTCTCCCGCCGAATAAATCATCTGCCCAGCCACAATCTTTTTCTGATGAACTGAAACACGTGCCAATGCTTCAATCACACTCTTTGGAGCACCTTTGAAGATAGAAACTTGTTCCACGCATTTAATCGGATCGTGTGCCATAAAATTATTTTCCCTTTCTTGACATATGTCAATTCTATTTATTCAGATTCAGTATACAATTACTTTCGTAATCAAAAAAGAAATAACTGGAGGAACTACTACCATGACTGAAAAGTATAGTGCAAAAATTGTTCCATTAAATGAAGAAAAAATTGGTACGGCAGCACACGGAACTGCCACTTTTGAAATTGAGAATGATGTAATGAAGATTCACATTTCAATGCAAGATACACCTAAAAATACTCAACATTGGGAACATTTCCACGGCTTTCCAGATGGTAAAGATGCTCAAATCGCTACTAAAGCCCAAGATGCTAATGGTGACGGATTCGTAGATTTGCCTGAGACTGAACCAGTTTCTGGTACAACTATGGTCCCATTCGATGCCGCCCCACATGACATGAACGTTCCTAACGATACATACCCAGTTTCAGACGCTAACGGAAGTTTCGAATACGAAAAAGAAGTTCCACTAAACAAGTTACAAGCTAAATTTAAAGAAGTTTTCGGGACAGACGATTTGGACTTAGATAAACGTGTTATTTATGTTCACGGTGTTCCTGAAGATTTGGATTTGCCAGATACAATTGCCGGTGCCGTTGGACACTACGATCAACACGTAACCCTACCTATCGCTGTGGGTAAAATTGTTAAAGATTAAGAAAATTAGCTATTAAAAGAGACCTCCATTGGGAGCCTCTTTTTTTTTGAAATTTTAGACCCAGATACCGCATAAATCAGTCGCAGTACTTGGATAAGTTAAGAATAAATCATGTAATCTTTTTACAGATATATTTTGTTGAATCAAAATTGCCAAGTAGTTGACCAAGTCATCAGCCGTATAACTGTAAGCTTCAGCTCCGACAACTTGTTGACTTTGACGATTAATGCTCAACTTTAAACGTGCTTGTTCGTCATGTTCTCGCTGATAATTTAACCAATGCGCTGATGACATACTTTTAACCTGATATTTATGGCAAACAAACCTATCTAAAAAGCTGTTTTTTCTTCAGCATAATGATAAGCTGATAGAAAATAGCTGGAGCCCAATTATGAATACACCGAACAAGTATTTAGAATTTGAAAATCCTACTGTTCTAAAATTCGATTTTCAAGTTAATGATGATTTTGATTTTGATGACACAATTGACGATACTGATATCAGCACACTTGTGGAAATGCCAACTGAAGATGAGATTGACTTTAATGAAGCAATTCCCGTTTATTTAACCATTTTTATCAACTACGAAAACGATAATTCACCGTATAAAATCACGGCTCGTATCCTGTCACTATTTAAAGTCTCCAACTTGTTGCCACAAGAAGATGCACTTCAAATATTGCAGGATGAAGGAGCTTCAATTCTGTTGTCATATTTACGGCCAATGGTTTCAATGATGACATCAGCCAGTGGCTTTTCAGCTATGACATTGCCAATGCTTGATTTTTCAGATGATGATGACGAAGAAGATTAAAAAAAATAAGCCCAAATAGGCTTATTTTTTTTATCAATAATTACTACCTTCCCTGATACCTTCTAAAATATCAGGAACCTCATGCATAATATACGGAACAACAATTACGACCAACAATAAAATTCCAAAAAACACTGCTTTTTTATTAAGACTTTTATTAAATACACTCCATTTGATATTGGCAGCAAAACCTATGAAAAAGATGATTCCTAGGCCGGGCAGCCAATAATCTACACTGGTAACGGTAATACCTTGGCTATATATAAAAATCAAACTGGTAATAACCAAAATGAAACCTACTGTAAAAATAGTTTCAATTTTACTCAAACCAATTTTATCGTCTTCAAATTTATTCATTAAATCCACGTCCCCTTTAATCAGTTCATCAAGAGAAATATCGAATAGTTCACTAATCGCAATCACATTACTAAAACTAGGCAACGAAGCACCATTTTCCCATTTAGAAATTGATTGCCGAGAAATCTTCAGCTTATCAGCCAATTCGTTTTGCGACATATTCCGTAATTTACGTTGTTGTTGTAATTGTTCTCCAATTCTCATATCAATATCCCCCTTGATTGACTCCAATTCTATTCGACAAAGCTGTATTTGCCGAGAACGTGACAGTTGCACTTACTTTGTAAGGTAAATTATACCGTTATGATATCGTTATAAAATATGATACAGAATAAGACATCGCTTTTAAATAGCTATTTTCTATAAGTCTGTTATAACCAACTAAACTAGCCGGAGGTCGCAAGAGAATTCACCCGCAGTGAAAGTGGAGTTGGGGCTTTAGCCCTTACTCCACAGGACGACTTTTGAGACGCGGTTTTCGGCTCAAAAGCGAGATTCGAGACCGCTCCCTGGCTCGGACCGGTCCCACAGCAGGCGAAATTCTTTTGCGACCTCCGGCGGCATCCTAAACAAAAAAGCCAACTCGTTGAGTTGACCTTCATCTTTAATTTTATTCATTTTTATAATCTCCTGAATCACTAATTGTGACTTTATTTTCAATTAAACCTTCTGAATAGAATAAATCAGCAATTTGCTGTTCTTCTTTGGCGTAAGTACTGTTCATCGCGCTAATACCATAAGTCCTGCGTTCAACCATCTTCTTAACCACTTTCTTTGACACTTTCAATGACTTACTCATCATCGTTATCAATTCACTGTGATGGTTATTGGCCCACTGCATATCTTCTTCAAGATACTTAATTAGGTACTTGGAAACCTCAGTATTATCTTTTGCATAACTTTGCATGGCTAAAACGTAATCACGATTATTCGTAATTCCGACACCATTGGTCAAAAGTTTGGCATTTTGTGTAATTTCAGCTTGAGAAGTATATGGATCCCATGTCGCCCACGCATCAACTTTACCCTTGGAGAAAGCAACGCTGGCACTGGATTGGTCCATATTGACCCAAGTAATGTCACTGGCACTAAGTCCAGCATTTTTCAGAGCAGCTAATAGCATGTACTGTGAGCTAGTTCCCTTGGTATAAGCGACTTTCTTACCTTTCAAATCTTTGATTGATGAAATACTTGAACTATTTTTAACCAGAATTCCTGAACCCTTGGCTTTTGAGGAACCTGCTGCAACATAGGTTAACTTCGTTCCAGTCGAGAGTGCAGAAACAGGCGGTGTATCACCAGTTCTTGCGTAATTGATACTGCCTGCCTTCAATGCTTGCATCAAAGAATTTCCATCTTGAAATTCTTTCCAGACAACTTTGTATCCTTTAGTCTTCATCTTTTTAACGAATTTGCCACGTTCTTTGGCAATATCGAAAGGATCACCCTTTTGATAACCAATCGTCACAGTCTGTAAGTCTGAACTAGCAGCTCCGGCGTCAGTCTGTTTGAATCCATAAATGGCAATGGCTGCCCAGAAAACTAACACCACACTGATGATTAACTTTTTAAATTTTTTCTGTTTTTTACTCATCCGACGCTCCCTACTAATGACAATACTTGTTCACGTAATTTCAAACGAATCACTTTACCCGTAGCGTTACGAGGATAATCTTTCACAAAATAAATTCGTGTCGGCTGTTCATAATTAGCCAATGTTTCTCTGGCATGAGCTAGAATCTTTTGGCGCTCTAGGGATTCTTCTTGCATACCTTGGCTGATAACTACTGCCGTGACCGCCTCACCATAGAGTGCATCCGGGGTCCCAATCACTGACACTTCTTTGACAAAATTCAACTGACTGAGTGAATTCTCGACCTGTGCTGGAGCAACTTTTTCGCCACCATGATTGATAATATCTTTCTTACGACCTTTGACAAACAGGTAACCATCTTCGTCCAAATATCCAAGATCACCAGTCAAAAACCAACCATCTTTGAAAGAATTTGGATGTGATTCGAGATAATCGCTAATTACATGATCGCCACGAACAACGATTTCACCAATTTGATTAGCGACCGTCATAATCTTTCCATCATTCATAATTTGAACGTCAGTTTTAAACGCCTTACCGGCAGAACCCACTTTGGGAGCGTCGAATGGATTGATCGTACATTGGCTGGCTGTTTCAGTCATGCCGTAGCCTTCCAAAATTCTAGTATGGAAACGAGTTTGGAACGCAGTTAGTTTATCAAGTGGTAAAGCAAATGATGAACATCTGGCGAAACGTAATCTGATGTCATCGCTGTAATTTTCGTTAGCCTTTTGGTTGATCAACAAGATGTTGACGATAGTTGGTACTACTGAAACCCATGTAACGCCGTTATCTCGGACTTGATTCCAAAATTTAGAAGCACTGAATTTGTCAGCAATCACAATCTTGCCACCAGACAATCTAGTCGAAAGAATTGAAACTGCCTGCGCATTGATATGAAACATTGGCATGACAACCATCGTCGTATCAGCGGCAGTCATTTGATGACTTTCAATATCATGCTCAACTCCGTTCAACAAAATTCGATGTGTTAAACCAACACGCTTAGGCTTTCCAGTCGTTCCAGAGGTGTTCATAATCAATGCTAAATCGTCTTCCTCAGGAATACCGGCATCATTACCCATCAACTTACGGTCACGGATAATGTGCAATAAAGGATACGTCTGCAAATGTAACGCCGTTACAATCGCCAATCTGTCATCTAAAGCAGCATCCACTAATTCTTGACCAACAATCGAAGCTACATATTCATGTTCAGCAAGTTCTTGTTGTAACTCGAGTTCTGGAGTCGTTGCTGCAATTGGATGCATAACCGCACCAACTTCCCACAATGCCTGCGTAATAACCGGATAAGCGGCCGTATTTGGTAAGCAAACTAGTACTGCATCGCCACGACCAATGTGTAAATCCAGAAATACATCACGCAATGAACGTACATCATCTGCTATTTCATAACCATGAAACCAACGGTTCATTTTTTCGTCTTTAATGACTTTTTCACTCATATTATTCTCTAATTGCTTGTTTAATTGATTCGTTATTTTTGACATTTTCTTTTACTCCTTTAGCTTCTTTTCTAGCTTTACTAAGGTGCCATTGGGGACGTCCAATCAAAACTCCAAATGGTGGGACTTTGTAGCAGAACCACGAAATTAAGAACGCTCCGCCTAAAACGAATGCATACCCAAACGGCAATAATAACAACATAACGACTGATGGAACTTTGATAACACTGAGAATGCCGTACAACAATGTTATAGGAATCGTCTGTGTCAAATAAATCCCGAAGGATACTTTGGACATATTTTTAATAATTCGGTCGATCCATTGTGGTAATCCCTTTTCTCGAGCATGCGCGTATTGCCGCCCAATCCAGAAAACAAAGGCAATCATAAAGACGTCATAAATAAAAATATATGGTTGATGAATTGATTCAGTCGCACTCATACTCAGCTTCAAAATTTTTAGATTACCGAAGAATAAGGCAACGGTTCCCAAAGCGAGAACCAATGTAGACCAGCCAATGACTCGGTGATTTTTTTCAATAAAACGGTCAACTTCATCGTAATGGATGGCAACGAATGCTCCAGCGATAAAGTAGAATTGATAAACTAAAATATTCATTCCGTAAGCTCTAAATAAATACCACCAGCTGCTCCGATCAACACCAGGCAACCAATACTTGATTCCAATTACCAGCAACAACTGAATCAAAGCACTACCTACCAAAATGGCAATATGATGATTTTTCAACTTCTTAAACATGTAAACCAACAGTGGAAAAATCAAATACAACTGAAACGTCACTAAAATGTAGTACATATAATATTTATTTCCGTGAATGATTGCATCAAATAAATTTTTAAAGTAATTCGGCCAATTCAATGCGACACCAGCCGTAATCGTTGCGAACCACATCATAATGGCATTCCAGCCAACATAAGGAATCCCAACGCTGATATAACGTTTCTTCCAAAAATTGAACCAATGCGGTTCTTTATTGTAATAATTAAGTACCAAAACGAGCCCAGTCATAAACATAAAACCCATTCTAGTAAAATGAAGTGCCAAATGAGTTGCTTCAAGAAGAAGCTCACTGCCAGATCCGCTACCAACGTTATTTTTAAAGGCAGTTGTCGTATGATTCAACAACACACCACCGATAAAAATCACACGCATCAGATCAACTTCATGGAGATATCTTTTCTTCTTTACTCTTCCTTGCGTCAAAAGTTCACCTCTGTTTGTTAAATATGCCGCCTCCACAGCGGGTGGAATTTTCTCGCACTCGGAGACTTGTTTGACTAGATTTTTTGATTCATATAATTAATGAAACTAAGCATTTTTTTATTTCGTTCAAAAGCATATATAAGTTATAGCACCCCGTTGGTATTAGGGTCTTGATGATTGAATAAGGTTAATATAAGAAAATCTTAGAGAGCGAAACAAGGGCGGTCAGCTCCCGAGCATTTTTGTAGATAAGTAAATCGCACGCAAAATCGGCATGCAATTTACTTATCTACAAAAAGCGGAAGAAGTTGCCCTTGTGTAGCTCGTTTTAGAGCCACTGCCTATATAACTCTCAGATACTTAAAAACAAAAAAATAGATGAATCCTCCCAACCAATCAGGAAAAATTCATCCAATAATCAAATACCATCAAACCAAATCAACTAAATATTTTTAAAGTCCAAATGACCCGATTTTATATAAAAACCCAGCCTCCGGGTGACAGTGATGGAGCCAGCAGTGGAAAGTGTCGTTAGAACGAGCGAACTTCTCGTTCTTACAACACTAGGACGACTTTTGAGACGTGGGCTTCGGCTCAAAATCGAGGCCCGAGACCGCCTTTCGGCTCGGACCGGTCCCAACTTGCAGGCTGCAATCACTGTCACCCGGAGGCGGCATATTTCAATACAAAAAATGGAGTCCCATAAAAGAGGACTCCAAAATCATTATTCAGCTAATTCAGTTCGAGCCCGGTCAATCTGGGCTAAAACTTGTTGGAAGCCTGTCCCGCCAAAAGAATTTCTTCTCTCGACAGCAACTTCCGGCTTCAAAACATCATAGACATCTTCTTCAATCAAAGGTGATATCTGTTTAAATTCTTCCATTGAAATATCTTGCAAATTCTTACCAGTCTGGAGGCCTTTCAAGACTAATTCACCCACGATGCCATGAGCTTGTCTGAAAGGAATTCCCTTCGTAGCCAAATAATCTGCTAATTCAGTGGCGTTTGAAAAATCGTGAGTCGTTGCCTTGTACATGTTCTCTTTTTTAACCTTCACAGTTGAAAGCATCCCGTTGAAAACTCTCAAAGCTGGCAGAATAGTTTTGACAGTATCAAAAACGCCCTCTTTATCCTCTTGTAAGTCTTTGTTATAAGCCAAAGGCAAGGATTTCATTGTTGAAAGTAAACCTAAGAGATGTCCAAAGACACGTCCACTTTTACCACGGATCAACTCAGCCATATCAGGATTCTTTTTCTGAGGCATGATTGAGCTTCCCGTTGTATATTTGTCACTCAATTCCAAATAATTGAACTCGTAACTGACCCACATACTCAATTCTTCGCAAAAACGTGATAGATGCATCATTAGAATTGACGAATTGCTGAGAAATTCCAATGCAAAATCACGGTCTGACACGGCGTCCAACGAATTATTATAGACTTCAGAGAAGCCTAATTCGTCAGCCGTAAATTGACGATCAATTGGAAAAGTAGTTCCAGCCAACGCTGCGGCTCCAAGTGGTGAAATATCAGTGTGTTTTTGATTGAATTCAAAACGTTCGACATCTCGCTTGAGCATTGAGTAGTAAGCCATCAAATAATGACCATAAGAGATTGGTTGGGCGTGCTGTAAATGCGTATAACCAGGCATAATCGTCTCGACATTATCAGCCGCCAAGTTAACCAAAGTCTTTTGTATCGTCTTAATTTCTTCGATAATCTGTGGCAAACGTTTCTTAACATATAAGTGAAAATCCGTTGCTACTTGATCATTTCGGGAACGACCAGTATGTAATTTACCCGCTACTGGTCCAATACGGTCAGTTAAAATACTTTCAATATTCATATGAATATCTTCGTTTTCAACTGTAAAATGTAATTTATTTTGGTGCAGGTCAGCTTGAATGCTTTCCAAACCAGCGACAATCTGTTGCACATCTTCAGGGCTTAAAATGCCCGTCTTCTGCAACATTTTCACGTGAGCCAAAGAGCCTTCGATATCTTCATCGGCCATCAACTGATCGAAACTGATTGAGGCACCAAACTCGTCTACCCATGAGTCGGCTTGAGCGGAAAATCTTCCACCCCAAAGTTTGGCTGTGCTCATTGGTTAACTCCGTCTTTATGTGCTTCAGCTTGTTTTGCCTCAGCTTTAGCAGCAACTTGAGCGGAAACCTGTGTTGGTAGTCCCCAAAGTTTGATAAATCCTTGGGCAGCCTCTTGATCGAAGGAATCGGCTGAAGTATAAGTAGCCAAATCTTTATCATAAAGTGAATTTGGTGACTTACGTCCTTGAACCCAAACTGTACCCTTAAATAGCTTTAATTTAACAGTTCCGTTAACCATCTTTTGACTTTCATGCAAGAATGCCAACAATGAATCCATCAATGGTGAGAACCACAAGCCATTGTAAATTGTGTCGCTTAATTCTTTTTCAATATATGGCTTGAAATGCGCTAAATCACGTTCCAAAGTCAAATCTTCCAACTCTTTGTGAGCCTTCAATAATACTGCTGCGGCGGGTGTTTCGTAAACCTCACGAGACTTGATACCAACCAAACGGTTTTCAATGTGATCAATTCTACCGATACCATTTTCACCAGCAACGATGTTCAATTCCTGAATCATATCAGAGAATTTCATCTTTTCGCCGTCTAATGTAACGGGAACGCCATGTTCAAATTCAATTTCAATACTTGTTGGTTCGTCAGGTGTCTTTTCGATTGGAGTCGTAATATCAAAAGCATCTTCAGGAGCCTCATTCCAAGGGTCTTCTAGAACGCCACATTCATTAGCACGACCCCAAATATTGGCGTCGATTGAGTATGGTGAGTCCAAATCGATTGGAATAGGAATATTGTTTTCCTTGGCAAATTCAATTTCTTCCTCACGTGACCAGTGCCAATCACGGACAGGACCAAGCACTGTCATTTCTGGAGCCAAAGCGTGGATGGCAACTTCAAAACGAACTTGATCGTTACCTTTTCCGGTACAGCCATGGGCAATGGCAACTGCATCATTTTCTTTGGCAATTTCTACTAATTTTTTACTAATAAGAGGTCGGGAAAGAGCAGAGAGAAGCGGATAGATACCTTCATAGAGGGTATGTCCTTGTAAAGCCACGAGGGCGTAATCATCGGCGAATTCATCCAAAGCGTCAATGGCGATAGCATCAACTGCACCAGCATCAATCGCCTTGTTCTTGATAAACTCAAGATCTTTTCCTTCACCAACGTTAATACAACATGCAATCACATCGTATCCTTTATTCTTTAACCACGGAATGGCCACTGATGTGTCCAATCCACCGGAATATGCTAAAACTACTTTATTTGTCTCTGTCATAATATTGTCTCTCCTCTTTATTAGAAAAAAATTAATTTATGAAAAAGATACTATCATCTTCCAAAGTGTTTTACAACAGTTAAATTAGAGAAAGATTAAATAATTTAATCTCTTCTAATCTGTGAAAAATATCTCAAATCTCTATCAGCACACGTTCTTGGGGCTCTACATGATAAATGTGGTCATGATAGATAAATTTAATTTTCCCATCAGAAATTACGGAAAAGTAAGTTTGTGTGACCAAAACATCGACTTTATTTCCACGCCAAATCAATGAAAACTTCAAATGTTTCCAAGTACTGGGAATATGTGGTTGAATTCGTAAGCCATCTTTGACAGCACGGATGCCGCCGAAACCTTCAATGACGATTTTCCACGTCCCAGCTAGTCCGGCCATATGAACTCCCTTCACAGAGGAACCCATGTTGGTACCTAAATCAATCTGACAATTCTTTTCAAAATAGTCAAACGCCCGGTCGTAAAGACCGATATCATTGGCCAAAATTGCATGGGTTGAAAACGATAATGAAGAGTCATGAATCGTCTTCGGTTCATAGTAATCCCAGTTTTGCTTGATAATATTTTTTGGAAGTTCATCTTCGAATAGTAATAGCAACAGTAAAACATCAGCCTGCTTGGTAACTTGGAGCTTGTCCAATTGTTTTAGATCAAAATCTTTGAAAATTTCGGAGATGTTATCAGAGGTTCGATATTTATTAACATTAATTTTTTTATATGATAAATAATTGTCATCTTGAGCAATAATTCCATTTTCATTGGGAGCTGGCAAATAGAGCATCGATGATTTCTCAATTAACTCTTTGACTAATTTCTTCATATCAAATTTTTTATTCAATCGACTATACGTTATCAAATCATTTTGACGTAAATCAGTAATAATCTCAGCACCCTTACGCATACACCAGTGAACCATGTAATTTGTGAAAGCATTATTGTTGGCATGTTCCTTGTACTCATCTGGTCCAATCACATCGGTGATCTCAAAATGATTGATTTCACTGTTCCAAGTAACACGACTGGCCCAAAATTGGGCACACTGCAAAATAATTTCATAACCCATTCGTTTAGCAAAGCTGTAGTCACCCGTATTTTTAATGTATTGATACACGCCAAAAGCCACGTCCGCTGTCACATGTATTTCAGTCGAGCCAGACAAAATTTTCATCGGTTCACCGGTTATAATATCGGCACTTCCCCACAATGGAGCTGATTCAGCATCTTCTGGCATAGCAGCTTCCCACGGATATTGCGCACCTTGATAACCACCTTGGCGAGCTTTTTTTTGAGCACCAATTAAATTCAAATAACGATAAATCAACAGATTATGAGCATAGGACGGAATATTTAACATGAAAAACGGCAACATAAAAATTTCGGTATCCCAAAAAGCATGACCTTTGTAACCTTCACCAGTCATCCCTTTGGCACCAATATTTTTACTGTAATCACAAGGCGCATTGGCAAACAGTTGATACCGCGCATAATTGACGGCAATTTGGGGCTTATTATTATGTGAAGCTATCTCCACAAAACTATCCTGCCAAATTTTTTCTTCCCAAACATGCGACGAAGCCTCCAATAATTTCTGATACGATTCTCGTCCTACATGCTTCAACTGACACAAGCAATCCATCGAAACATTGTCTTTTAAATCCTGGTCATTGCTGGCAAAAACATTGGCATACTTAACGAAAGTCAAACATTGATCCTTTTCAACATCAATCGAATAGTTGGCAAAAATCTGACGTCGCTCTATTTGTAACCGAGGATTCAGCGTCAATTCGGTCGCATTCAAAAAGAGTCGATGGTATTCAGTTAAGGCAAATTTCACTAAAGAATTCTGCGTCTGTGTCTGCATTTGTACGAACCGAGCATTGAATAATCGCTTAGTCCCTTCGACAAAATGTTGCGTTCCACCATTAGTCTGTTGCCCATCGATTCCAGATTTTATCTGTAACCTGACATTGTCAGACAGCGGCGTAACTTTAACTTCCGACACAAATAAATGACAATTATCCATCGAGACAAAACGTCTAAATTCAAAATGAAGTTTATCTTTTCCATTCAGCCAATCAAATGAACGAACAATTTCACCATTGTGGAGATTTAATCCTCGCTGATAGTTGGTGGTTTCGCCATGGTTCAAACTCAATAACTTCCCATTTACCATGATTTCAATATTAACGATATCAGGTAAATTGGGGAGTTCAGTCGCTTCATTCTTAAATTTATCAAAGGTTCCTAAAACGAACATATCTCGTTTTTCATTTAAATAATGTTCTTCCAAAGAACCTCGGATTCCTAAATAACCATTGCCTTGGAACATCAGAGATTCATATTTACTCAGATGTGGCGTATCCGGATTAGTAACTCCAATCCACCAATCATCATCTTTTTTTGTCGCAATTCCAAATAGCATTGAAACCGCCTCTTTTGTTGTTTAAATATATAAGGTTTGTCTATCGTGCCGTCTCCAGAGTCTAAAACACAAATTATTTTCTGCCTTACAGTAATAATTAAACACAATATAATGACTAGACTAAAAAAAGACAATCAAAACGACGTGAATTTCTCACATGCATTCTGATTGTCTTATTTATACTTCTAAGCATTAATTAGTTGATAAACGGCACCTATCATTCCTGCATCATTCTTCAACTTTGCAGCTTTGACAAGTGGTAAATCTAAATTTTTAATACTATTATGTGTTTTTTTAATTTCTTCAATGGTCTTATTCAGTGTATCTATAAACTCAGTATTAGCACTGATACCACCGCCAATAATCACTGTGGCTGGATCAAAGGAAACCTCTAAATTAATAATTCCTTTAGCCAAACTGTGATAATAACTCTTCAAGATACTCTTGGCCAATACTTCTCCGGCATCTGCACGCTGGAAAATAACTCGGGCGTCATCAACTGGTTGGTCACTATACTGATTGTATCTTCTGATTAGTCCAATTACAGTTGCTCCACGGAAGTTAAGACTCCCCATTTCAACATCAATATCATCATCTTCAACAATCATCCAACCAAACTCACCCGAACGAGCGTGAGCTCCACGATAAATTTGATCATTGATCACTAATGCTCCACCAACGCCGGTCCCCAAAACTAAACTTAAATAATCATGAACTCCTTGAGCAGAGCCAAGCCACTTTTCGGCAATGGCTGCTGCGTTAGCGTCATTTTCAATCTTAACGGGCAAACCGGTCTTATCTTCTAATATGTCTTTGAGATTGATTTCATAAAAGCACTTCACTGCGCCGGCCGTCGTTAAATATCCATCTGCCTGAACAACACCTGGCATACTGACACCAATACCTGCTAAATTTGAGTCAATTGCCTTCATATTGTCAACTGCATCAAGCAAATCAGACAATAATTCGGCTTTATCTTCAGCTTTAGTTTTAAAACTATTTTTATTCGAAACAACACCATTTTCATCGACTAGACCATATTTAACAGATGTACCGCCAATATCGATTCCAATATATTTTGTCATATTATTGCCTACTCTATTTCTGAACCGTTATGTTTGATAACGTCTTGGAACCAATAGAAGGAATCTTTTCGATAGCGTTCCAATGATCCGGTTCCATCGTCATTCTCATCAACATAAATCATGCCATAACGTTTCGACATTTGGCCTGTACTTGCGGCTACTAAATCAATACATCCCCAAGGTGTATAGCCAATTAGATTAACACCGTCTTCAAGGACAGCCTTTTTCATTTCACGAATGTGATTATTCATATAAGCAATACGATAATCATCGTGAATTTGGTTATCTTCAGTCTTTTTATCCACTGCACCTAAACCATTTTCAACGATAAATTGTGGCAAATGATAGCGATCATTGAACCAATTGAGCGCATAACGTAGTCCAACTGGATCAACTTGCCACCCCCATTCACTTGCTTTCACGTAAGGATTCTTTACTCGGTCATGACTCTCATTATATTCAAGTTTACCGGTATCTTTAACAGTAAATGACATGTAATAACTGAACCCAATATAATCAACTGTACCCTCACGTAAATCCTTTAAATCATCTTCGGTAATGTCTAAATCAAATTTACGTTCTTTGAAATGATTGAATAACCATTGTGGATAAAAACCATTAGCATGAACATCAGCGAACCAAAATCTTGTTTGCATAGCTCGTTGAGCAAAGAGGACGTCCTCTGGTTTTGAAGTTAGTGGATAAATTGGTGTCATTGCAATCATGCATCCAATTTGAAAGTCTGGATTAATTTCATGCCCAATTTTAACTGCTTTGGCACTCGCAACCAATTCATAATGTGCGGCTTGATACATTAATTTTTCATTATCTTCATCAGGCTTAGGTAAAATACCTGAATCGGTAAATAATGCATGACTAGACTCAAAGTCAGTTTGATTATTGATTTCATTAAAAGTCATCCAATATTTAACTTTATTTTTATAACGCTTGAAGACAACTGTCGCAAATTTAACGAAAAAATCAATAACTTTTCTACTTCTCCAACCACCATACTTTTGTACTAAATGATATGGCATTTCAAAGTGTGACAGCGTGATAACTGGTTGAATATTATATTTTAGACATTCATCAAATAAATCATCGTAAAATTTCAAACCAGCTTCATTTGGTTGTTCATCATCGCCATTAGGAAAAATTCTTGTCCAAGCGATTGATGTTCTAAAAGCTTTGAATCCCATTTCAGCGAATAATTTAATATCTTCAGGATAACGGTGATAAAAGTCGATAGCATTGTGATTTGGATAAAATTCGTCAGAATCAATCCCATCAGTAACCTTTCTTGGAATATCATTGGCGCCAATCGTCATTACATCGGCAGTACTTAATCCTTTGCCTCCCTGATCGAATCCACCCTCAAGCTGGTGAGCTGCAACTGCACCACCCCAGAGAAATCCATCTGGAAATGCTTGTCCTTTTAAACTCATAAATAGTTATCCTCCATCAATTGCTTAGGCACCAGCTACTTCAGTACCAGTAGTTTCTTTTTTAGCGTCTTTTTCAATTTCTGCTTTCTTATCTTTTTTTGAATCTTCATCAGCTGGTGCAGCCATTCTGTTAGCTGCCAAAACGAATGGGAAGTACATCATTACAGATACAGCTAAACAAACAACACCCATGACTAGTCCTATTAAATTACCACCAGTACCTAAGAACGGCATCAAAGGCCCTGGAGTGGTCCACGACATACCTATCGCGGGCGTCGGCATCCAATTAAAGACAACAGTTACCATGTAACCAATCAAGATATTAACAACAGGTGTTAAGACGAATGGTACAGCCATAATTGGATTCAAAACAATTGGCAAACCAAACATCAAAGGTTCATTGATATTGAATAGTCCGGGTACCAAAGCCATTTTAGCGATAGTACGGTAATCCTTTCTTCTTGAAACAAGGAAGATAGCAATGATTAGACCAAGTGTCATACCACTACCACCCATATTAGCGAAAACATCATTTAGAACACCCCATGTAACACGATGTGGAACTCCCCAAACGGTACCATGAGCATTGATAAATGTTTGGTTACTTAAATCTGCTTCAGTAAAAATAATTGATCTCAAAGCGTTCAAAGTATTTGGACCATGAATACCAACTAACCATAGTAAGTTTTGAACGATAGCAATAATAATAACACCGTAGATGTTTACACCAATGTGAGTTAATGGTGTTTGAATTGTATTGTAAATAACATCATTAATACCTTGTGGTGAAACCATTTGAATAAAGTAATTCAAAACAGAAGCTAACATAATGACAATAACGATTGGAATCAAGCCATTAAATGAACGAGCAACAGCAGGTGGAACCATATCTGGCATCTTAATTTGTAACTTCTTAATTCTTGTTAACTTTGGTAAAAATTCACCAACTAAGCCACCACAGATCATGGCAACGAACAAACCTTGTGCGCCCATGTATGTAGTAGGTAGATATGTAACTCCACCCTTCATAATTGATGGTGAGTATAAAATCATGAAAACCGCGATACCTGTCATACCAACTAACATATCGTCAGCATGGAAGTATTTGGCCAAGTTTCTGGCAACTAGGTACGCAATAAAAATCGACATGATATTCATTGTCCCATTAGTTACGGAAGTCAAAAGTTTCTGAGCTTCCTCTAAGTGTGGGAAAAATTTCGGTAAGAATAAAATCTGTGCAATAAAACCTTGCTTTGAAAAAATAAGATTATTAATCAAAATAACGATTGAAGCCGCCATAGTGATTGGAAATGTATACATGAAAGCATCACGAATCGCAGCAACATGACGTTGTTCATTTAACTTAGTCGCAAACGGTACGATGTGTTTTTCCATGAAGGCATTAAAACTATTCATCATAATATTGTGTCCCCCTAATCAATTTACTCATCAAGTATAAAAAAGCGCTTACAAAATGTGAATACTTTGCAAGCGTTCTGATTATTCGTACCTGTGATATGACTGATTTTCCAAGTTAGGAACACTGTGTACCGGTTAATTTATTCGTCGAGCAACGTCTTGATTGTGCAGTTCTTTCAACAGTCCATCCACTAAATACACTGCTGGGACTTGACTTGTTAAGTCATAATACTTATGAATTCTTGTTTCCTCCACATTGTATGACAACGCATAGCGCCCAATCCTTGCAATCGGGCTCTCAATATTACCAGTAATACTTGTTAATACAGTATCTGCGGAATTAACAAAATTGTTTAACATCTCAACCAATTCTATTGTCTTTCCTGACACCGATAACGTAACTAAAACATTGTTTGAAGTGTTATGTAGTTGCTGAACCAATGGATAATATGGATCTTTCATGGCATAGCAATTAAAACCTAACGATGCCGCCTGACGTGATGCATATTCAGCAATCGCACCTGATGCACCCATGCCAATAAAAATAATATTGTCAGCGTCCAACATCAAATGAGCAACTAATTTAATCGTTTTTTCAATATCATTGGGAAAAGCATCCCTCGTAAACATTGTTAGAATATCATCATTTGAATTTTTTAAATCTTGATTTTCAGTTTGAAATGACACTTTAAATTCGGGAAAACTGCTATACCCTATTTTATGAATGAAGCGCATTACTGAAGAGTTCGACGCATGAGCCCCCGTAGCTAAATCTCTCACTCTCATGTATGGAACTTGTTCATCATGGTCGACAATATAGCGATAAATTGCCATATCCACCTCTGAAAGTTTATCTATATCTTTAAAACCAAAAAAAGCCATCTTATTTCCCCTATTATTTCATCAATAAATTCAAAGCAACTCGATATGTATTAGGCATCGTTCTAGCAACCATGACCATCCCGTGATCCATTATCGAATTGTAGTAACGACGTTTTGGACGAACATCTGTAGCGGCGCGATAAAATACTTTTGCCAAATCTTCCGATGTAGCGCCTTTACCAAGTTCCCCGAAGAGGTTCCCCAATTTATCAACTAACTCTTCATACGGAGAATCATCCAACAAATTCTTCCGAGCATTTTCGAAAGCAATCTTACTCCACTCTGATTTAGTCAAACCGGGTTGCACAATGACTGAACGGATTCCAAATCGGCGCACTTCAGTATCTAAAACATCACTCCACATATTTAATCCTGCTTTAGTTGCGTGATACCAACCGCCTAATGGACTGTAAACATTGGCCGCAATGGATGAAATATTAACGATTCGACCCGAACCTTGGTGTCTCATAAATGGCAAGACTAGTTGTGTTATTTGATCCACGCCAAACAAATTAACATCAAATTGCTTCTTAGCATTCTCAACTGGAACTTCTTCCAAAGGACCATATTCACCGTAACCAGCATTATTAATCAAAACGTCAACGTGCCCTTCTTCACTGATGACATGATCAACCAATCCACGAACAGACAACTTATCAGTTACATCCAAAGCTTGTGTGTGAATGCCTTGTTCCTGCAAATCGACTAATCTTTCCACTCGACGGGCTCCACCGTAGACCTCGAAGCCTTGTTTTTGAAAATACAAAGCTGCTGCTCTGCCCATGCCTGATGAAATCCCAGTAATGATAACCACTTTTGCCATTGCGTATTCCTCCAAATCGTATTTACTTTCATTCTAAACTATTTGATGACTCCGGTCGCCAGAAATATAGTCCTACAGTGAGGACCGAGCCGAGCCAAGGTCTCGTCTCTCGCTTTGAAGCCTTGCCACAGTCCGGCAAGTCTCCAAAGTCGCCCTGTGGTGTAACGGCTGAAGCCGTAACGCCACCTCCACTGTATGACTATATTTCTGGTGACCTCCGACTAATGTATTTTTTTATTTATAAAAATTAATATTTGAATATAAACTTATTCGATTCGGTTTTGTTAAAATTATAGACAAAAAAATCAAGCAAGCCACTAACTGCGGAATTGCTTGATTTTTAATCTCTTCTTTATTTTGAAACCCCAATAATAACTTTTTCTACTACATCTTATTAATTACAACAAATTAAACCAAACTAAAACCCATACATTAAACGAAATTATGAAACTTTATACAAATTCTTCAACAGATGTTTCAACTGCCACGTTAGAATTAGCAGCAACTTGATATGTCTGTCCATGATTGATAAATTCAACGCCTTTTCCGACTGCTTCGACAACAAGATTTTCATTATCAACACTAACTTTAACTGTGCTGCCTTGCCATTGAATTTGATATTTTAAACTCTTCCAATTATCTGGTAGATGTGGCTCAATCTTTAGTCTGCCGTTATCAATTCTCATGCCACCAAAGCCTTGAACGGTCATATTCCAAACTCCACCGCAGGCTGCCATGTGCAATCCTTGAGCGGCTTTACCAACGTGAACACCCAGGTCGGTTTCGCAGGACATTTCATATAACTTGTAAGCTTCATCAGCTAAGCCAAGGTCACTGGCCAAAATTGAGTGAATTGATAGTGATAATGATGAGTCATGTGTCGTCTTTGGCTCGTAATAATTCCAATTGCTCATCTTCACTTTATCTGTAAACATATCTTCAAATAAATATATTAATAACAAAACATCAGCTTGCTTCGTTATTTGCATATCGTTGATTTGTGACAAATTATAATATTTGAACACATTACTGATCTGATCATTAACTTTAAACTTAGAAACATCGATTATCTTCTTTGACAAGTATTGGTCATCTTCAGCAATCACACCATCGGCGTTAGGTTGTGGCACATAGATCTTATTAACTTGCTTAATCCAATCGCCATACGTCTTCTTCAAGTTCAACTTATCATTCAAATCTACGTAAAGAGCTGGATTGTCTTCCTTGATAAGATTGTAAACTTTAATAGCCTTTTGAATGCACCAACGCGCTGTAAAGTTCGTGTAAGCATTGTTATTAACGTGTTCCTTGTACTCATCTGGACCAATAACATCGTTAATTTCATAAATATCTTGAGCTTGATTATATTCCAAACGGCTACTCCAGAACTTGGCGGCATCTAAAATAATTTCAAAGCCCATCTTTTCTGCAAAATCATGGTCACCGGTCGCATTCATGTAGTCCATCAAAGCAATCACAATATCACTCGTAATATGTTGTTCGATAAAACCAGACCAAATTTTCATTGGCTTACCAGTAACAATATCGGCTGAACCCCAAAGTGGCGTTGTCTCTCCATCAGCTGGATGTGCTGCCTCCCAAGGGAATTGGGCACCTTTGTAATTATTAGCCAAAGCCTTCTTATGTGCACCTTCAAGTCCTAAATAACGATATGTCAAAAGATTTCTAGCAACTTCTGGCATGGTGAAAGTATAGTATGGCAGCATGAAAGTTTCAGTATCCCAGAAACTGTGTCCCTTATAACCTTCACCAGTAATTCCTTTAGCACCAATATTCTTACGTGGGTCATGTGGCGTATTGGCGGCCAATTGATAGCGCGCAAAGTTAATGGAAACTTGTGGCATTACGTCATCAGATTCAATTTGAACGAAACTCTTTTTCCAAATATTTTGATTCCAAACACGGGCTGATTTTTGTAACAATTCTTTATAGTTACTCAAACTAGCAAATTTCAAATCATCAACCGATGATTCGGCCATTTTATCCGCATTGTGGTGCTCATCCATACTCGTGTAAACATTGGCATATTTCACCAAAGTAAATTTTTGGTTTGCCTTCATATCAACATCGTAATTGCCAAAAATCTGACGACGTCCCATCTTCATGTAAGGCTTATTCCCCATCAAAACCTCGTCAACATACAGTTTATGTCTAACATTAAAGACAAATTTAATATGTGATTGTTGCGTTTCGGATTTCATCTGAATAAATTTGCCATCATAAAGACGCTTGTCGCCTTCCATCATATGTTGAGTCTCACTATTAGATTGCTGCCCGTCAATCCCCGATTGAACCTTAACATTGATGTCCTTATCAGACGTAATTTCTACCTTTGAAACGAAAAGATGCTTATCTTTCATGGAAACAAAACGGCTATATTTAAAATTAACGCGTTTATCATTGATGATCCAATCAAAATTACGTGTTAATTCACCGTTCTTCAAATTTAAACTCTTCTGATAATTTTCAACTCGACCTGTACTCAAAGACAAAGGCATGTCATCAATTTGAATTTCCATATTCAAAATATCAGGCAAGTTTGGTAATTCAGTAACTTCACTTGGAAAGGCATCGAAAGTCCCCGAAACAAACATATTGCGTCGTTCATTCAATTGCCGTTCCTCAGAAACTGCCCGCATCCCCATGTAGCCATTGCCTTGAAACATCAACGTTTCAAGCTTGTTAATCATCTTCGGATCATAGTTATTAACTCCGATATACCAACTGTTTTTCTTATCAGTATTCACGCAAAATTTCATTTTATCATCTTCCAATCAAAAAGAATATTTTGACACAAATACTGGTAATGTCGTTAACATGTTTAAACTTCCTCAAAACTATTATAAACGATTTTATTATAAATATGAAAAAATTCACATTCTATATATAAATAAATGTTGTCCGTCTCCAGGGATAAGAATATTCACCTGCTATGCAGACCGATTCGAGCCACAGTACGGTCTCGAATCTCGGTTTGAAGCCTTACCAAAACCCGGTAAGTCTCCAAACACGCCCGGTGGTGTAACGGCTAAAGCCGTAACGCCACACCCACAGCTGGTGAATATTCTTATCCCTTCCGACTCATTTAAATGATTTCGTGGTTACTCAGACTGAATAAGCCTTAAATAAAACTTTTGTATCAAAACGGCTGAGTACAAAAACATTTGAATACTTCCACATTCAATTAATATCGATTATCTAGTCGGAAGAGCTGGGAAATATTTGTGTGCCGTGGTAGTGGTATAAGTATGGGAGGTATCTCCCATGCTTATACCACCGGACGTGTTTGGAGCCTTGACGAACTGTGTCAAGGCTTCAAACCGAGGTTCGAGACCGTACTTTGGCTCGGACCGTTCCGCACAGCTTGAGAATATTTTCCAGCTCTGGAGACGGAATACTTAACTTACAACAAAAAAAGCACACCACCAAGTTAAGTGATGTGCTCCATTAAATTACTTATTCTGTTTTAAAAAGATAAAAAAATCCTCAATTATTTAATTTACTCATCACCAAACTAAGCCTACTTGACTAAAAATAAAATTCATTTCATCAGCCAGTAATACTCAACAAAAGACAAATAACCTAGCCTTCGGGTGACAGTGATGGAGCCAGCAGTGGGAAGTGTCGTTAGGACGAGCGAATTTCCCGTTCTTACAACACTAGGACGGCTTTTGAGACTTGCTGGTTTTGCAAGGCTCAAAATCGAGGCCCGAGACCGCACTTCGGCTCGGACCGGTCCCCACAGCAGGCTGCTATCATTGTCACCCGAAGGCGGAATATTAAAAAAAACAAAAATTTTTATCTTCTGTTATTGTTAGTCTTCAAATTATTCAAAATCAATTCTTGAAGTTCTTTCAAATCGACTCCATATAAATCTGATAATACAAATAACAATTCACCATCAATGATCTTGTTTTTGTCAGTTTCAATAGCACTCAAAACTGAAGTTGATGTTGAGAAGTTGTAATCACTTTTTACAGTATCAACTACCTGTTGCAAGGTTAGTTCTTTAAAAAATCTCTTAGTACGTAAATATCTTCCAATCGTCATCATACGTTAAATACTACCTATACCTTTCATATTATGAAATATTAGTTTAAAATACGACTTTTTCCAAAAATATTCTTGGAAATTTTGTAATTATAGCTATTTATAAGGATACCAATAATTCCTTAGAGAAACCTTAAAATAGAAAAAATAATCAAAATATTCTTGGATTAAATGCATTTATTATTATAGTCTTTTAGTAGTCCAACACTCCAGAATTTAATACTAATATTGTTTAATTTAAACAAAAATAACGTTAACTTCGATGAATTAACGTTATTTTTGTTGATTAATATCCTGTTGTAACTGATTCAACTGACCATTGCTCGAAAGCTTCTGATACTGCTGATACGCTTGATACCAGTTACCAGAGCTAATGGCCGAACGTAAACCTGAATAGGCATCATTTGAGAAAATCTCTTGAGCGGCTGTTTGTGATTGAGTTTTTGACAATGACGACGAATTCTCAATTAAATTAGCAGCCTGTTCCTGATTGCTGGCAGCTGACATAATTTGCGACATTTTTTTCTTACCCAAGACCGATGCAGCTCGGTCGATCTTTTTGTCTTTACTTGGATCACCAGTTTTCTTAGATTTGACTTTTTTAACAAGCTCCGACTTAACAACCTTATCGCTAGCCGTGTCATTGCCCGTAGCATTACGGATCATATTATTCAATGGAAAGAAAAATATCACGCACAATGCCAAAATTACTACAATCGAAACCAGTGTAATAATTAACGGTTTCTTACTACCTTTACGATGACGCATATAATCACCCTTCTTCTATCGATATCTTACCACTCTATTAAATTAACCAATTCAAATATAAAAGTTGCTGTAACAATTTCTTCTATATAGATTAGGATTAGTTTGAATTTTTTAATGCACAACAAATCGGAAGAGCTGAGAATATTCACCAGCTGTGGTTGTGGCGTTATTGCTTTAACAATTACACCACCGGGCGAGTTTGGATACTTGCCGAACTGTGGCAAGGATTCAAACCGAGGTTCGAGACCGCACTACGGCTCGAACCGGTCCGCATAGCAGGTGAATATTCTCAGCTCTGGAGATGGAACAAAAACCAATATTTCAATAGTATGTCTGAACAATAATTTTAGTGCAATTGTTTTAACCAACTAAGTTTTTGTAAAATATATAAATTTTAATTTTTATTAATATAAGAGAGGTATCTGAAGCCATATTTCATGATATTTCCCTTTTTTTGACTCCAATTTAACCTGACCAAGGGACAATTATTAGAAAAAAATATCCCTTAAAACGGCAATGGTACCCCTTTCAACCCCCTCTAGCCATTTATTTCAAGCCAAAAGGCCTAAAATAAGACAAATTGTATTTTTATTAATCTTTTTAATATTTCTTTAATAATCAGGGTTGTAAATTAGATTTAAATTAATTATAATCAAAATCAATTATTACATCTCAATTCAAACGACTGTGTGTAGACCACTGAAAAGTGGTTAGGGAGAATAAGAGATAAATTAAAAACCGGGAGGGGATTTCTTGGGGTCTAATTCAGAATTTTTAAATATTAAAGACGTCAGCACTGCTTTTAAGATTAAAGGAAAATATTACGATGCTATTTCCCATATTAATTTGGAAGTACACCATGATGAAATTCTTGCCATTGTCGGTGAGTCAGGTTGTGGTAAAAGTACTTTAGCTACGACCATCATGGGACTGCACGATCCGTCAGAAACAAAAATCACTGGGAAAGTTGATTTTGAAGGTACCGACCTATTACAACTTGACGAAAATGGCTACAACCAATTCCGTGGCGCTAAAATCGGTATGATTTTCCAAGATCCACTTTCTGCATTGAATCCATTAAAAAGAATTGAAGATCAAATCAGTGAAGTTATGAATTATCATACTAAATTCACTGCTGAACAAAAGCATCAAAGAGTTTTGGAATTGTTGGACCAAGTTGGTATCGTCAATCCTAAACGGACGGCTCATCAATTTCCACATGAGTTATCTGGTGGTATGAGACAACGTGTTATCATCGCCATTGCCATCGCCTGCAAGCCAGATTTAATCATCGCTGACGAACCAACCACTGCTTTGGACGTAACTATCCAAGCTCAGATTCTAGATGTTCTCCGTGATATTCAAAAAGAAAATCACGCCGGAATCATCTTAATCACCCACGATTTAGGAGTTGTTGCTGAAACGGCTGACCGTGTTGCTGTTATGTACGCCGGTCAAATCGTTGAAGAAGGCTCAGCCGAACAAATCTTCGACCAACCAAAACATCCCTACACTCGTTCACTATTAAGATCAATGCCTCAACTTGATAAAGAAAATGATGACTTATACGTCATTAAAGGTAATGTTCCTTCATTACAAAAGATGCCTACTGATGGTGATCGTTTTGCACCAAGAATTCCTTGGTTGCCAGATGATGCTCACGAAGCTGAACCAAGTATGCATGAAGTTGACGACGGTCATATCGTTCGTTGTACATGTTACAAATCGTTCACCTTTCCTGATGAACAACAAGGGGGTGCAACAGCATGAGTTTAGTTGAAATTAAAGACTTAAAAGTTCACTACCCCATCCGCTCTGGCTTCTGGAATCGTATTACTGATTCAGTTAAAGCCGTCGACGGTATCAGTTTCAACATTGAAGCTGGTGAAACATATGGTCTAGTTGGTGAATCTGGTTCTGGTAAATCAACCACTGGTAAATCAGTCGTTGGTCTCGAAAAGGTCACTAGCGGATCAGTTATGTATAAAGGAAAAGATATTACTAAAAAGTCTAATCGTAAGAGTCTTGATTACAATCACGACGTTCAAATGATTTTCCAAGATTCACTTTCCAGTTTAAATCCTCGAAAGAGAATTGAAGATATCATCGCTGAACCACTTCGTAATTTCGAACACCTAAGTAAAGATGAAGAAAAATTACGTGTTTTACAATTACTCGATATCGTTGGACTTGATGCTGATGCTTTATATAAGTATCCTCACCAATTCTCCGGTGGTCAAAGACAACGTATCGGTGTTGCTAGAGCCGTTGCCACTAATCCAAAATTGATTATCGCTGACGAACCTGTTTCCGCTTTGGACTTATCAGTTCAAGCACAAGTTCTTAACTTTATGAAAAAGATTCAACGTGAATTTGGTATTTCTTACCTATTTATTTCTCACGATTTGGGTGTTGTCAGACATATGTGTAACAACATCGCCATCATGAACCGTGGACGTTTAGTTGAAATTGGTACTAGAGATGATATTTATAATCACCCAATGCACATTTATACTAAACGACTTTTAGCCGCTATTCCTGAAACAAACGTTAGTCAACGTGCTGAACATCGTGCTCAACGTTTGGCAGTCGAAGAAGTTTATCGTGAACAACAAGATAAATATTATGACAAAGATGGTCAAGCTTATCCACTAGTTCAAATTACACCAACTCATTCAGTCGCATTACCTGAGGATTTGGTTGAACAACTCAAGCATGAAGGCGAGGTGCAAGCATAATGTGGAAAACAATTCTCCGTCGTATCTTAATTATGATTCCTGAAGTTATTATTCTTAGTATTTTAGTTTTCCTATTAGCTAAAGCGATGCCTGGTGATCCGTTCACAGGTTCCATCAACCCTAGATCTGACCCAGCTCAAATCCATCACTTGATGAAACTCAACGGTCTATATGATCCTTGGTATCAACAATATTGGAACTGGGTTGTTCACTTGTTCCATGGAAACTTAGGAAATAGTTATCAATATCAAGAACCTGTAACTCGTTTGATTGGTAGCCGTGCTGTTAATACTCTTTGGTTAGCATTATTCACAACTATTTTGACATATTGCTTTGCTTTACCAATGGGTATGTTCGCTGCTAAGCATGAAGGTAAATTACCTGATTCAATTATCAGAGTTTACACATACGTTACTTACTGTATTCCATTCTTCGTTATCTTAGTTATCGGTGTTTGGATTTTCGGTTACGTGCTTGGCTGGTTCCCAACAACTGGTTCAATTTCATCAACGGCAAATCCGGGAATACAAACAATTGGATCCCGTTTCTACCATATTCTATTACCTGGTATCTTGGGTGCATTATTCGGAACCGTCAACGTCGTTCAATACCTTCGTTCAGAAGTTATCGATGCTAAACGTTCTGACTATGTTAGAACAGCTCGTTCAAAAGGTGTTCCTTCAAAAGATATCTACAGACATCATATTTTTAGAAATTCACTCTTACCAATTGCAGCCTTTGCAGGTTACTCAATTACCGGATTGTTAAACGGTTCCCTATTTACCGAAACCGTCTTCTCATATCCAGGTATGGGACTACTCTTCATTAACTCAATTAGTTACCGTGATTACACTGTTATCACCGCATTAGTTTTAATTTACGGAATTTTGAATCTACTAGGTACCTTACTTTCAGATATCATCCTAAGTATCGTCGATCCTAGAATTCGTATTCAATAAGGGGGCCGTTAAATTATGGAAGAAAATTTAAACAGACATT
This sequence comes from Companilactobacillus heilongjiangensis, assembly GCF_000831645.3. Taxonomy (NCBI): domain Bacteria; kingdom Bacillati; phylum Bacillota; class Bacilli; order Lactobacillales; family Lactobacillaceae; genus Companilactobacillus; species Companilactobacillus heilongjiangensis. The sequence goes on from NZ_CP012559.1 coordinate 2,333,418, forward strand.
CACGTATTTCAGCGGCTGATCTTGAGAGGCTTTCTAAAGAAGCCCAACAAGAAGCAACTCCAAGTTCTGCCAAAATTATTTGGAGCGAATTCAAGGCCGACAAGCCAGCTATGGTTGCGCTAGTTATCGTTGTAGCTTTCATCTTATTCGTTATGATTGCTTCACTATTTATCGACACACCGAAGATGATGGAAACAAACATCATGAATTACAATACTGCACCTGGTACTAATGGTTTCATACTTGGAGCTGATACTGGTGGACGTTCGATTGCACAACAATTGATCGTTGGTTCTAGAAATTCAATTGGTATTGCCATTGGATTGACAATTATTTCATCAACTTTTGGTATTTGCTGGGGACTCGTCTCCGGTTACTTCAACGGTTACATCGACTGGGGTATGCAACGTGTGTATGACTTCATGATGATGCTACCTATGACTATGATGATCATCGTTTTAGTTACAATCATCAGAAATTACAACGCTGTTACTTTAACCTTAATTTTTTCAATCTTTTACTGGGAAGGTACTTCACGTTTGATTCGTTCTCGTACCCTTTCTGAATCAGAAAAAGATTACGTTGCTGCTGCCAAAACTTCTGGTACTAGCAATTTCAAGATTATCTTTAAAGAAATCATGCCTAACATTTCATCCCTAATTATCGTTGATACAACATTATCTTTCGCCGAAAATATCGGGGTTGAAACGGGTCTTTCATACTTGGGATTTGGACTTCCAATTCATACACCATCACTTGGTACTTTGATTGCTAACGCCAATGATCCTAACAACATCACCCAATACTGGTGGACATGGTTGCCAGCCGCGCTCTTAATCATCATTTTATGTTTATCAATCAGTTACATCGGACAAGTTGTTCGTCGTTCTGCTGATGCTTCTCAACGTCAAGGCGCCGAAGCTTAATATTTGTAAAATCATACCTAACAATTGAAAGAAGTGATGCCTACATCATTACAAAAGCATCTTCCAGTTCTCTTTCTTTATTACACAACCAAATCATCTTTCAACAAGTGGTTTTGGTAAAAAATATTTAGGGTTTAAAAAATTTCCAAGGGGGAAATATATATGGTTAAAACAAAAACAAAGCTAGCCTCAGTTGCAATCACTTTTCTAGCAGCCCTCACACTAGCTGGATGTTCTAACAATAGCAGCTCAGAAAGCTCCGATGCAGCTGTTAAACTTTCAACAGCCTATAACAACAAAGCTGCTACAAATAAAAATGCTACTAAGAACGGTACTTTGAAGTTAGCTATCGTTAATAACGCTCCATTCCAAGGTATCACCGATCCTATTCTTGCTTCTAACGCTGAAGATGCTGAGGCCTTTGCACCCGGTGGTCAAAACAATTTGTTCAACGTTGACAAGAACTACAAGATCATCGATGGTGGACTTGCTAATCAAAAACTTGACCGTAAAGCTAAAACTGCCACAATTACAATCCGTAAGGATGCTAAGTGGTCAAACGGCTCACCTGTTACTGCTAAAGACGTTGAATACGCTTATGAAGTTTTAGGTAACAAAGAAACTACCTCACAACAATATTCATCTGACTTCGAAGATATCGAAGGTATGACTGAATATCACAAGGGTAAGGCTGATACTATCTCAGGTATCACATTCCCAGACGGTGAAACTGGTAAAGTTGCTGTCATCCACTTCAAGCAAATGGCTCCAAGTATGAAGTTCTCTGGTAACTCATACATCTGGGGTTCAATTGAACCTTACGAATACATCAAAGATGTTCCTATCGCTAAATTGGCTTCTTCAGAACAAATCCGTAAGAACCCTATCTTTGTCGGACCTTACAAGTTGGATAAAGTCGTTGAAGGTGAATCAACATCATGGTCACCAAACAAGTTCTACTACGGAAAGAAAGCCCAAATCGGTCACATTACTTTGAACGTTGTTTCAATGAATAATATCGACAAAGCTCTTCAATCTAAGAAGTACGATACAGTTGCTCCATCAGTTGCTGGTGCACTTGGTGGTACTGACTACAAGAACTTGAAGAACCTTAAAGGATACTCAAAAGTTGGACAACCTGCTTTAGGTTACAGTTACTTTGCCTTTAACTTAGGTCACTACGATACTAAGACTGGTAAGAACGTTGCTGATCCAAACAAGAAGATGGCTAACAAGAGTCTTCGTCAAGCTATGATGTATGCTCTAAACGTTGACCAAGTTTCAAAGAAATTTGGTAATGGTATCAAGTGGCGTGCTAATACTTTGCTCCCACCAGTATTTAACAAGTACTACGACAAGTCTGCTAAGGGTTACCCACTAAACATCAAGAAAGCTAACAAGTTACTTGATGATGCTGGTTACAAGAAACGTAACGGTAGCAAGTGGCGTTCAGATCCAAAGGGTAAGAAACTCGTTATCTACTTCGGTGCTATGACAAGTAGTGCTACTACAGAAGCTACATACCAAGATTATCTACAACAATGGCACAAGGTTGGTTTGGACGTTAAATACACTAGCGGCAAGCCAGTTGAAATGAACAGTTTCTACGATACTCTTCAAAAGCCAGAACAAAACAAGATGGATATCTGGTTAGGTGCATGGTCATTATCATCAGAACCATCACAATCACAATTGTACGGTGATACTGCTGCATTCAACATGGGTCACTTTACAACTGCTAAGAATACTAAGTTGATCAACCAAATGAATGATAATGGTGCTTGGAACGATAAGACACGTGCTAAGACATTCAAAGAATGGCAAGAATACATGAACAACCAAGCTGGTGTTGTCGGTGAACAATTTAACTACGCATGGCAACCAGTTAACAACCGTGTTAAAGGATTCGATCTTAGCCCTGCTAACGATGAATTCTACAGTAACCTTACATTGACTTCTTCGAAGTTGAAGTAGTCAATGGGCTCCGTTATTCATAATCAATTGGCTGTTCTCCCATATTACACACACATAAAAAAATAGCTAATTGGTTGTTTTAAAACCTCAGAAAAAGCTGAAACACTTGGATAATTCCCGATCCAAGCTGCTTCAGCTTTTTTGTTGTTTTTATAATTTGAATTCTTTAGTTCCTGCCGCCGGAAGGTGCAAGATAGTCCCCTGCTGTGTGACCGGTGCGAGCCAAGGTCTCGCGCCTCGATTTTGAGCTTCGCATAGACCGCGAATCTCAAAATACGTCAGTGGAGTAAGGACTAGAGTCCTAACACCACTTGCACTGCTGGTGGACTATCTTGCACCTTCCGGCTCTTGTATTCAATTATTGTTTGTTTTGTGTATTATTACTTACCATTACTATTTATCGCTTAAAAAGGCCTTTAATTGGGTATCATTATTATCATACCTAAAGCCCTCAGTCACCTTACTATTAGCCGCTACCTTTCTTACATCTGGCATCGATTCGGCAACTGATGAACTGCCACTTGTTATGAATGGAACAACTGTCTTTTCACTGAAATCATACTTCTCAAATAATGTATGGAATAGCATTGGCATCTTGCCGTTCCATGTTGGATAGCCTAGATAAATCGTGTCATAATTTGCCAAATCTGGAATCTCAGTTTTTAAAGCTGGATGAATTTGGTCTTCGAATTCCTTTTGGGCAACCGGAACGTAATTGCTGTACCCTTCTGGATATGATGTAACTGGTTGTAAACGAACGATGTCTGCGTCGGTGATTTCTTGAATCTTTTCAGCAGCTTTTTTTGTATTATTTGATAGTGAAAAATAGATGATTAATTTCTTCATAGATGTACTCTCCTCATTTTGATACTTAACAATTTAAAACCCGTTTCCATATTATTGAACAGCAACAAATTATCTAATGATTAAAAGATATCGTCGCTGAGAACATACCCAGTTAATTTGATTAGTTATCTAATTATTATAAAGATAATTTAGTTGGAAGAGCTGAGAGTATTCATCCGCAGCGAAAGTGGCGTTAGAGCTTTAGCTCTTACACCACCGGGCGTGTTGGAGACTTACCGGGTTTTGGTAAGGCTTCAACCGAGGTCCGAGACCGCTCTTTGGCTCGGACCGTTCCGCGCAGCAGATGAATGCTCTCAGCTCTGGAAACGGCATTCTATATACCCCAAAGTTTAGACCTTAAAGTACACTTCAAAGCAAGCATTTTGTCGTTGTGCTATCCTTAATATATGTCTATTTTGAGGAGAGATTAATTTAAAAATGAATATTGAAGAAGATTCATCGTACCAGCAAATGATCAATGGGGAGTTATACCTAGAGTCAAAGGACTTAGCTGCCTTACGTGATGACGTTCGTGTTAAATTGATGGACTACAATCGTATTGCCAACAATGACGAACGTAACAGCAAGATCAAGAGTTTGATGAAATCGGTCGGCGATAGATTCTTTGTTGAACCAACGATTTACTTTAGCTACGGAGTTAACATTACGATTGGTAACCATTTCTACGCTAACCACGATGTAATGCTCTGTGACGAAGGTAAAATCACTATCGGTAATGATGTTAAGTTTGGACCTAAAGTCGGTCTCTACACTCCACAGCACCCATTGGACCCATCGGTTCGTCGGACTGAAGCTGAAAGAGTTTCACCTATTACTATCGGTAATGACGTTTGGGTCGGCGGTGGCGCAAGCATCTTACCAGGTGTCACTTTGGGAAATAATGTCATCGTTGGTGCCGGATCTGTCATTACACATTCATTCCCTGACAACGTTATTGTTGTTGGAAATCCTGCTCGTATTCTTAGAGAAAATAAACCCGAAAAATAAAGTTAATACAAAAATGGAGCTACTAATTATGATTAGCAACTCCATTTTTTTGTAGAATTTTTATGCCTTACGACTAATAGCTAAACTATCGTGTGAACCTAGCTTTCCGTTATGTGCTAGGCGAACTACAAGGTCAGCTACACTGCTGCTGGCAACTGTATCTGTTTTAGACAAACCACCTTTGCGGACGATTTCATAATTATCGACATCTTGTCCATTATCTAACCAAGTTGGGCGAACGACCGTGTAATTTAAATCTGAAGCAGCAATTGCGTAAACTACTTGTTGATATGGTGCCAAAATTTCACCATCGTTCAAATTACCTGACGCACCGTTTGTAGTTGGTACTTCATTGTAAAGTCCCATTGATGTTAAGAATATGAAGCGTCTGACTCCCTCTTTGTCCATTGCATCAATAATCTTTTGAATCAACAGCTCTTCATTGCTATCGAGTGATACTAATACCACGTCAACGCCTTTCATAGCGCTATCCAAAATTTCTTCATCAATAATGTCTCCTTGAAATACACGTTCACGTTTTTCATCGATTGTTAAAAGTCCTGTGTAGCGTGCCATCAAAGTAATATTATCATCAGTTTTGTCCAAGAAAAATTTCGTCGCTTTTTGCCCCATTAAGCTTGTTGCGCCAATAATTAATACATTTGCCATTTACTCTACCTCCGATTGTTTTACCTCTCTGTTACACGTCTATCCTAAACCTTTCTTGGAAATCTTGCTGGAATCAACAAAATAAGCCGATAATCTTTTTTTCGATTATCGGCTTATTTGTGGTTGTATGGTTGCACTACTTGGTTGGAAAATTTGATGAATGGTTTTGGTTCTATACTGCTGTGGCTCTAAAACGAGCTATACAGGCTCGCTCTGCTCTCTACCTTGAAACGAGCTACGACAGGGCAACTCCTTCCGCTTTTCACAACTAAGCAAATCGCCCGCTAAGTTCGGCGTGCAATTCACTTAGTTATGAAAATGCTCGGGAGCTGACCGCCCTGTCTCCGCTCTCTCTAATACAATATAGCATTCATACTAGGATAACTATTGTCGCCTGGTGTATATAGAACTCGACAATTGATTTTATTGATCAAGGATTTAATCAGTAATTTATTATGCTCTACTGAATATGAACTTCCATCGTTAAACGAAACTAATGATTTAACATCCCGATTGTTTAAAGCAAGGTCAATAATACTCAAGTCATTGATAACTCTATTCTTTTCCCCGGCGGCTTTGACATTATTCTTTACTTGTTCCACTTCAGCAATTCTTTCAAAAGCGAAGTAATCATTTACTCTTTCGGCTAACTCTGCACGGGACAGATTCATGACTGATCCATGCATGATTCCACCGATATAAGGACTATTCTTGTACGACTTCAAATATACATCTAATGTTTCTGACAAACCTGCTAACACAAATGTATAGCCTTTTGTCCGGTTTAAATTCGTTAACTCTTTATCTAAATATTGGTAATAGATACTTTGATCTTTTTGTTGCTCTTCAGATTTAGTACGGTGTCCGTGATACGTTGCTGTCAGACCTCCATATGAACCAGAATTCACATTGGAATTAGCGTCAAAGTCTGAATAGTAGTCGGAAAATCTCGTGTGCAGGTCAGGTAATTCGACTTCTTTCAAACTATTAATATCAATAACGTTAACGCGGTCACGACTGATATTTAGCAAGTAATCTGGTCTCTTAACATTCTCTTCGGGTAGCAAGAGATCTTGAATCAAGAAAGTATTTCCAACATGTTCTTTGGCTAAAACTGTATGTTCCATGGCTCTGATTTCCATGTTATCATTGTTGGCAAAAATCAATAAGGCTCTTTTATCTGAGTTCCATAATTTTCTATCAAGGATCAGGGATTCGAGATTTTTTACTGCGTTATTCCATTCCCGACGTGGATAATTTAGTTCTAGGTCTTTTTTGACATCCTTCAAAAGATTTTTGTAGGCAAGTAAGTTAGTTTCTGCCTGAGGAGTTTCCGGATGAATCGGTAAGATAATGCTGATTTTTGGTTCGTTATCGGATGTTAAAAGCTTCATTAGGTTATCGTTTTTTAATTTCATAGTTCATCTCCTTATCTAAAATCTTATCGTTATCATTAGTATATTGTAATATTATCATGATGTAGTCAATTTGTCTAACATTTTAATAATTATTTTGATAAAAAAATACGATAGTCTTTTTAAGACTACCGTAACTACTACTCTTCTATTTGATTACAAAGGTCACTTATGATTGATCCATCAAATAGTAAAAGTGGATTCATATAGAACATACAAAAAATAAATTAGTTGGAAGAGCTGAGAGTATTTATCCGCAGCGAAAGTGGTGTTATGGCTTTAGCCATTACACCACCGGACGTGTTGGAGACTTTCCGGTTTTTGGAAAGGCTTCAACCGAGGTCCGAGACCGCCTTTTGGCTCGGGCCGTTCCGCGCAGCAGATGAATACTCTCAGCTCTGGAAACGGCTCACTTACTTAAATTTTACCCTTGTGTAGAATTGTGAGAATGCTCTGGAGCAGTATCAGGCATTGCGTTCAATGTCTTCATGTCATCAGCACTAATCTCAAAGTCCAACTTAGTATTAGCAACAATATGTTCCTTGTGAACAGCCTTTGGTAATGGCAAAACATCATTTTGGATAACAAATTGAATAGCTAGTTGAGGAACGCTGACATGATACTTTTCAGCAATCTTCAAGACATCTTCGTTGTGGATCAAGCCACCTGTAGCAAGTGGTGAGTATGCCTCAACCAAAATATCATTCTTTTTAGCAAATGAAGTAATCTTTGGTTCTGTATAACCAATGTAGTATTGAATTTGGTCAACCATTGGCTTAACAGTTGCTGTCTTCATTACATTTTCCAAATCATGTACGTTAAAGTTTGAAACACCAATAGCCTTAACACGGCCAGATTTGTAAATTTCTTCCATAGCGCGCCATACATCAAGATTTTGCTTGTCATAATTAGCACCAATTTCACTCCAAGGCCATGGAGCGTGAACCAAATAAAGATCCAAATAATCTAAATCAAGATTTTTCATAGTTGTTTCAAAGTCAGCTAGAGCACCGTCATAAGACTTTGTTTGAGCAGGTAGTTTAGAAGTAATGAACAAGTCCTCACGTTTAACACCAGAGTCCTTAATACCTTGTCCAACTTCTTTTTCATTGCCATAAACAAGTGCAGTATCAACATGTCTGTAACCTGTTTCGATAGCGTCAGAAACAGCTTGTCTTGCTTGGTTAGCGGGAATTTGCCATGTACCAAATGCTACCTTGGGAATCTTAACACCATTATAAATATCAAATGTATCAGTTAATTTTGTCATATAAATGCTCCCTTCATCATTAAGAATGATACTCCTTAGAGTTAACTCTAGGTCAAACATTTAATCCAATTTATTAAAAGAAATTACTTTTTCCATTTTTTCTAAACGTGGATTTAATGTTTTCTGCATCCAGACAATATCGAGCCACCGATTAAACTTGAAACCAACCTTTTTAAAGGTTCCGACTTTCTCATAACCACATTTCTCATGAAATTTAACACTATTCGTATTTTCCTCAGTAATGCATGCCATCAAGTTGACGACACCCTGTCTTTTTAAAGTATTTTCCAAATATTGATACAATGTTGTCCCCACACCATGACCCTCATATTCACGTTCTACGTAGATACTAGTTTCAACCGTCCAAGCATATGCGGCACGAGGTTTATAGGCGTGAGCGTAAGCATATCCACGAATTTTGTTATTATCATCAACTGCTACTAAATAAGGAAAGTTTTCTAAAATATTATGAATCCGTTTCTTGAAATCTTCTACAGTTGGAATAACATCTTCAAAAGTAATTGTCGTATTAAGAATGTATGGCGCATAAATATCTAACAATTCTTGCACATCATTTTCGGTTGCCTGTCTAATCTTAATCATTCTTGATTCCCTCTTGGTAAAAGATTTAATAACTGAATATTATAGGCTTTTTGGTAATTTTTGGCACAAAAAATACCGTTTATGATCCCGAAGGGAGATAAACGGTATTTCTAAGTATTCGAAGATACGAAAAAAGGAACTGACCTAAGTCAATTCCTTTATATTAGCGTGGCAGCTCCCTATCCTCGCGGGTAGTTTCCCACCAACTACTTTCGGCGCGGAGAAGCTTAACTTCTGTGTTCGGCATGGGAACAGGTGTATCCTTCTCACTATCGCCACCACACTATTTTCGCTCGTACCCTGAAAACTAGATATTAAGAACAATGAATTAAATCATGAATCACTTCGAACTGCTGTAAACTCTTACTCGATTAAGTCCTCGATCTATTAGTACTGCTCAGCTCCATGTATCGCTACACTTCCACCCGCAGCCTATCTACGTCATAATCTCTAACGGATCTTACTTCCATAAAGGAATGGGAAATCTCATCTCGAGGGGGGCTTCACACTTAGATGCTTTCAGCGTTTATCCCTTCCATACGTAGCTACCCAGCGATGCGCCTGGCGGCACAACTGGTACACCAGAGGTATGTCCATCCCGGTCCTCTCGTACTAAGGACAGCTCCTCTCAAATTTCCTACGCCCGCGACGGATAGGGACCGAACTGTCTCACGACGTTCTGAACCCAGCTCGCGTACCGCTTTAATGGGCGAACAGCCCAACCCTTGGGACCGACTACAGCCCCAGGATGCGATGAGCCGACATCGAGGTGCCAAACCTCCCCGTCGATGTGAACTCTTGGGGGAGATAAGCCTGTTATCCCCAGGGTAGCTTTTATCCGTTGAGCGATGGCCCTTCCATATGGTACCACCGGATCACTAACTCCGACTTTCGTCCCTGCTCGACTTGTCAGTCTCGCAGTCAAGCTCGCTTATACGTTTACACTCTGCGAATGATTTCCAACCATTCTGAGCGAACCTTTGAGCGCCTCCGTTACATTTTAGGAGGCGACCGCCCCAGTCAAACTGCCCACCAGACACTGTCCCCCACCGCGCTGAGCGGCGTGGGTTAGAGTTTTCATATAACAAGGGTAGTATCCCACCAATGCCTCCTTCGAAACTAGCGTTCCGAAATCAACGGCTCCTACCTATCCTGTACATGTCACACAAAAACTCAATATCAAGCTACAGTAAAGCTCCATGGGGTCTTTCCGTCCTGTCGCGGGTAACCCGCATCTTCACGGGTATTATAATTTCACCGAGTCTCTCGTTGAGACAGTGCCCAAATCATTACGCCTTTCGTGCGGGTCGGAACTTACCCGACAAGGAATTTCGCTACCTTAGGACCGTTATAGTTACGGCCGCCGTTTACTGGGGCTTCAATTCTCAGCTTCGCAAAAGCTAACTGATCCTCTTAACCTTCCAGCACCGGGCAGGCGTCAGCCCATATACGTCATCTTACGATTTAGCATAGACCTGTGTTTTTGATAAACAGTTGTTTGGGCCTATTCACTGCGGCTGGCTGTTACACCAGCACCCCTTCTCCCGAAGTTACGGGGTCATTTTGCCGAGTTCCTTAACGAGAGTTCACTCGCTGACCTTAGGATACTCTCCTCGACTACCTGTGTCGGTTTGCGGTACGGGTAGTTTATTTCTAACTAGGAACTTTTCTCGGCAGTGTGAGTTACTGTGCTTCGCTACTAAAATTTCACTCCCCATCATAACTTGTCCTTAAAGGTAAAAGCATTTGACTCTTACCAAGACTTGCTATTTGGACGCGCATATCCATCAGCGCGCACACATCATCCTCCTGCGTCCTTCCATCGTTCAAACAAAATAAACTAGTACGGGAATATCAACCCGTTATCCATCGATTACACCTCTCGGTCTCATCTTAGGCCCCGACTAACCCTGGGAGGACGAGCCTTCCCCAGGAAACCTTAGTCTTTCGGCCGACCAGATTCTCACTGGTCTTTCGTTACTCATACCGGCATTCTCACTTCTAAGAACTCCACTGCTCCTCACGGTACAGCTTCAATGCTCTTACAACGCTCTCCTACCACGTGTCTTACGACACATCCACAGTTTCGGTATCATGCTTAGCCCCGGTACATTTTCGGCGCAGAATCACTCGACTAGTGAGCTATTACGCACTCTTTGAATGAATGGCTGCTTCTGAGCCAACATCCTAGTTGTCTATGCGTTTCCACATCCTTTTCCACTTAGCATGAATTTTGGGACCTTAACTGGTGATCTGGGCTGTTTCCCTTTCGACGGTGGATCTTATCACTCATCGTCTGACTCCCGGGTATAGATTGATGGTATTCGGAGTTTATCTGAATTCAGTAACCCAAGACGGGCCCCTAGTCCAAACAGTGCTCTACCTCCATAATCCTAATCCCCGAGGCTAACCCTAAAGCTATTTCGGAGAGAACCAGCTATCTCCAAGTTCGTTTGGAATTTCACCGCTACCCACAACTCATCCCAGCATTTTTCAACATACACGGGTTCGGTCCTCCAATGCGTTTTACCGCATCTTCAACCTGGTCATGGGTAGGTCACTTGGTTTCGGGTCTACATCAACATACTAAATCGCCCTATTCAGACTCGCTTTCGCTACGGCTCCGACTTTTCATCTTAACCTTGCATGTTAACGTAACTCGCCGGTTCATTCTACAAAAGGCACGCCATCACCCATTAACGGGCTCTGACTACTTGTAGGCACACGGTTTCAGGATCTATTTCACTCCCCTTCCGGGGTACTTTTCACCTTTCCCTCACGGTACTGGTTCACTATCGATCACTAGGGAGTATTTAGCCTTGGGAGATGGTCCTCCCAGATTCCGACGGAGTTTCTCGTGTTCCGCCGTACTCAGGATACTGAATGGAGTGGGTCAGATTTCGTTTACGAGGCTTTCACTCTCTTTGGCCAAGCTTTCCAACTTGTTCAACTATCATTACCTTTTGTTCTCACAACATCAGTCCTACAACCCTAAAGAGCAAGCTCTTTAGTTTGGGCTATTCCCGTTTCGCTCGCCGCTACTCAGGGAATCGAATTTTCTTTCTCTTCCTGCAACTACTTAGATGTTTCAGTTCATTGCGTGTTCCTCTTGATTGCTATGTATTCACAAACAAGTAAATATCCATTACGATATTTGGGTTCCCCCATTCGGAAATCCCCGGATCAAAGCTTACTTACAGCTCCCCGAGGCGTATCGTCGTTAGTTACGTCCTTCATCGGCTCCTAGTGTCTAGGCATCCACCGTGCGCCCTTTATAACTTAATCTTGACAAAATATGAAATTAATCATTTTTATCGCGCAGTTTTCGGTGTTTCTTTAATTCATTATTTCTTAATATCCAGTTTTCAAGGTACGAACATTGGCATTTCTGCCAATGGAGGCTAACGGGATCGAACCGATGACCTCCTGCTTGCAAAGCAGGTGCTCTCCCAGCTGAGCTAAGCCCCCATATGGTACTTATTAATATGAGAATGGGCCTAAATGGACTTGAACCATCGACCTCACGCTTATCAGGCGTGCGCTCTAAACCAGCTGAGCTATAGGCCCGAAAAACGCCCGGTAGGCCTCTCAAAACTAAACAAAGTTTTAACAATTGTGTATTTCCGTTGATGCTTACGCATCATATCCTTAGAAAGGAGGTGATCCAGCCGCAGGTTCTCCTACGGCTACCTTGTTACGACTTCACCCTAATCATTTGTCCCACCTTAGACGGCTAGCTCCCCGAAGGGTTACCCCACCGGCTTTGGGTGTTACAAACTCTCATGGTGTGACGGGCGGTGTGTACAAGGCCCGGGAACGTATTCACCGCGGCATGCTGATCCGCGATTACTAGCGATTCCAGCTTCATGTAGGCGAGTTGCAGCCTACAATCCGAACTGAGATCGGTTTTAAGTGATTTGCTTGCCCTCGCGAGTTCGCAGCACGTTGTACCGACCATTGTAGCACGTGTGTAGCCCAGGTCATAAGGGGCATGATGATTTGACGTCGTCCCCACCTTCCTCCGGTTTGTCACCGGCAGTCTCACCAGAGTGCCCAACTGAATGCTGGCAACTGATAATAAGGGTTGCGCTCGTTGCGGGACTTAACCCAACATCTCACGACACGAGCTGACGACAACCATGCACCACCTGTATCCATGTCCCCGAAGGGAAAGACTAATCTCTTAGCTTTTCATGGTATGTCAAGACCTGGTAAGGTTCTTCGCGTTGCTTCGAATTAAACCACATGCTCCACCGCTTGTGCGGGCCCCCGTCAATTCCTTTGAGTTTCAATCTTGCGATCGTACTCCCCAGGCGGAGTGCTTAATGCGTTAGCTGCAGCACTGAAGGGCGGAAACCCTCCAACACTTAGCACTCATCGTTTACGGCATGGACTACCAGGGTATCTAATCCTGTTTGCTACCCATGCTTTCGAATCTCAGCGTCAGTTACAGACCAGAAAGCCGCCTTCGCCACTGGTGTTCTTCCATATATCTACGCATTCCACCGCTACACATGGAGTTCCACTTTCCTCTTCTGCACTCAAGTTTACCAGTTTTCGAAGCACTTCCTCGGTTGAGCCGAGGGCTTTCACTTCAAACTTAATAAACCGCCTACATTCTCTTTACGCCCAATAAATCCGGACAACGCTTGCCACCTACGTATTACCGCGGCTGCTGGCACGTAGTTAGCCGTGGCTTTCTGGTTGAATACCGTCAGTACGTGAACAGTTACTCTCACGCATGTTCTTCTTCAACAACAGAGTTTTACGATCCGAAAACCTTCTTCACTCACGCGGCATTGCTCCATCAGGCTTTCGCCCATTGTGGAAGATTCCCTACTGCTGCCTCCCGTAGGAGTTTGGGCCGTGTCTCAGTCCCAATGTGGCCGATTACCCTCTCAGGTCGGCTACGTATCATTGCCTTGGTGAGCCTTTACCTCACCAACTAGCTAATACGCCGCGGGTCCATCCAAAAGCGATAGCAGAGCCATCTTTTAAACTACGATCATGTGAAAGTAGTTGTTATGCGGTATTAGCACTTGTTTCCAAATGTTATCCCCCACTTTTGGGCAGGTTACCCACGTGTTACTCACCCGTCCGCCACTCACTTAGATCCGATTCATGAAGCAAGCTTCAATCATCGGGAAAGTTCGTTCGACTTGCATGTATTAGGCATGCCGCCAGCGTTCGTCCTGAGCCAGGATCAAACTCTCATATTAAAAGTTTGTGACTCAATAAAAATATTAAATACTAGCGAATTGACTTCGTTGTAAATCCAACAAATAAATGTTGGCCTACACAATTTTAGTGTTAAAACTTTGTTCAGTTTTCAAAGGTCTACCAGCTGATTAAGCGCTTACGCTCATCAGCGACTTAATTATTTTATCAAGCTGACAAATGAATGTCAAGAGCTTTTTAAAATAATTTTTCTAACAATCTATCAAGCAAATGATAAATTGTTAGGAGTTATCTAACAGACAACTTAATTATCATATCGAAGTTACAAGACCAAGTCAAGAACTTTTTTAAAATAATTAAAGGCGAATGAGATAAGCAATTAAGCTTGAATCCGTTGACGCCGTTGTCATCTGTCGCAACAACAAGATATATATTACCGTTAAAGATAAACCGATGCAAGTACTTTTTATGATTTTTTTCAATTTATTTTACACAATTGAATCATAAACAAGTTTCTTCCTATTAAGTAGCTAAAAACAAATCACTTATAAATATCCGGTTCAACTTTATTGACTAATACTATATCACGTTTTTTCAGCAATGGAAGTCCGAATTGTACAAGTTTGATCAGAATTTAGGTAACAAAAAAAGACTAGCTTGAGGTTAACATCCCTCTTATCTAGTCTTTATATACTTAATCTGTGATTTCAACACTTTCCATAACGATATCTTCTTTAGGCTTATCATTTCCATCACGTTTAGCACGAGCAATTTCACGGACAACATCCATTCCATCAATTACTTGGCCAAAGACAGTGTGTCTGTGATCCAACCATGGAGTTCCACCATTCTTATAAGCTGCAATGATTTCTTGAGGATAACCAGCTCCGGCCATTTCCTTAATCATACGCTTAGGCACATTTTGGTTAGATACGATGAAGAATTGACTACCATTAGTATTAGGACCAGCGTTAGCCATTGATAGTGCACCGTCCAAGTTGAACAATTGATCAGTAAACTCATCTTCAAAGCTATCGCCGTAAATACTTTCACCAGCCATACCAGTACCAGTTGGATCGCCACCTTGAATCATGAAATCAGGGATTACACGATGGAAGATAATTCCGTTGTAATAACCTTTCTTAGCTAATTCAACAAAGTTCTTAACTGTCTTAGGTACTAGTTCATCAAACAATTGAATCTTAATTATTCCATGATTAGTATTGATTGTTGCCACACTACCTGTAGCATTTTCTAAATCTAATTGTGGGTATGTCATTTTTAGTTTCCCTTCTATATGTACAATTAACGTTAAACTACTTTACCATACTTAATTCATAAGCCAAACGTTTACCATCGATTGCATCTGGAACATAAATAATTCCAGTATATTCAAAACCGAATTCTTGAGCTAAATGTTGCATGCGTTTATTGAGTTTATGTGTATCAATTCGCATGTGACGAATGCCTTGGGCATATGTATCACTGATTAAATTAGAGAAAAAGAATTTGCTCAACTTCATACCACGATATTTAGCAGAAATAGCAATTCGATGAATTGTAGCATATTGATCAGTTGTATCTTGCCAAGCTCCTTCAATTTTACTGTAGTTAGGGTCATCCGTTGTCATCAAAGTAGCAGTTCCGGCAACATCTCCATCAACTATTAAAACTCTAGCAAATCCTTTGGCAATATCATCAAGCAATAAATCTCTATCCGGATGTCCATCTTGCCATTGTGTACTACCATCAGCTTTTAAAAGTGCTTTAGCCTCGTTAATCACTTCCATAATTGCATCAATATCGGAAGCTTCGGCTTTTCTCATATAAACTAGTGCCATTAATTAACCTTCTTTACTTTGCTTTTTCTCTAAGATACACCTATTTTAAAATAATTTGGATAATTTATTTGGCAAATTTGCGCTGATACCAGTGAATTAGACCACTGACGAATCCTATTATGATAAATAAGCAGCCAAATGGTATTAAGAAAAATGGTTCATGTAAAATTCCATTACTGTCAACGGTTGATCCAATCATTTCAAACAATACAAAACATCCAATGCTCAAAACTAATGAAATAAACATAACATTCCTCGGTACACCGGCTTTTGTTATCTGTCTTCACCTCATTATCATTTACCATCAATATATCAGGTTTATCTGAGTTTACAATCCGTACAATAGTATTGTTATCCCTTGAAAAATGTTGTATTTTATTGCTCCAGAGGATTTGAGGGAGAAAAAATGTTAATAACAGAAAACATTCAAGAATATACTTTAGGTCAAGATAGACCTACTTTAGACATCACTATTACCGGCAACAGTGATATCGATTATTCACACGATGATTTAAAAATTGCCGCTGCTATCAAATTGATTGAATCATGCGACAACTTGAATTTCACTCTATTAACCGGTGAACACGAACTTTACAAAGATTTATCCGACCGCCTATATGTGGCCGTTGAGGATTTCGTACCGGGAAGTTATATGAAATAGTTTAGTATTGCTGCACAAACTTTCCACTTAAAACGAATAGGCCTAGTAATCTGATTTTAGATTATTAGGCCTATTTGCATTAATACTTGAAAAGTTGACCATGTTTTGTCCCACTCTGGCTTTTTCTTTTTGCTATACTATATTTACAGCTTTTTGAAAGGAACAATCATCTTGAAATCATCCCTTAACTTAAATTCTCTAATTAAAAACATGTTTCTCAAAGTCGACTGGGAATCGGTCTTGCAACATATCGCTGGTGTTTTATTCCAGCTAATCCTATTAACAATCGTCCTATTATTAATCAATTGGATTGGTAAAAAAATTATTCGCCATATCTTCAAAACTGGATTACGTGGCACTAAAGCATCCATTTCACCCAAGAAACTCGACACAATTTACACATTAGTCCTTAATATTTTCAAATATATCCTGATATTCTTCTGGATTTACGCTATTCTTTCAGCCATTGGGATTCCTGTTGGGACATTGATTGCTGGTGCCGGAATCTTCAGTTTGGCAATTGGACTTGGTGCGCAAGGTTTCGTTTCCGATATGGTCAACGGATTTTTCATCCTATTAGAACAACAAATCAGTGTTGGCGATACGATTAAAATCAATAGTATTGAAGGTCGTGTTACATACGTTGGTATTCGGACTACGCAAATTCAAAGTATCGACGGAACTCTCAACTACATCCCCAACCGTAATATCACCGTTGTCAGCAATAAATCCCGTAACAATATGCAGGCTCTAATGGAAATTCCTATCTTCAACGACTCCCCTTTTAACGAAATTACGAAGATTATTGAAGATATTAATCAAAATTTGAATTTAACTGAACTAAATATCACCAAACGTCCTGCTATTATTGGTTTTGCCAATCAAAACGACGGTACATTGACCATTCAAGTTGCAGCCTACACTAAACCAGGTGCTCAATTTGAAGCTAGAAATGTCTTGTTAAAAACATATTTGTCAGCCATTAAAGATGCTAACATCGATTTACCTAAATAAAATATGGCAAAAGGCCTTGAGCTTGGAAATGAATCCACAGTTCAGGGCCTTTTTATGACTAAATTTAATTATTAACTTTATCTTTACGCATCGTCAATTGAATACGATTGCGATTCTCGTCGACACTTAGTACCCAAACAGTCACAATATCGCCAATCGTTACTATCGTACTAGGATCACTAACAAATCGGTCAGCTAACTGTGAAATATGCACTAATCCATCTTGTTTAACCCCGATATCAACAAACACACCGAAATCAATCACATTTCTAACTGTACCTTGAAGTTCCATCCCTGGTTTAAGATCAGCCATAGTTAAAACATCTTGTCGGAGCAATGGTGCTGGCATATTGTCACGCAAATCTCTACCTGGCTTACTCAATCCGTCAATAATATCAGTTAGAGTTTCCTCACCAATATCCAACTTTTGAGCCCACTCGTGTTTATTTAATTCCACTAATTTTTGGTGAAGCTCAGTGGTACCAACTGATTCAATAGACATATCAATTTCTTTCAACAATTTCCGTGTGGCAGCATAGCTTTCCGGATGAATATCAGTGTTGTCCAGCGGATCATCTCCAGAAATAATTCTTAGAAAGCCGACTGACTGTTGATAGGCTTTAGGTCCCAATCGAGGAACTTTCTTTAATACTTCACGTTTATTGAAGGTACCATTTTCATTTCGAAACTTTACGATATTTTTAGCTGTCGTTGCAGTCAAACCAGAAATATGAGTCAAAAGTTCGGGACTTGCTGTATTAACATTAACTCCCACTTGGTTTACAGCTGTTTCTACAACTCGGTCTAACTGTTCATCTAAATCTTTTTCAGGAACATCATGTTGATATTGACCTACACCGATTGCTTTTGGATCAACTTTTATCAATTCCGCCAATGGATCCTGCAAACGACGACCAATACTGATTGCTGAGCGCTCTTCAACGTGCAGATCACCAAATTCTGAACGGGCATTTGCACTCGCCGAATAAACTGAAGCACCTGCTTCATTAACAATTACGTAATAAACCGGACGTTTTAGAGTTTTTAAAATTTCACTTACAAACTCTTCAGATTCTCGACTGGCAGTTCCGTTCCCAATAGCAATCATTTCAACTTGATAATCTTCTAGTAACTTCTTAAATTCAGTTTTAGCTGCATCCCGTTTTTCTTTGTTAGCCGGCTTGTGAGGATAAATTACTTGTTTGGTCAAAAATCTTCCGTTAGCATCGACAATTGCTAATTTACAGCCCGTTCGATAGGCTGGATCGAAGCCCATAACAACTTTGCCTTTCAATGGTGATGCCATCAAAAGATGATACAAATTATTTCCAAAGACTTTAATGGCATGTTCATTTGCTTGGTCAGATAGCTTGCGACGAAGTTCTCTGGCAATAGCTGGTCCCAAAAATCGTTTGTATGCATCCGCAAAGGCATTCTGGACTTTTTCGACAGCTGGTCCTTGATGACGACCAATTATTCGAGAATTTCCAAAATTCATAATTTTATCGGTATCAATGGAAATACCAACGGTCAATATTTTTTCACGTTCTCCACGGTTAATGGCTAAGGTCCGGTATGGAGGGATTTGTTTCAATGATTGTTGAAAATCGTAATATGTTTCGTAAGTTTGTCCCTCATCCTTTTCCTTAGCACCACGTTTAACCTTGCTAGTCAATTCACCATTTTGCCAAGTATATCCTCGTATCCATTCACGGAAACTAGCATTTTCACTGAATTGTTCGGCCAAAATTTCGTTGACTCCAGCCCAAACGTCCTCTAAATTAGCTAACTTTTTACTAGCATTAATAAATGAACTCGCTTTGTTATTTAAACCGCCTGATGGAAAACTTAATAGCCAATTTGCTAGTGGTTCTAGCCCAGCTTCTCGAGCAATACTAGCTTTGGTCTGCTTCTTTTGTTTATATGGAAGATATAAGTCCTCCACTTGTTGTAATACCGTTGCTTCTTCAAGCTGCTTCTTTAATTTCGGCGTTAACTTGCCCTGTTCCTGAATCAAATTAATGACATCTTCACGTCGTTGATTTAACTTCATTAATCGATGTGCTTCATCTTCAATATCACGAATGGCAACTTCATCCAAAGTCCCAGTCCGTTCCTTACGATAACGGGCAATAAATGGCACAGTATTCCCTTCATCCAACAACTCTAGAACTGCTTTGATTTGTTGAGATTTGTACTTATTCATTTGTTTATGGACTGATTGAGTCAAATCAACCATATTATCTTCTGACTTACTTGCTGCCATGTGTACCTCCAGTTTTAATCAAACCGCTTATTTATGCTTGGACAAAAATGACCAATTATCACATTGCTTTTATAAGTATACTATCAAAAAGACGATCCTCCAGTTCTAAAAGAACAAGAAAATCGTCATATTTGCTATACATCATCTGATAAGAACAATTTATCACTAATTTGTCTAACCATATTAGAAAAGTTATAATTAAACAATAGAAACCATAAAAGGGAGCTAATTATATAATGGAAAAACGCATTAAAGGTTCATGTACATCAATTTTAGTCGGTAAAAAGGCTTCAATCGATGGCTCAACAATTATTTCTCGAAACGATGATGGTCACGAAGCACTAGATCCTCAACGTTTTGTAGTTGTAAACCCTGAGGACCAACCAAAAACTTACACTTCAGTTATTAGTAAAGTTAACGTTGATCTTCCTGACAACCCACTCCGTTACACATCAATGCCTAACTCAATTTTGACAAATGGTATCTGGCCAGCCGCCGGTATTAATAGTAAAAACGTTGCTATGTCAGCAACTGAAACAATTACTACTAATTCACGTGTCTTAGGACTAGATCCATTCGTTGAAGGTGGACTTGGTGAAGAAGACCTTGTTACCGTAGTTCTTCCATACGCCAACAGTGCCCGTGAAGGTGTTAAACGTCTTGGTTCATTGTTAGAAAAATATGGTACTTACGAACCAAACGGTATCTCATTTGCTGACAAAGAAGAAGTTTGGTGGCTTGAAACTATCGGTGGACACCACTTTGCTGCCGTTCGTATTCCTGACGATGCCTATGTTGTCGCTCCTAACCGTATGAATATCGACGATTTCGACTTCGATTCTGATGACACAATTTGTTCAGACGATTTGAAGGAAATGATTGATAACAATAATTTGAATCCTGATTTTGACAAATATAATTTGAGACATATTTTTGGTAGCTCATCTATTAAAGATACTGTTTACAACAACCCACGTACTTGGTATGGTCAAAGATTCTTCAGTCCCGACGACACACCAGATGATCCAATGGACCAAGATTTGCCATTCATTTGTCACGCCAACCGTAAAATTTCTATTGAAGATGTAAAATTTGTCTTGAGTTCCCATTTCGAAAATACTAAATATGATGTTTACGGAAATGGTACTGATGCTGAAAAGAAACTCTTCCGTCCAATCGGAATTAACAGAAACCACAACGTTCACATTCTCCAAATTAGAAATAATGTTCCCACTGAAATTGCTGGTATCCACTGGTTAGCTTACGGTGCCAACACATTCAACACAGTTGTTCCTTTCTACGCTAACGTCAACGACACACCTGCACCATACAAAAATGCTACTGGCAAATTCGACCTTAATAACATGTATTGGTTGAGTTGTACAACAGCTTTACTTGGTGATACTGATTATGACTTCTACGTTGACATGCGAAACGATTACGAACTCGATGCTATGAGTGCTTATCGTAAAATCCAAAACGATACTGATACCGATATTAAAGATGCCAAAAATGTTGAAAAATATTTGGAATCAGCTAACGAAAAATTGGCTACAACTGCTTTTGAATTACAAACTAAATTGCTCGGAGACATGGTAACAATGGGTTCTGAGAATATGAAGCTCCGTTACAATTTAAACGATTAATACTTTTGAAGACGATAATTAATTTATCGTCTTTTTTTGACATTTTAGCGAACATATGTTCTTAGAAGATGATATACTTTTCCTTGTAGAAAGATAACTTTGATACAATGAACTCAATGGAGGAATTGCCGATGAAACTTTTACATACAGCTGACTGGCATATTGGTCGAACATTAAATGCACTGTCTCTTTTGGACGAACAAAAGCATGCCTTTGAGCAAATATTACAAATTGCTAAAGATGAACACGTTGATGGCGTTGTTATTGCGGGTGATATTTATGACCGCGCCATCCCTAATCCCGAGGCCGTAACTGCCTTAGATAAAATGCTTCGTGAAATAAATTTGGAAAACAACATCCCTATTTATGCTATTTCTGGTAATCACGACAGCGCCAAGCGGCTCAACTATGGTCGTGAATGGATGGAACACACTAATTTTCACCTAAATACCCTTCTAAAAGAAGCCTTTACACCAGTTGAGACTGACGAGGCTCAACTTTTTCTATTGCCATTTTTTGATCCAATCGATGCCCGTGTTTACTACAAAGAGCAAGGACTCCCCGATGAAGAAGTTAAAAGTATTACAACAATCAGTGATGCCATGAATTTAGTCGTCAGCGATAT
This sequence comes from Companilactobacillus heilongjiangensis, assembly GCF_000831645.3. Taxonomy (NCBI): domain Bacteria; kingdom Bacillati; phylum Bacillota; class Bacilli; order Lactobacillales; family Lactobacillaceae; genus Companilactobacillus; species Companilactobacillus heilongjiangensis. The sequence continues at coordinate 2,355,360 of NZ_CP012559.1, forward strand.
GGTGAAATTATTCGACAAAAATAAGAAACATATCTTGATAACCCACTTTGCTGTCACTCCTCATAAAGATGAAGAGATTGACCTTACTAGTGAAACTACGTCTAAAGTCGGTGGTTTAGCCACATTAACCGCTGATCAATTCCAAGCTTTCGATTATGTAATGCTTGGTCATATTCATACCCGTTTTGCCTCCCCAAGTGAGACTATCCGTTATTCTGGTAGTCCTGTTAAGTTCAATATCAAAGAAGCACGTCTCAAAAATAAAGCTAAAGGTGTCGATATCGTTACCATTGACGATTCTGGTATTACACGTGAATTCAAACCTTTAACACCAAAAACTGATTTAATTGTCCTCGAAGAGAATTGGCAAACTCTCTGTGATGCTGACTTTTACAAACAACAACCAGTTAATAAAGATTGGTTTGCGATAACTATTAAAGATTTTGACCGTAGTGAACACATTCAGACTAATATCCGTGCTGAGTTGCAAAAACGTTATGGAACAATTGTCGAATTAGATTATCAAGTCAATCAAGACAAAAATGATTTACAGCACGTTGCAGTCAATATCAATGAAATCAGCCCTGAAGAAACGGTCGACAAATTTTTTCAAACTATTACCGGCAAGGACTTATCAACTAAACAAAAGAACATTGTTGAGACTATCTTCAATGAAGTAGAAAGAGAGCACAAATGAAACCAATTTACTTAGAAATCAATAATTTTGGACCTCATGCACACTCAGTTATCGACTTTCGAAAACTTGATGAATCACCAATTTTCTTAATTGGTGGCGATACTGGTGCTGGAAAATCGACTATCTTTGATGCTATGACTTATGCTCTCTTCAACACTACAACTAGTGATCGTGATGCTAGAGAAATGCGCAGCCAGTTTGCTGGTCCCAAAGATATTACAAAAGTCATTTTCTACTTTGAACAAAGTGGCAAAATTTATAAAATCGAACGTACACCACTCCAAGTACTAGCCAAAGAACGCGGTACCGGTAATACCACCCGAAATCCCACAGCCAATTTATCAGTTGTCGAAGATGTCGGTGGTATTGAAGTTGAAAGTATTGCATCAAAACCAGCCGATGTCGGAATCTCTATTACTGAAATTCTCAACTTAAACGCTGATCAATTTAAGAAGATTATTCTGCTACCACAAAATGATTTCTCAGAATTTTTGAAATCTAACACCAACGACAAAGAAAAAATTCTCAAAAAAATCTTCGGTACTCAATTATTCACCGACTTTACAACTAAATTGAAAGACCATTTTGATGCAGCTAATGCTAAATCAACTGATTTTAATAACGAATTAAAGTCGCAAACTGAATCTCCTGTTTGGTCTGATGAAGAACAGACAGAATTATCGAAGACTACCAACGACCAATTGACCGTTGTCCTGAAAGGATACCTAGACCAACGTCAAACTAATTTAGTTAACGCTCAAGCAGCCGAAAAGAAAATTGATGCTGAATATGAAACTGCCGACAACAAATACCGTGCAGCCGAAACCATCAAAAACAACTTTGAAAGTTTAGCTGAATCCGAACAGGAATATAAAACTAAAATCATCGACCAAACTCAAGATATCAAGTTAAAACAAACTCATATTGACGAATTAACCTGGGCCCAACCACTCCGTGAGACTGTTCGTGACCTTGATAAAATTACAACTGAACAAAAAGAAACTGCTAAAGATGAGCAAACATTCACTCAAAAATTAACAGCTTCTCAAAATGAATTGGATCAATCAAAAAAATCATTTACTAAGCTCAATTCTCAAACTAAAGAATTTGATAGCAAAAACGAGCAAGTTCAAAAGTTAAGCGTGGTTATATCAAAAGTCCAAGATATTGAAAATATTAAAAAGGCACTAGCTAAACTCAAACCCCAATTGGAACAAGCTCAACTTAACCTAACCTCTCAAACTGAGGCCGTTGAAAAAATCAAGCAGGAGATTGAAACCAAGAAACAAAGTGCCACTGATTCAGAATCCTTAAATAACCAAAAAGATAAATTAAATAACGAGAAGAACAATATCAGCGACACGCTCACTCCCTTGGCTAACAAACGTGACACAACCATTGCTGAAGCTCAACGACTTCAAGAACGACTTAAGAAATTAACCGCTGAAGCCGAGACCAAAAAATTGACACTTGCTAAAGCTAAGGCAGTCTATCAAGAAAAGATTAAAACCAGACAGACATTAATGATTGCCCAATTACGTCAAGAACTTGAAAATGGCCAACCCTGTGCTGTCTGTGGATCCACCGACCACCCTTATGCTGAACATGTAGTTACTGCTGATGAGGCCGGACTACGAAAGTCTATGGATGAAGTTGATGACTCTCAAAAAGCCTATGCTGCAGCTGACAATGCCGTTAAAGAAATCAATCAAACATTAGATGACCTATCCGCTGAATTCAGTCAAAAGCAACTTGAATCAGTCGAGGCACTAAGAAATCTTTCATCTAAATATAATGAATTACTTGAAACGGTAAGTATCGACTTACCAGCTGAATTTGATATGGAAAAGATTCGTGACCAATTCCAAATTACACTTGATGAAATAAACAAAGAACTAAAAGCTGCTCAAAAATTAAAGCAAGAAATTCAAGCTTTGGAACAACAGCAACAAGATATCCAAAACGATTTGTCAGCTGCCAATGCTAAAGTGGAACGTCTATTAGCACAACAACAAACACACACTAAAGATTTGGAATCTAAAGTACAAACGCTCGATAACCCTGATGTATCCAGCACCGAATTGCTTCAACAACAAGCTCAGTTAAAACATGATTACAACGAGTTCCAAGCTAACTTGAAACAAGCTCAGAAATCATTGAACGACGCTGAAAAGAACTTCAGTAATAATCAAACTCACCTAAATGACATCAAAGGCCGTTTAACAAAACAAAACGATACACTCAAGAGTTTATCTGCCGAATTAGATCAAGCATTAAACTCTGAATCTGCTAAAACCAACGATTACGATACCTTGGATAAATGGATTCTCGAGTTAAACCAAAATCAACTAACCGAATTGCAAAATACTATCGTCAGTTACAACAAAGAAAAAGAAATGCTAACCAACAGTATTAACAAACTCAAGAAGGCCATCGAAGGATTAGAAAAGCCTGATACAGACAAATTGAAACAAGCCCTCGACGAAGTCCAAATTCAACGTAAAGCTGCAATTTCTCAAGCCGCGACTGCCAAATCAGACTTCAACAACGCCCAAAAGAGTTTCGACAAAGTGACAGATATCATGAAACAACAAGGAAGCTTTGCTAAAGAATTAGCTGCAATCACTAGCCTCTACAACGTTGTGAATGGTAAAGATGGCAATGACAGCAAGTTGAAACTAGAAACTTATGTCGTTCAAAACTATCTGCAACGAATTCTGTCATACGCTAATGAAACATTCCTCAATCGCTTATCCCATAACCGTTATTACTTCGTTATCTCAGAAAAAGCTGCCGATAAGCAACGTGATCACGGATTAGATATCAATGTATACGATCGAGAAACAAACGCCATTAGATCATCTGATACCCTCTCTGGTGGTGAAACATTTATCGCTGCCCTATCAATTGCTTTATCACTCAGTGAAGTCGTTCAATCATCAGCCAATGGTGTGCAAATTGACGCCCTATTCGTCGATGAAGGATTCGGTTCACTCGATGATGAAACACTCAGTGAAGCCATGAATGCTCTCGAAGATATCGGTAAAAACCGGATGGTTGGTGTTATCAGCCATATTGAATCAATGAAACAAAGTATTGGTCAACAATTACTCGTCAAGAAACTTGGAGACGGTAAGAGTGAAATTGAATTAATCAACAAGTAAGCAATAAAAATAGCATCCCACGCTCGGGATGCTATTTTTGTCTCTATAATGGATTAACACTGATAAAACGTTTCTCTAATACTTTCAAAATCGCATTAGCAGTATCAAGTGATGTATAAAGTGGCACTGAATTTAAGACTGCATTTTGACGAATAATATAACCGTCAGAATGGTGACTTCTACTCTCGCCCAAGGTATTGATCAATAATTGAATCTTATTGTGACTCAAGTAATAGACAATATCTTCTTTTGCTTGGCCGACTTCAGGGACAACTTTCGCTTTAATACCCTCTTTGTTGAGGTATGCGGCAGTTCCCTTAGTTGCCAAGATTTGGAATCCAACGTCATGGAAACGATGAGCTAATGAACTAGCTTCTTGCTTGTCGTTGTCATTGACAGTTATCAAGACATTACCAGCATCTTTAATATGTTCATTAGTTGCTTCAAAAGCTTTGTACAAAGCTTCAGTATAGTCGAGTCCGGAGCCCATAACTTCGCCGGTTGACTTCATCTCAGGTCCCAAAGCACTATCAACATTGTTTAGTTTATTGAAGGAGAATGTTGGTGCTTTAACGTGAATCAAACGAGATTCTGGTTCCAAGCCTGGCTCTAGTCCGAGTGTATTAAAATCAGCTCCCAGAATTAGCTTAGTAGCAATTCTTGCCATTTGAATACTTGTTACCTTACTCAAGAAAGGCACAGTCCGACTGGCACGAGGATTAACTTCAATTACGTAAGCTTGGTTATCGTGAATAACAAATTGAACATTCATGATACCGACACACTTCAATTCTTTGGCCAATAACTTAGTGTATTTAACAATTTGAGCTTGAACTTCATCCGGAATATTTTGAGGAGGATAAACCGCCATCGAATCACCAGAGTGCACACCAGATCTTTCGATATGTTCAATGATACCTGGTAGTAAAACATTCTTACCATCACTCAAGGCATCGATTTCACATTCACGTCCGGTCAAATATGTATCAATTAAAACTGGATGATCATTGGAAACATGAACTGCTTCGTGCATATACTTGTCGAGTTCTTCGTCAGATCTGACAATTTCCATAGCACGACCACCGAGAACATAACTTGGACGAATCAAAACTGGATAACCAATCTTATGAGCAACTTCAAGCGCACCTTCTTGAGATGTAGCAGTACCACCAGCCGGTTGTGGAATATTCAATTTTTTAATAATTTGATCAAATAAATCACGGTCTTCTGCGCGGTTGATATCTTCAACTTGAGTACCTAAAATCTTGATACCATTTTCTTTCAAAGGTTCTGCTAAATTAACAGAAGTTTGACCACCAAATTGAACGATTGCACCGACAGGTTGTTCCAAATCGCAGACATTCAAAACATCTTCCAATGTCAAAGGTTCAAAGTACAATTTATCAGCGACTGAATAGTCAGTTGAAACAGTTTCAGGATTGTTATTGATAACGATGGCCTTATAGCCCATTTGTTGCACAGCTCTGACACAGTGAACTGTTGAATAGTCGAATTCAATCCCCTGACCAATTCTGATTGGACCAGAGCCGAGGATTAATACCGATTTATTAGACATCTTTGCTGATTCATTTTCAGTTTCATAAGTACTGTAGAAGTAAGGAGCTGCCGCTTCAAACTCACCAGCACATGTATCAACTGTCTTGTAAGTTGGTAGAATTTCACTCTGAATTCTAAAGTGACGAATAATATCTTCATCCAAGTCATTCAAACGAGCAATGGTTTTATCAGAATAGCCTAATCGCTTAGCTTCTAAAACAATCTCTTTATCCAATGTTCCATTAGTCAAAACTTTTTCATAGTTGATGATATTTTTGATTTTGGCAAGGAAGAAAGGATTAATCGCTGTTAAGTCTTTGATAGTTTCATAAGAAACATCACGTCTCAATAGTTCGGCGATATAGAACAAACGGTCATCAGTTGGTGTTTGAATATATTTTTCCAAATCTTCAATTGATTTATCAGCCAGCGAATCCATAATCAAATCTTCTTGATCAATTTCCAGTGAGCGAACAGCTTTTTGTAGGGCTTCTTCGATATTTCTACCTAAAGCCATAACTTCACCAGTTGCCTTCATTTGGGTACCAATAGTCCGGTCAGCCTTAGAAAACTTATCAAATGGCCAACGAGGAATCTTACAGACAACATAGTCCAAAGCAGGTTCAAATTGAGCAAAAGTCTTCCCAGTGATTGGATTGATAATTTCATCCAATGTCAAACCAACTGCAATTTTGGCCGCAATCTTAGCAATCGGATAACCAGTTGCTTTTGATGCCAAAGCGGAAGAACGACTGACACGAGGGTTAACTTCAATAATGAAGTAATTACTTGTTTTAGTATCGATGGCAAGTTGCACATTACAACCACCTTCGATTTTTAAAGCACGAATAATTTTTAGGGAAACATCACGTAGTTTTTGAATTTCATTATCAGTTAACGTTTGAATTGGAGAAATAACAATTGAATCTCCGGTATGAATACCGACGGGGTCAACGTTTTCCATGTGACAAACAGCTAAAGCATTATCGGCACTATCACGCATAACTTCAAATTCAATTTCTTTATAACCAGCAATACTTTGTTCAATCAATACTTCAGTTGATGGTGAAGCTTTTAAACCACGTTCAACAATTTCTTCTAATTCAACGTAATCGTGAGCAACCCCACCACCAGTTCCACCCATAGTAAAGGCAGGACGGATGATAACTGGAAAACCGATATCATCGACAAATTTTTTAGCTGCTTTATACGTGTGAGCTGACTGTGAAGCAGGAACTGGTTCGTGTAATTTATTCATCAATTCCTTGAATTCTTCACGGTCTTCAGCTTCGTTGATTGTATTTAATTTAGTTCCAATAATTTCAATATCTAATTGATCTAGGATACCAGCTTCTTGCAACTGCACGGCCATATTCAAACCAGTTTGACCACCCAGAGTGGGAATAATGGCATCGGGATGTTCCTTTACCAAAACTTTCTCAACAAATTCCAGCGTAATCGGTTCAATATACACTTTATCGGCAATATGCTTGTCAGTCATAATCGTGGCTGGATTAGAGTTGATCAAAACCGTCTCATAGCCTTCTTCTTTCAAAGCTAGACAAGCTTGTGTTCCTGAATAATCGAATTCGGCAGCCTGACCAATAATAATTGGACCGGAACCGATAATCATAATTTTTTTAAGGTCTGTTCTTTTTGGCAATTTATTCCCCTCCAACTATTTGTTAATCATGTCCCAGAATTTGTTAAACAAAAAATCAGCATCGTGTGGACCTGGCTTAGCATCCGGATGGAATTGAACTGAGAAGGCATTGTATTTAGTATGCTCAACACCTTCAACTGTTTGGTCATTCAATTCAACTTGAGTAACTTTCAAGTCTGTATCCTTAACCGATTCTTCATCAACGGCATAACCGTGATTTTGTGATGTGAAATAAATTCTGCCACTTTCAAGGTCTTTAACCGGGTGATTGAACCCACGATGACCGAACTTCATCTTAAAAGTTTTGGCACCGTTAGCTAAACACAACAATTGGTGGCCCATACAAATCCCAAATAGTGGATAGCGTTTTTCCAATTCAACAATCGTTGGCAAAATATCCATATGTCTAGTCGGATCTCCAGGTCCATTACTCAACATAATGCCGTCGGGCTTTAAGTTTTCAATTTCTTCTAATGGTGTATTGCCTGGTACAACTGTTACTTGCAAACATCTTTTAGTTAGTTCAGACACGATACTTTCTTTATATCCGAAATCCAGTAGTACGACATGTTTGCCGCTACCTTCAAACGTAGCTGGTGTGGGGTTGATACTTTTTTGTAATTGTTCATCGTCTAATTTCCAAGTACTGATTTGGTCTAATAAACCTGAGTTTAAATCGTCTACGATTGCGGCTTTCAATGAGCCAGCTTTTCTAATCTTTAAAGTTATTGCACGTGTATCAATTCGTCGGATACCAGGGACATTTTCTTGTTTCAAGAATTCATCGATTGTCATTTCACTTTGATAATTGCCAACGACATCGCTTATTTCTCGGGCTAGCACGCCCTTTATAGTAGGCTTTTGTGATTCATTAAATTTCTTGGCGACACCATAATTACCGATCATTGGTGCACAAAAGTTAATAATTTGCCCATTGTAGGATTGATCAGTAATTGCTTCTTGATATCCGCTCATCCCTGTTGTAAAAACAAGTTCGCCGATTGTTTCTGTGTCGCTTCCAAAAGCTGTACCTTCAAAGTATGTTCCATCTTCAAAAACTAGGTATCTTTTCATATTTGTCCTCCGAATTGATAAAAATTTGTACATAAAAAGGGATGCCTACTTACCAGCATCCCTAAAGTTTTTGTCTTAGACGATTGATATAGACTGAACCTTCGGGATCTCTCTGGACCCTATTAAAAATTCAAATTTAAAAACTTTTCACCAGTACGCGAAACCCAGAGAATCCTCTCTGTACTTCTTTCGCCTTCAAGACCTCACCGGGTCTAATTAAAAGTTATTGTTCCAATGATACAAACAACGAGGTGAATCGTCAATACTTAAATTAAAATAATTTTAATTTAAGTAACGTTTATATTAAATATTTTTAAGGTGATTAAAACTATAGTAATAAAAAAACTTCCTCTGCCAGCAGACAAAGAAAGTTCGATTTAGAAGGTTCCCCTTACTAATTGATTACTTTCCAAGCCTCACTGGACTTAGTTAAAAGTTGTTGTACATATAATACAAAGGACGTGTTGATTCGTCAATAGCAATTATTGCTTAAGGACATGCTCAAGACGGCATTTTTAATACTTTTTATTAGGAGAACATTCTTTACTAATGTATATTTTTCTATTCTTGTATTTATTTAATGTTTTATTCACTTCTAGATTATCTGAAGCTATGTCTGGCACTGACATATGACCTTGGTCAGATAACGTGAAATAGCCTTGAGTAAAGGCATCCGAGAATATTTTAATTAAACAAGTTCCACTTCGAGGATCCAAGCGAATTTCCTTATTATCAGTTAAAGAAACTATACGAGTTGTAACTAAATCCGCCTTATTTCTACCAGACACAAGAGCCGATTTATAACGATAATTAAATTTTACTTTATCGGGATAGAATTTATTTACTGCATCATGGGTCTCAATTTCTTTAGTTTTTTACAACAATGGGTTCTTTTTCCGCCGACAGGACTGGAGCTGGGATCTATTATGAAGTAATTTGTGTTGGGATTGGTTAATTACTTCCCTTACTAGATTGATATGCCCAGTATATGTTACGCAACAAAAAAATTCGTCAAACAATCAGTAACACCTGATCATTCAACGAATTCTTTCTATAAGAAATTATTTAGTTCTTGTTGAGTGTTTGGGAAGATATTTGAAACATGAAATTATACTAAATCACTTGCTAGTACCCATTCATTTGTTGCAACGCGGTACATTTGCTTACCATTGATTGTTGATGTCTTGTCTGAGAACCATGCTGAACCAGCAGCTAGAGCGCGGTCCTTAATAACGTTGCCTTTGGCATCATACAAAGTTTTGAAACTACCATTTGATGTTGTGATAATCTTGTTAACTTTTTCAAATTCGTAAACATCACTGGCTTTAACCCATTCGTTTGTAGAAACACGGTGGAAAGTTTCGCCATTAACTACCAATTTCTTGTCAGTAATCCAGTTTGAATCTTTAGCAAGAGCACGGTCCTTAATGATTTTGCCATCTTTTGTATACAATGAAGCAGTATTAATAACACCTAAAGTTGCGCGGTGGTTTTCTTCAACAGCTTTCTTCACAACTTTGATAGAAACTGTTGCATCTTTCTTACCTGTTGAAATTTTGTTTGTTTCGCCTGTAGCTAATTCATATTCTTTAGGCAATGAAATTTCGTGCTTTTGACCAGACTTGCCAACAACCTTAGTTGAATGAACTTTTTCACCTGATTGATGATCAACAAAATGAACAGTTGTTGTAAATTCTTTAGCAGTTACTTCTGGTGTTTCTGGAGTTGTTGGCTTAGTTTCAGCTGGCTTTTGAGTAGCAGTTTCAGCTGGTACAATGTGAACTGTCACTTTACCATAACTTACAGCAAATGTTTGACCTTCAACTAGTTTGTAGCCTGCTGGTGCGGTAACTAATTCTGCTGACACTGATGTGGCACTATCTTTAACGTCTTTGATTACGCCATCAGCAATTTTAACAGTTGTATCTTTATCATTAACATACTTAACTGTAACATCTGATTTCTTTACTTCGCCATCAGCATTAATGTTGATTGGTTTAACGTGTACTAAAATACGACCATGCTTGATAACAATCAATCTACGACCACTGATTTGGTAGCCTTCTGGTAGTGGAACTGTTTCGTGAGCAACTTTTCTAGCATTTTTAGCTACTGTCATTGTTGAATCAGCAAGCTTGTTCATGTTGTTTGTTGAATCTAAATACTTAACAACAATTTGCTTTGTTTCTTCGGCTGGTACAACATGAACTGTCACTTTACCGTAGCTTACAGCAAATTTTTGATCTGCAACTAGTTTGTAACCTGCTGGTACGGTAACTAATTCTGCTGATACTGATGTGGCATCATCTTTGACATCTTTAATTACACCATCTGAAAGCTTGGCCTTTGGATCCTTATCATTAACATATTTAACGATAACGTCTGACTTGCTTACTTCATGACCACTATAAACGTTGACTGGTTTAACGTGTACTAAAATGTGACCATTCTTAATTGAAATTAATCTACGAGCACTAACTTGATAACCGTCTGGCACTGGAACTGTTTCGCCGGCAACTTTTCTAGCATTTTTAGCTACTGTCATTGTTGAATCAGCAATCTTGTTCATGTTATTTGTTGAATCCAAATACTTAACAACAATTTGCTTTGTTTCTTCGGCTGGTACAACGTGAACTGTCACCTTGCCATAGCTAACCGCAAACTTTTGACCTTCAACCAGTTTGTAACCTTTTGGTGCTGATACTAAATCGGCTGATACCGATGTGGCGTCATCTTTAACATCCTTAATTACACCATCTGAAAGCTTAGCTTTTGGATCCTTATCGTTAACATATTTAACAATTACATCTGACTTGCTTACTTCATGACCGGCGTTAAAGTTAACTGGCTTAACGTGTACTAAGATATGACCATGCTTAACAACAATCAATCTACGACCACTGATTTGGTAGCCTTCTGGTAGTGGAACTGTTTCGTGAGCAACTTTTCTAGCATTCTTGGCTACTGTCATCTTTGAGTCAGCAAGCTTGTTCATATTGTTAGTTGTATCAAGATATTTAACAGTGATTTCCTTTGTTTCTTCAGCTGGCACAACGTGAACCGTTACTTTGCCATAGCTAACTGCAAACTTTTGACCCGAAACTAATTTGTAACCCTTTGGTGCTGATACTAAATCCGCTGATACTGATGTGGCATCATCTTTAACATCCTTGATAACTCCATCAGTAATTTTGTCATTGATATTTTTATCATTAACATACTTAACGATTACATCTGACTTGCTCACTTCATGACCGGCGTTAAAGTTAGCTGGCTTAACGTGTACCAAAATATGACCATGCTTAATTGAAATCAATCTACGACCACTGATTTGGTAACCATCTGGTAGTGGAACTGTTTCATGAGGAACTTTCTTAGCATTCTTAGCAACTGTCATTGTAGAATCGGCAAGTTTATTCATGTTATTTGTTGTATCGAGGTATTTAACAACAATTTGCTTTGTTTCTTCAACGGGAACGACATGAACAGTCACTTTACCATAACTAACGGCAAACTTTTGGTCTTCAACTAGCTTGTAACCCTTTGGTGCAGAAACTTGAGCAGCTGAAACTGATGTGGCATCGTCCGCAACATCTTTGATTACACCAGCAGTGATTTTATCACTAGCATTTTTATCGTTAACATAATTAACAACAACGTCTGACTTACTTACTTCATGACCGGCATTAAAGTTAACTGGCTTAACGTGTACCAAGATATGACCACGTTTAATTGAAATCAATCTGCGACCACTGATTTGATAACCATCTGGTAATGGAACAGTTTCGCCGGCAACCTTCTTGGCATGCTTTGCAACTGTCATTGTGCTGTTAGGGATCTTCTTCGTGTTATTTGTTGAATCAAGATACTTAACAGTAATTTCTTTGGTTTCTTCTACTGGAGCAACTGGGGCAACAGGTACCACGTGAACTGTCACTTTACCGTTGTCGATAGCAAAGTTTTGGCCTTCAACCAATTTATAACCGTTTGGTACAGAAACTTGTTGTGCATCAACGGCTGTAGCATTTTCAGCAACATCCTTGATGATGCTGTCAGCGATTGTTGTATTAGCATCTTGGTCATTTACATAGTTAACTGTAACGTCTACTTTAGCTACTTCTACTGGCTTTGTTGGTTGTGTAACCTTGACTGCTCTGACTTTAATAATAACTTTATTGCCTTTTAAAATTCTAACTTCAGCTTTTCTATCACTAAATTCATAACCTTCAGGCATTGGTGCATCTTTACCAAGAATACTTTTTGCATTTTTAGCAACTGTCATCTTACCATTGGCAATTTTATGTGAGTTGTTAGCAACATCTTGATATTGAACAGTAATTTCTTTAGTTTCGGAAGCAACGGCTCCATTTGTAGCGATATTCTGAATTTCATCTTGGTTAATAGCGGTGCTTACTTCAGTAGCTTGTGCTTGATTAGCAGCTTCAGCTTGAACGATGGCTCCTTGAATAACAGTTGGATTCAAAATCATGGTACTAAATAATAAACTCGTAATAACGAGGGATTTACTTCTCTTCATAATATCTATAATCTCTCCTAATGGTTTCTATAAGTTTTAACTTTTAAATCATATCGGGGAGTTGTAGATTTATTGTAGATTTCATGTAAATATTATGTAAAGTTTCAGAAAAGCAACAATAAACTGGTATTATTTTTCTGAAATATTCACTTAAAATTATTGCTAATTTCTATTAATAGAGTCCATTACGAATGGTTCTCATCGCTGCTGTAAATTCTTCGCAAGTTAGGTATGCAAACGACAACCTGAGGGAACGATTATGTTTAAAATCATAAATATCACCAGTATTTAACAGTATTCCCTTGTCCAAAGCACGCTCAAATAAATCGTCAACTTCAACATCATCATTGAATGTCAGCCAAATATAAAATCCACCAATTGGCACATCCCAAGTCGCAATATCCTGAAAATACTTTTCCAAAGTTTTCAAAGCATTATCTCGACGTTTCTTTAAAATTTTCTTCAAACCAATTAGATATTCCTTATATTTACCACTCTGTAAAAACTCCGCGAATACCAACTGTGACAGAGAACTTGCTCCATAGTCCATCTGCATTTTGGCATCACCAAGTCGTTGTATCACTGGTTCAGAGGCAATCACCCAACCAATTCTTAATCCCGGTGCCAAAGTTTTCGATGCACTGCCAAGATACATGACCATGCCGTTATCATCGATAGCTTTCAAAGGCAATGCAGATTCACCATCAAAACATAATTCCTGATAGGCTCCATCTTCAATGATTGGCAGTCTATTTTTTATACAAAAATTCATCAATTCTTGACGACGAGCATTACTCATCGTGATTCCAGTGGGATTCTGGTTAGTCGGAATCGTATAGAGAATGGATGATTCTGATTTCTGCAATTGCTTGGCAATTTTCCAATATTCCATGCCATCTTGATCCATCGAAATACCATTTAGATTTAATCCGGCCGATTGAAACATTTGTAACGACTTCAAATATGTTGGTGCTTCCGTGAAAACCGTGCTACCTTCTTCTAACATACATGAAGAAATTAATTGCAACGCTTGCAAAGCTCCGGATGTCACCAAAACATTTTTAGTTGAAACATTGATACCAAATTGTTTCATATGTTCAACAATTGCTTCTCGTAAAGTCAGTATTCCCAGTGGTTCAGCGTACCCCAATGAAGTTATTTCAACACTCATCTTTTGTAAAACTTCCGTCCACATTTTTTGTGGAAACAGCCTAGGGTCGAGTTCACCGGTTCCTAAACGAATAATATCAGGGGCAAATTCGAGTCGATTGATTTGCTGCATTCGGCGGTTATTCTCTTGTAAATATCCAGACGAAATCAATTTCTTCCAACTTGGTTTGGTCGGCAACATCAGTGACCACGTATTACTGACGATTTGAGTACCAGCACCCGACTTTCCAGAAATAATTCCGTAGGAAGTTAATTCATCGATTGCTGTCGAAATAGTACTGCGATTGACTCCAAAAGATTCTGCTAAAGCCCGTTGCGGAGGTAATCTTGAGCCAATTGTCCATTCACCATTAGCTACCTTGTCACAAATATATTGCACGATTTGACGGTAAACTGGAGTGCTACTTTTCTTATCAGGTTTCCAAGCAATTTGAATCGGACGAACTCGTTTCATAATTTACTCCTTTTGGTTGGGTCGAAAGTTTATTTTTGGTTGGTTACATCTTTTAGCAACACCGATATAATCATTACTGTAGTCAATATATAACACATTATTTGGTTGGTAAAGGGGACTAATCATGAACTTCTTTTTACAGGGATTAACAATGGGGATTGCATATGATGCTCCAATCGGTCTGGCAAATCTTTTCGTCATCAACGCTGCACTCACACAGACACGGCGTAAATCATTTTTCTCGACATTAATAGTCATAATTTTCGACGTGGCACTGGCCTTTTCATGCTTCTTTGGTATCGGAGCAGTCATGAAAAAATTCGAGTGGTTACAGTTAGCGATTCTTTTAATTGGTAGTTTAATCGTAATTTACATGGGGATAAACTTGCTTCGATCACAAACGACAGATATCAGCGCGGAAGCTACGCCAGAAATGACAATTTTTAAAACTATCACTTCAGCTTTCGTCGTAATTTGGTTCAATCCGCAAGCAATTATCGATGGTTCAATGATGCTCGGAGCTTTTCAAGTGACCTTGCCAACTTATAGTTATCCAGTATTCATCGCGGGTGTTGGGATTGCTTCGGCACTTTGGTTTATCGTGTTAAATGCCGTGGTTACCAAATTTAAAGATAAATTCAACGCTAAAGTTTTACGGATTATTAATTTAATTTGTGGCGTGATTATTATTTTGTATGGTGGAAAATTATTGTTTAATTTCATTACTTTACTGATTCATTAAAAAAAGTGTTGCTGGAATTCTAACCAATTCCAGCAACACTTTTTTATATACTCAATTCTTCAATCAACTTCAAACGTTTCTGCAAGAAAACATCACCTGCAATAATCAAAAACCCTAATATCGTTAAGCAAATCAAACCGGCGTACAACTTACTGCTCCCATAAGATACAACAATCCGATTATTTCGACTACTTTGTTTTGCTTTAAATTCAATGGTCCCTCGAGTACTAGTCCAAAATGGCACTGGTCTACCATTCACTGATACTCTGGTCAAACGATATCGAATTATTGGTAAATTAATATCATCGCCTTTTTGCAATTTATTAATTTTCAAAACTGCAGTATCACGATTATCATGTGGAACTGCTTTTACAACTTTATCGTTAATATACATCTGATGTTCTATAACCGAAGATAAATAATTCAAAGTCTCCTTGGGAACATATTGATTTAAATAAGAATCTGGAATCCTGTCTTCATTAATCATCGCCGTATCAATAACTCCATGAGGATCAGAAATCATGGTGTGATTCGTTGCTGATTTGAAAGAACAAAACCAAATTCCCATCATCAGTATTCCACATAAAGCTGCCACACCCCACTGTATCTTAATGTCACGCTGGCGTACTAACTCAGTTATCATCAATGATCCACTGACCGCCGCAAATAATGTTGCAAATATCAATAATCGATAAGGATATTGAATTACGCTGATTGGAGTATTTTGCAAAACATTCCATGGAAAAAGATTAGTCGAAATCAAGAATAATGCCAATCCCATTAAATAAATCTTTTTATTTAAACTATTAAATTTTACAAAATAAATCGCTCCGACTATCAAAATAACTAAAACTATCAAGCCTGGATTATAGAGATTTCCTTCCACAAAACGGCTGGCATTACTTTGCATAGTTACTTTCAAAAACTTGGTTAATTCCAATCCTTTCAATATTTGCGGATCGGGTTTGGGAAACTTCTGGAATAACTCTTCAAGAATGAATGGTCCAGTATAAATTGAAGTTATCAAAATCGTTGTCACGACAGCTTTTATCAATGCAGTCGTATGCTCTTTAAACGGTTTTATTTTCATAAAATTAAACAATAAGAAGACGATAAAAATTAACATTGTCATAAACGTTGTCAGCACATGAGTTAAAATAATGGCCCCAAATCCCAGTGCAAATAAATACCATTTATGATAATTTCTAAAGAATGTTTCATAAAATCCTAGAAAACACAACGGTAAAAAGATAGTCGCAATATATTCGGCTAAGGCTGCCCGGCTCAATAAATCAATCAAACGATAGGTACTAAAATTGTAAATCAATGTAAAAATTAACGCCTGTAAATGTGAACCTGAGAATTCATACATTGAATAATGACTAATCAGTAGCGATGCTAAAAAATAAATGAACAACGCCATATAAAACGCCGAAATCGGATTGCCATTAAACAGTGAAACAATTCCAAATGGCAACAAAGTTATCCAGGGATAAAAAATGTTGACTGCATAGCCAATTTCTCCAAAATTTATCGTTGAAATTGACGGCAGTAGCCCTTCTTTCAGGGACTTACTAATTCCTTGAATACGTTGAAATTGATAATAAACATCATCGCCATACCAAATACTCTTGCTTTGGAAAGTTAAATACATGATACCGGCAATAAATAAATACCCTAATAAAATTATTAATACTTTCGACTTACGATTCAGACTTAAATTTTTCATAACCCACCATTAGAAGACCTATAAACATATTTGTTCTCAATTATAGTACGCATGGTGCTAGTTGATAATCTAATATCTGTATATGCTTCAAAACTTATTTAAATACCTTAACAAAATCAGAAATCAAATTGGATTTAGTTTTATAGTTGCGGGTCAATAGATGTCCATGAACGTGATTAATAATATCCGTTTTAATAACAAACAATTGATCATTCTCAACTTCCATTTTAACCATTTCCCATGGTAAATAACTAAATCCTAACCCACCAATTACCACTGACTTGATTGCAGCAATACTTGGCAAACTGATTGTTCTGAATTGTCGCTGATGTTGCTGCCAAACAGAAGTTTCAAACTGATTACGATAGCTACATTCAGGTTCATTGATTACAAAAGTAGCCTGACTATCATTTAACAATTGTTGAAAAGTCTGCTTTTGTGAGCTAACTAACACCATTTTTTGTTCACCCAAATCATGATCTATCAACCTCTTACTGGGTTTACTAGGCCACATCATAAAAGCTATATCGACATCGCCACGCAACAAAACTTCTTCATTATGTAAACAAGTCGCATTCTGAAGCTCAAGTTGTACATGAGGATAAAGTTTTTGAAATTGTTGTAGTTTCGGAGCTATCACCGAAATCGTCAAGGATTCTGGAGCGGCAATCTTCAAGATTCCTGAAGTTTCAGTTTGATTCCATTTTTTAATATCTGAAAAGCTTTCTAACGTTTTTTCGACCATAGGCAACAACTGTAAACCAGCATCAGTAATGCTTACTTGGCGTTTTTTATATTCAAACAGCTTTGCGCCTAACTCGAGTTCTAAGCTTTTAATCTGCATAGAAACAGTTGATTGCATGTAACCTAAAATATCGGCAGCTTTAGAAAAATTACGTGTTTCAGAAACCGTCTTAAAAGTTATTAATTCACGAACGTCCATAAATTTATCCAATCTATCAATTTATTTGATAATCACTATTCATACTATCAATTATACATATATAGGATTGCCAGTTACAATGAAATCAACGTTTAAGAAATGAGGCTTTCATATGCAAATAGTTCCTTATCAAAATAATCCCCATCACCTAGCCCAATTAGTCGACTTAATTAATTATTGTCAAAACATCGAAGCCAAATTAAATATTAAAATGGCTGAACAAGATGATATTTTCCAAATCAGCTCTTATTATCAATCCAAAGGTGGAAATTTCTGGATTGCATTAGAAGAAAATCAAGTGGTAGGTTCCATCGCCTTATTGCCAATTGGAAATCAGACAGCCGTGCTCAAAAAATTCTTCACTTATCCAAAATTTCGTGGGCAACCAAATCGCCTAGGCGCAAAGTTGTATCAGGAATTACTTAACTTCGCCCAAGCTAACAACTTCAAAAGATTAGTCTTAGATACCCCAGAAGGCGAAACCAGATCACATTATTTTTATGAAAAGCACGGCTTTAAACAAGTCACACCCGAGCAATTCAATGCCAATTATCCTTACCCAGACCGAAATTCTCGACTCTATGAACTAATTTTTTAACTTAAATAATCACGTTTTCTTACATTAAAGGGGTTCTAAGAAATTATGCCAAAATTAATAAAATTCAAATTTTATTATTTACTTTTTTTAAAAAGATGCTAATATAAGTGTCACAAGATAAAAACGACGAGAAAGAAGAGTAAGATTTTCCACACTAACAGTGAGTTGGGAATGGTGAGAACCCAATTAGTAAATGGATTATCCGAATAACACTTTCTTATGTTTCTGGCTAAAATGAGTAATCAGAGTAAGTTCAGACGTTAACCGGTACGTTACCATCGGTGGAGCATGCTAGTGCTCTTATTGAGGTGGCCTATTTTTATATAGGCAACTTGGGTGGTACCGCGAAAAAGTCTTTCGTCCCAATTATTATTAATTTAATAATTAGGACGAAAGACTTTTTTTATTTTGCATTTATTCATTAAGAAAAACGATCAATTGATCGACCGAAGAAGGAGAAATTATTATGGACTTAATTATACCTAAGGACTACGATCCAAAACTATCAGTTAAAGAAACACAAAAAGCTATTCAATACATTCGTGAAACATTCCAAGACGAATTTGGTAAAGAATTGAATTTATCACGTCTATCAGCACCAATGATGGTCGAAAAAGGTACTGGTCTTAATGATAACCTTAACGGTGTCGAATCACCTGTTTCCTTTACTATGAAAGGTATGCCCGGTGAAACAATTGAAATCGTTCACTCATTGGCTAAATGGAAACGTCTAGCTTTGAAACGTTATCACTTTGACATGCACGAAGGTATTTACACTAACATGAACGCTATCAGAAAAGATGAGGATCTTGATAACATTCACTCAATCTACGTTGACCAATGGGATTGGGAAAAAATCATTGCTAAAGATGAACGTACAACTGAAACTTTGGAAAGCACCGTTCGTCAAATTTTCAAAGTTATCAAGCATATGGAACACGAAGTTTGGTACAAATTCCCTAAGGCTGTCCACCATTTGCCTGACGAAATTCACTTTGTTACAACTCAAGAACTTGAAGACCGCTGGCCTGACAAGACACCTAAGGAACGTGAAAATGCCATCTGTAAAGAACTCGGCTGTGTATTCTTAATGCAAATTGGTGGACCTATGAAGAGTGGTAAGCGTCACGACGGCCGTGCCCCTGATTACGACGACTGGAAATTAAACGGTGACATCTTATTCTGGTACGAACCTTTACAAAAGGCTTTGGAAATCTCAAGTATGGGTATCCGTGTCAGCGAAGAATCAATGAGAGAACAATTGAAGATGGCTCATGCCGAAGATCGTGCCTCATTGCCTTTCCACAAACAATTGTTGAACGGTGAACTACCATACACAATCGGTGGTGGTATCGGACAATCACGTCTATGTATGTTATTGCTCGGCAAAGCTCACGTTGGTGAAGTTCAAGCTGCTGTTTGGCCTGAAGACCTACGTAAGAAATGTGACGAAAATGGCATTCACTTACTATAAAAAATATTAATCCTTCCCTAATTACAAATAATGGTCCTATATTCTGTTTGTTCAGAATGTAGGACCATTTTTAAATATTGTTTTATTAAAAAAATCAATACAAGCTAACAAAAATTCTTTTGATAACGAAATAACATAAGTAATCAGAAGTACAGTATTCTTTATTAAATAATAATACGCACCTATCAATAAAATATTATTTTTATTCATTATATTTATCCTGAGTTTACGAAAACTTATCTTTTACATCGATTGGGAACAGCATTACCTAAAAAAGGTTGTAAATAGAATAACAAGAAAAAATAATGACTTAGAGTCAAAATTATCTCTTACTATTTCTGCGCAAGAGGGTCTGATAGATCAAGAAAAATTCTTTAACAAAAAAATTGCCAGCAAAGATGTCAGTGGATACTATTTGATTAAAAAGGGAGAATTTGCATATAACAAATCGTATTCTAAAGGATTCCCTTGGGGAACTATCAAACGATTGAATCGATATAACATGGGCGTGCTATCTACTTTATACATTATCTTTAAACCAACAAATGTCGATAGCAATTTTTTAGAAAAGTATTATGATACAAATTATTGGCATAAAGAAATCTCCATGATTGCCACTGAAGGGGCAAGAAACCATGGACTATTAAATATAGCCCCATCTGACTTTTTCGATTCTAAGTTAATAATACCTGTAGATAAAACTGAACAGTATAAGGTAGGCAATATCTTAAAAAAGTTAGATGAATTAATAGACTTGTACCAAAATCAATTATTGATGTACGAAAGCTTAAAAAAGTATTTGTTACAGAATCTATTCCCTTCAGATGAGGAAAAAGTTCCTAATGTGCGATTTGCTGATTTTAGTGGAGATTGGGGTAAGCGTAAGTTTTCAGAACTTTATGAAAAAATGATAGAGAAAAATGACTTATCTTTTAATAGTAGCCAAATAATATCAGTTGCAAATATGTATTATAAATCTGGTCAAAATACTAATTCCACTGAAGAATACATGAAAACTTATAATATCTTTCTTAAAGGTGATATAGCATATGAAGGACATAAAAGTAAAAACTTTTCTTATGGGCGCTTTGTCGAAAATGACATAGGAAATGGAATTGTATCTCATGTATTTGATGTTTTCCGACCTAAAGCCAAATATGATTTGTACTTTTGGAAATACCTAATAAATAATGAGAATATTATGGGATATATTTTGAGAAAAGTGACTACTAAGGCAACGATGATGAATAATTTAGTTGCTAAGGATTTCTTAAAGCAAAAAATAAAGACACCTGATTATAAAGAGCAGGAAAATATTGGAGCCCTTTTAAAACAATTAGACAATTTTACAGAGCTCCAAGAGGATAGATTATTAATCTTGAAAAAAACAAAAAAATATTATCTTCAAAAATTATTTATTTAACATTTGGAACTGCATAAATAAAAAAACTTCTGGATAATGATTTTGACAATACATGTCAAAAATTATTCGGAGGTTTTTTAATGTCTAAAAATAAGTCAACACAATTATTCCATGAATATTATGAAGAATGGATTAATCTGTATAAGGTCAATGCAATTAGAACTATTACTTTGAATAAATATTATATGAGTTTGAAATGGATCATAAAGTTAGCTCCCAATTTAAGGCTATGCGATTTAACAAGGCGAAGTTACCAGGAGCTGATTAATAATTACGCATTAGAACATGAGAAACAAACCACGAAAGATTTTCATCATCAAATAAAGGGCGCCATTCTAGATGCTATGGATGAAGGATTAATTGAACAAAATCCTACTAGAAAAATAATTATCAAAGGTAAGCAACCTGCTGAGAAGAAGCCAAAATTTTTGAATGAATATGAATTACAATAGCTTATTAAACAGCTTAATTTAGATTCTGAAATTAATTGGGATTGGTATATATTATTGGTAGCCAAAACCGGATTAAGATTTGCGGAAGCTCTTGCCCTGACACCCAAAGATTTTGATTTTACTAAACAATTATTAAATATTAATAAGACTTGGAATTATCGTTCCACAACTGGCGGATTTCAGCCAACTAAAAACTCATCATCAGTCAGAAAAGTGCAAATTGATTGGCAGTTGGCAATTCAATTTGCAAAAATGATAAGTAACACGCCAGTAGATAAACCAATTTTTGTAAATCAACGTATTTTTAATTCAACTGTTAATAAACGGCTTGAGCTTCTCTGTAAAAATGCTAATATTCCAATAATTACAGTCCATGGACTCAGACACACTCATGCATCTTTACTTTTGTTTGCTGGAGTGTCGATTGCTAGTGTCGCCCAAAGATTGGGTCACGCTAATATAACTACTACTCAAAGTACATACTTACATATTATTCAGGAATTACAGACGCAGGATAATGAAAAAATAATGTTTCAAATGTCCAAATTGATGTAATAATTTTAGAACTTATTTTTTATAAAGCAATTAAATAAACAGCTTTTGTATATAATATTTTTTTATATTTTCGTACAACGTTAGTTGCCTTTTTTGAATTTTAATTAATTCATCCAACTTTGTCAAAAGAGAAACTATTACTTTTTGTTCTGTGATATTTGGATTTTTGATAGGTAGTATTTTAATTAATTCTGCATTGTAACTCTGCTGCTTAGTTCCTTGTGTATATCTTATTCCGTATTCATCGCCAAATTTCATATACCACTGAAAAAGAAATCCAGATATCAATTTAGATTTGTTTGGGAATAATGCCATACAAGATTGATTTAATGTTGTATTTATTCCTAAGATGGCACAATTTCCCCGTGTTCCTTTTGCCTCTAACCCCGTAATGGCCATTACAAATGTACCAGATGGTACAATTTTAAGGTTAGCTTCTGATTTTCCCTCGGGTGTAATCTTTTCAACTGTTTTAAGGACAGTTCCTTTATTTAATTCTCCACTAGAAAGCCAGCTTATATTACCATTCCAGTTGAGATTGTCAGATCTAGAAGGAGTTTGCCCGTTGTATAAATTGTTGAGTAGATTTCCAATGAGTTGCTGTTCCCAATCTCCAACAAAATCAGCAAATCTAACATTTGGAACATTTGCCTTATCTTTAGGGAAAAGGTTCTGTAACATGTACTTCCTTATCCCTTCGTACAGATTCAGCTTTTTTTGATGTAGTTCTATTAGTAAATTCAGTTTTTCAATAATACTGCCTATTTTATTTTGCTCATCTATTTTTGTAATTAATATTGGCATTTCAAAAAATATATTGGGGTGGATACGTTTGGCTTTTCTTGAGCCATTAGCCATGCTTCCTTGATATTTATAAAATTTTTCTAGTGAAACGTATTCTAAAAAGAAATTTGGATTTAAATTCTTACTAATGTCAAAAGACGGCGAATCTAAAGTGGACTCATAACCATCCAAATAAGAAGGGACAATACCAAATGCTTGATGTAGGAAGTCCAATTTGCCGTACATAAATTGGCCTTCTTTACGAATGTAATATTGTGTCGCTGTACTTCCAAGGTATATATCTTCTTTGGGTACAATTCCTTTACCCCAGAGTTTAACGGTAAGTTTTTTTGCTGTAAGTCCACTGGATCCTTTTATTCTACTCTCTTTGAGAAAATCTCCGATTTTATGCTGTTCCCAATCATCAGTAAACCCTTTAAAACGCAGCTCCGGCACACGTTTATCCATTATGGTTCACCTCATCATTCAACATTGAAATAAAATCATTGAGATCATTCATCGTTTTCTCATCAGAAGAAGTGAGTTCTTTCATCATTGAAAGTAACTCCTTTTTATTTTCTTCAATTTTTTTATTATTTTCTTTTATTTCTTTTGTTATTTCTCCGAGGTCGATTTCCGGTTCAGGCTCGAAGGTATCAACATATCTTGGAATATTTAAATTATAATCATTTTCTTCAATTTCTTTGAAATCGGCAACATGAGCGTACTTATCAACATCTTTACGTTCATTATAAGTATCCATAATCTTATCAATATCTTCTGCTCGAAGAATATTTTGATTCTTTCCTTTTTCAAAGTTATTACTTGCATCAATGAATAAA
The DNA here is from genome assembly GCF_000831645.3 of Companilactobacillus heilongjiangensis. Lineage (NCBI taxonomy): Bacteria > Bacillati > Bacillota > Bacilli > Lactobacillales > Lactobacillaceae > Companilactobacillus > Companilactobacillus heilongjiangensis. The sequence goes on from NZ_CP012559.1 coordinate 2,379,217, forward strand.
ACATCTTTATTAGTTTTATTCTTCTTTAACACCATAACAACGGTTGGAATTCCAGTTGATTTTTGTCCAAAAGTGCTCGACGAATTTTTTCTTCCTTCGCACCACGGAATAGCACACCGTGAGGTAAAACAATTGCCATCGTTCCTTTTGAGCTCAAATGATATAACCCGTGAAGTAAGAATGAATAGTCAGCTTTAGTCTTTGGAGCTAAGCCACCGTAATCTTTAAAACGTGGATCTTTCATTTTATTATCATTGTTATCCCAATGAGCTGAATATGGAGGATTAGCAACAACCATATCGAAGTTTCTTGGATGATCGATACCTTGAGAATCAATTCCATCAGGCCAATCACTTTCCAACGTATCAGCATTACGCAAATCCATGTTCATATAAGAAACATCATGCATCATCAAATTCATTCGAGCCAAGTTATATGTTGTTGTATTCAATTCTTGACCGTAATAAAACAATCTACGGTCTTTTATTTGTTCCTGAACAGTTAACAGCAATGATCCAGAACCACATGCAAAATCATAAACACTTGGTTTATCCTCTTTAGGGTCTAATCCTTGCGCAACTAATTTTGCTAAAACTTCTGAAACTTGGTGAGGAGTATAAAACTCGCCGGCTTTTTTACCAGAATTACCTGCAAATTGGGCAATCAAGAATTCATAAATATCACCTAAAATATCGTGACCATCATCATCTTTATACTCAACTTCATCAACCAAATTAACAATTTCTGTCAAAGCCTTAGCACGTGCAGCAGTTGTTTGACCTAAACGAGAATTGCCTAGGTTCATATCCGCAAATACACCATGAAAATCCTGTTTAGCATTAGTGTTCAAATCAACATTGTGATTAAAATCATCCAACATATCTTGAAAATCAGATGGAGCAATAGAATTGTTATTAACTTTATCAACAATAGTCTGCCATGTGTATTGTGGGGCAATGGCATAACCTAATGAATCGGCTAATTATTCCAAATAGTCGCTTAGATCATCCCCACCAGCTTGTTCAGCATAGGCATCATTTACACTTTGACCATCAGCGATATCAAGCAAATCATTTTGAACCATTCGGTCTTCTTGATGTTCTGACAAGTAACGATAAAACATAAAACCTAGAATATAATTTCTATATTCACTGGCATCCATATTACTACGAAGACGGTTTGCCATCTCCCAAATTTGACTAGTAATTTCTTGTGCTTTACTCATAATTTCTCCTAGTACTTCTCAACCATTTGATCAGCAAATTCTTTAAAGCTTCTTCTCAAGTGGGTTCTGTATTTGATTTTCGATAATTTCTTAACTCTTGATGATTCAGCATCTGTCGTATAAACCGTTGTTCCCTCTTTAACAATCTCATCCAAGACACCATTAATATTTAAATCATCAGCATCTTTAACGTGACCTAAAACAATCTTATTTATCTTTTGGGAAGAATCAATATCTGCTAGTCCCCAATCTTTCTTGTAATCAAAAATATCGTTTCTTAAACGCATGTCATTGTGATTAGATACTAGGTTTTTAATATCTTTTTGATTAACTGGATAATTATTAACCGATATATTGCCATTCAAAACATCTTTAGTAAATTGGTTGATTTGTTCAGCATATTTACGGTCATCTACTTTATCAGAAATATTCTGAATTTCAGTAGCCGTTTTATTAGCTGAATCTAAGTCGTCATCATGATACTGATTCATCAAATCAGCAATGAGTTCCTCTAGGTAATCATAATTTACTCTAATGGCTTTAACATGCTCCATCTGTAAATCAACTTGCGAAATATCGACATGATCCATGATGGCAATTCTTCGTTTAACTTCATTTTTAAGGGTTGTTGTTAAAACCTCTTCTGTATCAACGGACATCCCTAATTCGCCTAATACCTTTTCTGGATGTTCTTCATCATAACTATCATCTTGCTTAATCATAGACATAAGATGATTATACTTTCGCAAGCTAGAGTACATTTCTTTTACCTTATTATCGTTGTCAGGAACTCTAGTGAAGTCATTCGAATAATCTGCTAATTGTGTAACAACCTTCTTTAATTCTTCTTTTGTCTCTTCAACTGGAGGTATAACTACACCATCATCTATAACAGGTAATTCTAATTGAATGTTAGCCGAATCACGATTGGCATACTTGGCTAAAGCCTTCTTCATTAATACCTCTGTATGATGTGGCCAGCGATAATTAACAATACGTCCAAACGGTTTGGTCTGCATATCATAAACACGATTAGTCCTCGAATAGGCTTGAATTAAAGCCGCACCCTGTAACGTTCTATCAACATATAGAGTATTCATCTGAGGAGCATTAAAACCAGTCAATAATTGATCAACAACAATAACAATGTCAAAATACTTTCCATCATCAATTGTCCGATTCAATCTGGAAACAACTTGAGCCGTATAGTCTTTAACTTGCGTATCGTCAAAACTAGTACCAAACTTCTTATTATAATCATTCATGATTTCACGCAATGATTCATTATTCTTTAATTGTTTATCACTATTTGAAGTATCCTGACTAAAAGTGATACCAACGCGTAATGGATTTTCCAAATTAGCATTCTGCTTTTTAAACTCTTCATAATACTCCATTGCCATAGGTGTTGATGCTTTACCGCCACCCACATGAGTCGTAAACAAAGCATTGTATTCGCCATTACGAGAACGTTTCTTCCAATTCTTGATAATATCCTTAACTACTAGTTCTATATGCTTAGGATTGTTGTCATAGACTGATGGTTCCACAGTATCATCCATATCTTCATCAGCCATATCATCAATTCGCATTTCAATATCTTGTTCAGACATTGATGGATAGCGAGATTTGAAATAAGCGGGTAAATATTGGTCTCTTAAAACTGAATCCGATAAGGTTGTTTCAAAATCTACTTTAAATCCTAGAACATTGCCATCTGCAATTGCATCTCGAATTGTATAAGCATGGATCAAATCACCGAAAACTTCTCTGGTAGTTGGATGCGTATCGAAAACCGGTGTACCAGTATAGCCAATCCAAGCTGACTTTCTGAAACCATCTTTGATTCGTTTTAACATGTCACCAGAAGTAGAACGGTGTGCTTCATCAACAATAAATACAATATTCTTATTAACTTGCTTAAAATTACTGCTTCTAACCATTGAATCCATCTTTTGAGTAGATGTAACAATAATTCCGTTACCTTTTTTATTAAGTTTTCTTTCCAAAACCCAACGGTTAGCTGTATCAGTTACGACTCCACCGTTACTTTCCTCGGTATTTTCAGGGTCATATGCTTTATATTCATCAACTGTCTGATTCGTCAATGCAACACGATCAACCAAGAAAACTACTTTATCAACATTTGGTAATCTTGAAGCCAACCACGCAGCTTTAAAGGAACTAATTGTTTTACCTGATCCAGTAGTATGCCAAACATATCCAACTCCAGGATCATCAATTCCAAAAGTATGCTGACGAATTTTTCTGATAACTCTTTGAGTTGCATAAACTTGATAAGGACGCATGACTTTAATCATCTGATGTTTGGGCGTACCATCCAAAATCATATAGTTGGTTGCCATTTGATGTGACATCGGAATCGACAACATATTATTAGCAAATTCTTTCCAATCAAAAACAGGTTTATTATCATCGGCCTTTTGCCAACGGAAAGCAAAGTCAGTATTAAATTTGTCGGCAGTTGAATTGGCCATATAACGACTATCATGTGGCGTAATTGCTACTAATATTTGCAATGTCGAAAAAATATCAGTGTATTGATTTTCTTCAATATATTGATGCATCTGGTTCAATGCCTCTTTAGCATCATGACCATCAGCCTTTTCCTCAATCTGAATAATTGGCAAACCATTAATTAATAATGTAGTGTCAAAACGACGTGCCTTTCTTCCAGGGATAATAGCCGGACGTTCGATTTGGTTAACGATCTGATAAATAGTATCTCCAGCACCAATATTATCCTGATCAAAAATCTTCAAATAAACATGTTTACCATTGTCCAAATCAACTTCTACTTGTGAGATTCCATTCATCCCATACAAAAATTGACCCGCTTGATACGGTGTCTCTAGTTGTCCGATGATAACCTTTATCTGTTTAAATTCAGCATCAGATAATTTTCCGTCTAATCGGTCCTGATTATGCTGCTCAACAATAGTTTTAAAATTCTGCCATAAATCATCTGTGGTTTTAATTCCCGGCAAATAATCCCATTGCTTTGTTCCACCTAGATTGACTAAATAATCAATCAAATTACTTTCGAAAGCCAATTCATTAGTCTCCAAACTCATGATATTCCCCCGAATAACTGTAAATTAAACTAAAAACAAATTTATATATATTTGTTGTTTAGTTCTTGTAAATTAACTTTTACACTCTTTACTCATTCTATCAGATTAAAGACCATCAAATTGCCGTAATTTTCCTGTATAAGAAATTAAATAGGCCAGTTATTCCTCAACGAAATAACTGGCCTGTTACTTAATATAAATAAATGTTTTCGAGCGGCTTAAATATTCTTCGCAAACTATCAAAATTATCAGGATATGCATTAGAACCATAATAGTTAACTTCAGTTCCATCATGATAGTAGACTTCAACTTCCCATTGTTCGCCATCCAGAATATGATTATCATTGTATTCATGATTCCAATTTTCAAAATGCAATCGTTGCAATTTACGATCTAATTTCAAAATATCCTCTTCAGAAAGTGAAATATCCTGACTTTTTCCTGGTTTCAACAGTTTTGGGAAATCATTAGTAACAAACATTAGCTTTTTATCAAAATCAATCCAGTACATATCTGAAGGTGGTCCAAATCCAGCACTTACAAACTTTATTTTATCAAATTTCATAATGCCACCTATCCTGTAAATTTATTATATATCACCAAACAATTTGCCCAAATCAATTTCATGTTGCAGTGGACTTTTATTTATCTGTATTAGGATTCCAGAATCTTCATACTTTTGAATGGATTCTTTAACCTTAATTTTCTTATACATTTTTGTATTAGTTTTATATAACATGTTTATCAATGCAGTATCTTTTACTCCCAAAGAACTATCAACATTGAATAATTTTGATTCTATAAAAACGAATAATAAATTAAATTCCATATTGTTTTCCGTATCATCAACTTTTAGTATTTCCTTTAATTTGGCAAAATACTTTTTAAGCATATCTAATGATTCATTTAATTTATCTAAAACTGAATTTTGACCTTCTAAAATAATTTCCATCATTTTTTGAATAAAGAAGGTTAGCTCGGCTCTGTTTTCATATAAGTCTGCATCTTTAAATATCTTATAATACTTGGATTGGTTACTATGTATTGAGCTGGATATTGATAGTGCTGTAAAAGGATCAATCTTTTTGCTTAAATATTGTGATAACAAATATCTTCCCATACGGCCATTTCCATCTATAAAAGGATGTGTGTTTTCAAACATAAAATGAGTAACCAACGCCTTTTCTATAGGTGGGACACTTTCATTATTCATAAAATCAATCAATGACAGTAATTTATCTTTAATAGCTCTCTCATTTATTGGAGGCCTATGAACCGTCTCTAGATCCGTTCCGATTCTAACTGGTTTATCCCTAAAATATTCGCCATCTGGAAGTTTTCCTTCCTCAATTTATCCATCAGTTAACTTATCGTATATATCTCTCAACTTTTGAAAATCATTAATTCTAATTTCTGGCTCATTTAAAATATCAATATACTTTTTTACAGTAGAAACCAATCTTTTTTGATTGGTTTTATTATTGGTTTGCAAATCATCTACAATAGTTCCAATTTCTTTTCTCTCTGTTTTGACTCCTTCAATTTCATTACTAAATTGTATTTCATTAGTTAATAATGAATTTGTGTAACTCTCTTGAGCAATTCCTGGTAAAGAATAACTTAATTTTTCGATTTGACTGGATTTTTTTAAAATATCTGCGTTTAAACGTGATATGTCTCTTGTTTCAATAAAGAATATAGGATAGTCATCATATTGTTTCTTATTTTTATCCGTTAACATAGGAAAAAGCCCTGTTTTAAATGATGAATACCCATTTAATCTACTTTCATACTCTTTTTGAACATTAATAGAATCATCAGTACTACTCATATAATTTAAAATAGATAATGGTTTCAATTCCATAATGTAATTACCTCAAACTTTAATTTACTGTTCAAATATTTGATTTCTATTTTGATATTTTACCATTATATTAAAGTTAATGTACTGTTTTTCACTTCAGCTTTAATATTTAGCCGAAATATTGAAGTTGGACGGCATTTTAAACAGTCAACTTTAATATTTGGTCATAATATTAAAGTTGACTGTAATTTTATTCAATCAATTTCAATATTAAGCCATAATATTGAATCTGATCTCGATCTTATTGTCCTCATTTATGTTTTATGACAAATAATTCAAATGCAAAAATGATTATCTTACAATCTCATTGTTTGATTAACAGCACTCTACATTCAATATATAAAAGAAACACCATTGATAGAATTTATCGATGGTGTTTCCGTTCAATATCATTTTCCAAAGTCAGATCATCTAAATATAATTAATCTTCAAACTTCCAACCGAAACTCGACCAGTAATCGTAATCTCTGGACTATCTTCATCAGTTCTAACATTACCGACTTCAGTAATAGTTCCCATATTAGTATCGATTCCTTGACGGATAATCCAGTCACTTGGTACGAACAACTCTGCCCCACCAAACGAAACGTCGACATTAATTGTGGCACTATCTTTAATTTTTACATTATCAAAATAAACTTTAGCATCTCCCATCGAAACATTAATATCAGCTGAATTAAAGTCTTCCGATTTAACATAACGGATACTGCTACCCATTTTTACATAAACATTTACATCTGGATCATTAACGGTCTTCACATCGGGTTTCGCCGTGTAATCCATTTGGACAAAAGGACCATGGTGTCCTCTTGTGTAACCTTTACTATAATTCATCCAAGGGTGATGTTTGGCAATCAATGGTCGAAAAATCATCGACAAACCGATTGAAACTAACAATGCTGCTCCCAAAAGCGTCCAAGGAACAATTGCCGTAATTCCCAAAGGTTTAGCATACAATATTGCTAGAAATGCCAACGAGAACACTGTACCGGGAATTGAAAAGTAAACTAAACTTTTAATCAAAACAGCTGCTAAGAAAATTGTTACAGCTACTGTCCAAAAACTAAACGAGTATGTAATCAGGTGCATCTGGCTGACAACTAAAATTGCCGCACTCAACACTAGAAAAATACCCCAGAAAATTCCATTTCTATTTCTCATATTCAAAACTTCCTTTGCTTTAATTTATCTTTTAACTCATGTAGAAATCGCCGTGAAACGTACACTTGTTTATAAGTATTTTTGAATTCAACTAGGTTACCAGTCACTGATCTGGATAATGATAAAATTTCATCAACGTTCAAAATTGATGACTTAGAAATCCGTAAGAAATTATCAGGCAAATTCTCCTCCAGCTCATACAACCGATAATGAATTAGAAAGGCATTGTTGGTCGTGTGAGCATAGACGTTACGGTCATTGGTTTCAAAGAACAAAATATCCTTTAATGCCAACGAATAAACCGTTTCACCTATATAGCCACTGAGATGATTAAATTTTTCAGCAACATCTTTAATACTGTCCATAATCTGTTGCACTTCATCGTCCTTTTGAGCGGCTTTGATGACAACTTCTTTTTCCTGATAATCAGGTGAAATATCTAATCTTATCTTCACATCGACTCAACCCTCTTTCGATAACTGTATTACACCACATCCCAGTTAGGCTGTATAGCTATTCTACCTAAGTGGTCTTTTTTGGAAACTAAGAGGTATTAAAAAAAGTCAGGAACTTTAAATTCCTGACTAATCCCAATTACCAAACTTAACTTCCACCATTTCATCATTACCACAACGCGGACACTGCCAAAATTTACTTTGATCAACAAACTTCAACCGTGTTTTACCAGCACTCCCTTTAGCAAAGGTAACTCGTTGTAAAAAATTGTCACAATAAGGACAATGATATTCCGGTTCCATATCCCCAATTTTAAAATGGAACTTATCAAATAGGTAGAAATCTTCTGGACAAGCGTAAAATTCATGCCCATAATCATCCGATATTTTTTCTCCAGCTGCTACAGCCTTCAAAGCACGGTTAGTAATCTCTGTATCGTCAACCAATTCCGCCAACATTGGCTTTTCACCTTCAAAAATATTACTTTTCGCGTACATCATACCGATACCCAACAACGCATCAATTTCGTAACCGCACTTACTGCAACGCAAATCGTGTCTCTGTCCCATACTGCTTCCTTTCTTAAAACCGTCAAAAATGTTATTCTATTGTACAATTATTACTATAATAATTGAGGAGGAATTTTATGCAATCTGTAGATAAAGTCAGAACTTCTGGTTTAGCAAGATTCACATCCCTAGTTTATCTCTATACAGGATTGGGAATCGCCCTATGGACCATTAGTGCACAATTAATCGCAAATAACAAAGCCCTTTCAATGGCAATCTTCCAAGGAATGGCACAACATCGTATCATTTCAATGATTTTGATGATTGGTATTCCAATTGCTTTCATTAGTTTATGTAGTCGCTTAGCTACGAGGTCGTATTTCCTAACATTCTTGAGTTACATTGGATTTATCGTTACCTTATCAGTTATCGGCGTGCCTGTCTTCTACCTATATTCAGCTAGAAGCATCGTTCAAACATTGGCAGTTACAGCCGGTGCTTTCGTCGTTTCAGCCGTAATTGGTTTCATTACTAAGAAAGATTTAACATCTTGGAGTAGAACTTTATTTACAGCTTTAATTGCTGTTATCGTTGTCGAATTGCTAAACGGTTTGATTTTCCACAGCTCAGCAATGATGATGATCACCAGCGCCGTAATTATTGTTTTGTTCCTATTCTACATTGCCTTTGATTCACAAAATATCAAGCGTATTTACCAAAATTACTCAGACTCAGAAAGCTTGGGTGCTATCGCCTTAGTTGCCTCAGTTAACTTAGTTCTTGATTTCATTAACTTGTTCATGAGTATCATTCAAATTTTTGGTAATAATAACTAGCAAAAACTCTTCAAACAAAAATGTTTGAAGAGTTTTTTTATTTTTTATACCAACTTTGATTGTATTTAGAAGATCGTAACTCACCATCAGAATAGTAATAGGATTCTACAATCGAGCCACCATTATTCTGATTATATCTTATTTTCACATGTCCATTATCATCCTCAAGAATATCATATGTTCCATTTTTATCCCCTAATTCATACGTACCATTCGGGTACAAAGTCAGATTAGGATTACCTGTATATTCACCAATCAAAGAGTCTTTAGAAGAAATTGTAGAAGGTTCTTTTGAATCGGCAACTAAAGTATCATTTACGTTGGACGTTGTATTATCCTCATCTTTTTCATGAATAATCTTAGTTATTACCTTTGCTGGTTTCTCAACCTTTTTAGCCTCAAATTCAACGGATTTATCATCATTATCGATGCCTATAACGACTTGTTTGGTTTTGGTTTCATTACTCTCTTTGGAGTTTTCTACTTTAACATCATAAAAGCCTGGCATAAGATTGGAAATTTTATATTTACCATTTTCAGATTTAGTAGGAACACTCTTACCATCAATAAAGAATGTGGGATTATCTATATTGGTATTAATATTTAAGGATTGATTTTTTATCATCACTTTATACTTTGGAAAAAACATCAAATACTTACCGGTTTTTTTCAGACTAAATACCTTATTACTTTGGTTAACATTTATTTGTGACTCGATTTGTCGAATCATACTGCTGTCCTTTAAATATAACCGTCTCAAAGCACTGATATTACCAGTAGTTAATTGCTTTCCATCACTATCGACTAAAGCGGCTTTCATTTTAGAAGACGTCCCACTGGTTACCTCTTCCCGTAATCTTTGTGCTTGGTAATTCTCACCGTAATACACTTTGCCACCAAAATAACCTGCAACCAATAATATTGCAACGATACTTATTAAAATAAACCCTACCTTTCTTTTTTTTGAATGATTGGGTACATTCTTTTTATCTAGCTGAGTATCACTCTCAATTGAATGATACTTTATATCATAATTTTTAACTGGTATTTTTCTTTTGTCGATATTAGTTTTACTAATGCTTTTATTTTCACTCTCATATTTCTTTAAATTAAAACCACAGTTAGGACAAAATTCACCTCCTGAATCTAAATGATTACCACAATTAGGACAAAAATCCAATTTATCCATAAAAGTATCTCCTATTTTGTTTTTACTGTTTTATATAAAAGTTTAGCTATTTCATCATGTCCAGATTGATTAGGATGAAATTGATCCTTCCGCCGATGATAAACTTGACTATATACCAAATCATTTTCCGTAACCTTAGGATTATGTTTCCAAATAGTAGATAAATCAACTACTGTTACAGCATATTTTTTACCAATATCTTTTATCTTTCGATCATAAATCAAATCATTATCGATATACTTACCATTGCTTGGCGACCACGTGGTCATTAATAAAATCTGGGCATCAGTTTCATTTTTGATACGTCTAACTAAAGTATCTAAATTATTAGTAAAGTTTCTCAGATTTTTATAATCAACTCCGTAGGCAGAATCATTAGTTCCAAATTCAATTGTTACGATATCGGGTCGATGATTTATTAGATTTTGAACATTTGGTAATCCAAAATTAGTGACCGTTTTTCCCACAGACGAATTATTTACTTCAGTTACTTCTTTACCTGTTCCCTTTTTCAAATAATCATTAAATAAAGTAGTAAAATTACTGTCTAAATTTTTTGAAAAAAGTCCTACTGATAATGAATCTCCTAAAGCATAATAAACCAAACTTTTTTTCTTTGAGTTTCTTAAATCGGTAAGCATAAACTTATTCTGATCACGCTTTAATTCTTTCTTTTTGACTTGTTTTATCTCAGTTTTATTTTTATCCGATGTACTAACATGAGTTTTATTAGCACATCCATCAATCAAAGAAATTAGAACAATCAGCATTGTTACAAGAATAAAAATTTTTTTCATTTTTATACCCTACTATTTGAATTGATTTAAAAAAGAGTTAATAATCATCTTAAAAACAAATAGCAAAATAATATTATTCAGAATAAGTGTACCTGCAGCCACATAAACCTTATCCCATTTCATTTGATTCACATTAACTACAATCGATAAAATATAAGCTACTAACCAAATAGTAGCTATTAGAATCAACAAAATCATTAAGAAAGTAAATGATGATTCATAACTTCTGTATGCTGTCATTGCAGAGAAACTAGATGGAACTATAAACTGTAAAAATAGTGATAATATGAGTTCCAATATAATAATTGAATTACTAAAGCCTGCTAATTGATTTGCATAATCAAACAAATCAGTCTTGCTATCAATTAAGTACTTCTTACATGCAAAGCCCATCAATAAAAACACTGCAAAATAACTAATCGGTAAGAATAACAACTTTGTGTACAGGTTCGCCCCTAATAATAAAAATTCACCTCCTGAATATAACCTCCCTATTAAACCCATCGTTGACATCATCATCTGGTGAACAAAGACATAAAGTGCATATCCAATAAGTATCACGTTAATAAACAATGAAACTAATCCAAAATATTTATTGTCATAATTAACTTTGGATGGACTGATAATAGATTCTTTAAACCATTTAAAATAATTCATGGAATGATTTTTAAATCTTTTCATGGTCTCATTATTATCCGTAACTGACTGATGCGTTACTACACTTGTTACATCTACCGGTTCCCCACATTTGGTACAAAATTTTACTCCGGATTTAAGTTCTGCTCCACAATTCCTACATTCGTCCATAAAAGATTCCCACTTTCTCCATTCATGTATTTATTCAATTATAGCAAAAAATATTCTAAAACTAGGAAAACAAGCTCAGACTAATTTCTTACACCGCCCTAAATAAGGTAGTACTATAAGTGGCTCACGAAGAATCGGAAAACTAATAGTCCTCAATTGCTATGTTTTCGGTTTTTTCGTGAGTAGAAATCGAAAAAATTTCCCCGTAGTCTACTAAAAAGACTGCGGGGAAATTTTTTATTTCAAGCCATTATAAATGTGATCGATATTCCACTTCATCATCGAATAATACGTATCGCCAGTGGTACCCTTTTTAGCTAACGAATCAGTAAACAATTTTGAATAAATCTCTAATCCCGATTCTTTGGCAACTTTATCCATTGATTTGGGCGAAACTGATGATTCAACGAAAAGATGTTTAACATCAGAATTCTTAATTTTACTCAAAACAGCTTTCATCTGTTCCGGTGTTCCTTGAGCTTCAGTATTTATTTCCCAAATGTATGCCGGAGTGATGTGATAAGCCTCGGAAAAATACTTAAATGCACCTTCTGAGGTCACTAACAAGCGCTGTTTCTCTGGTATTTGTAGATATTTAGATTGCGCCTGTTGATGTAATTTTTCCAATTTGGCAATATAAGTTTCTGCATTGTCTTCATAGAAACTGGCATTCTTCGGATCCTTCTGTTTCAAAACATTCGTAATCGTGCGAACGTATTTGACCCCATTAGCCAAGTCTAGCCACGCATGAGGGTCATCTTCATCCTTATTAGTTGTCAGATGTTTAGCTTCCACATCTTCACTCGCCGCAAATACTTCACGACCAAGTTTCTTATGAGAAGTTTCAACTAATTTAGTAAACCAACCGTTCCCACCAGTTTCCAGATTCAAGCCATTGTGGAAAATAACATCCGCATCGGCCGCGGCTGAAACGTCACTTGGTTGTGGTTCATATTCGTGCGGATCAGTCCCACGTTTTACAATACTGTACAGTTCAATCCGGTCTTTCCCGACATTATGAACCATATCTTCCAAAATTGAATTAGTTGTAACAACTTGGAGTTTTTCGTTATCAGCCGTCAAATTGCTGTTATCACGGTGATGTAAGAAAAAATATACGCCACTGATCATTGCGATGACACCTACTAAAGTTATAAAAAATCGTTTCATCGGGCCACACTCCTTTTCAACTTAAAGAAGTTTTGCTTGGGCGAACCAACAAATGAAATGGCAAACAACATCGCTGCCACAATAACGATTGCTGGACCTGATGCCCAGTTGAATGTGTAACTGAAATACAAACCAGTCATTGATGAAATTACGCCAACAATTGCTGAAAGAATTAGCATTGTACCCAATTTATCTGTCCACAGAAAGGCTGTTGCGGCCGGTGTAATCAACATTGCTACAACCAAGATAATTCCTACCGTCTGCAATGCCGAGACTGTAACCAACGTTAAAACTAGCATCAAAGCGTAATGAATGATTTGAACATTCAAGCCATAAGTTTTGGCATATGTTTCGTCAAAAGATGTAACCAATAGTTCCTTGTAGAAAGTTACCACAAACAAGATGACGATTCCTAATACAACTGCTGTAGTCATGATATCAGAATCACTGACAGCTAGGATATTTCCGAAAAGGATATGATGCAAATTAGTCGAACTTTCGGCCATCGAAATCAGGATAAATCCCAAGGCATAAAAGGCACTGAAGACGACACCAATCGAAGTATCAGTCTTGATTTTACTGCGGGAAGCCACGAATCCAATCAACAATGCAGCTAGCACGCCAAAAACTGAGGCACCAATCAGAATATTGATTCCTAACATGTAGGCGACGGCCACTCCCGGTAAAACTGCATGGGAAATGGCATCCCCCATCAACGACATCCCTCGTAAAATGATAAAGCTTCCGATAATTCCCGACATAATTCCGACCATGACAGCCGTCAACAAGGCACTCTGTAAGAAATCATACTTTCCTAACGCATGAATAAATTCAATAATCGATGTCATCACTGCACACCTTCCTTTTCCTGAAACAATACCGAAGAAAGATCTGCACTAAAGGCACTTTCAATATTCTTAGGGTTGTAAACTTCCTGAGCTGGTCCAAAATCAACGATTCCGTGATTCAAAATAACTAAATCATCAAAATACTTAGTAACTTTGTTCAAGTCATGATGAATTACAATAATCGTCTTATTCTCATCTCGCCATTGCTTGAGAATTTGCATAATCGCTGTCTCGCTTTGCAAATCAATTCCCACAAATGGCTCATCCAAGATAATTATTTTCGCCTGTTGAACAATTGCTCGAGCAACGAAAACTCGCTGTAATTGTCCACCAGAAAGATTTCCAATTTGACGTTTCTTGAATTTCGACAATGAAACTTGTTCCAAAGCATCCAAACTAGCCTGTTTTTCGGCTTTACCAGGACTTTTGAAGAGCCCTAACTTTCCATATGTTCCAGTCAAAACTAAATCCAGAACATCAATTGGAAAAGTTAAATCTAAATCCTTTCGTTGTTCAACGTACGCAATTCTCTTCTGAACTGACTTAATCGACTGACCATCGTAGTCGACACTTCCTTGGCGTACCTTGACCAAATTTAAAATAGCTTTAATCAGCGTTGATTTACCTGCACCATTCGGTCCAATGATTCCAGTGATTTTACCAGCGTTAAAATTAACGGCAACATCAGAAAATACTGGTGTGTCATCGTAAGCGACAGTGAGGTTCTTAACATTTAGCATAAAAGAGCCTCCATTCTAATGGCGGATTTCTCCGCTCTAATGTCAGGTTATCATATACTACATGGTGTTTCAATTAAAAAGTTAGGAATGCTTAATTTTATTCTTGTACTTGTATTAACGAGTGTCCTGTTTCCAGAGCTGAGAGTATTTTTTAAGATAATCAAACAAAATAAAAACTTTTCCTATTCCAAATGAATTACAGCTAGATTTCTCGTGACAAAGAAAAAAAGCTCTCAAAATTAATGAGAACTCATTCTGAAAACAACAACTACATTTAAATTAGTAACCACGTTAATCATCTGCATTATTCAATAATGGTGGCATTTTAAAAAATAAATCTTTAAATTTATTAGCCAAAGCACTGCTATTAAACCGTAAACTGGCACCTATATTGGCATTATTTAATAATTGATCATAATCATACCAAACGATTTTATCGTTAATCAATACAGTATTTAAAACCTGTCTACTGTATTTGACGGTTATTTTCATATCAAGCAATTGATTAAATAAACCTAACTTTTCCTGTTTATCGGCTGGTAAAGTCACAATCACAATATCAGCAGGAGGTAGTTTTTTAACCAACTTCAAAATAGAGGAAGTTAGATATGCCACTCCAATAACTATTTCAGGTTTATTAGTTGTGAGCTCCATCATTAGCTGCTTATAACCAGTAACATCACTCATTACTTTAACCACCGATTTACTATCATTAGCACTGATTTGATATTGTAATTCTTTATACGTTCGTAATCGCTTTTGGTACATTCGAGCTAACATAGGTACGAATAAATCTACATAATCAAAAACTTGTAGTTCACTCTTTTGACCTAAGTCTCGATTCAAACGCCCGAGATACTGCTCCGTACTGCCCTTCCACGAAATCGGCATAGCCAAAAGTAAAGTATCTATACTTCCAATATCAAATCCTTCACCAATATAGTTTCCAGTTGCTAGCAACACATATGGTTTCTTAAATTTGACCAACTCAGCAATAATATTCTGATTAACTTTGGCTTTTTGGCGGCCAGATAATTCAAAAACTGGAATTTTTAATTTCGATGGAATTAAG
The DNA here is from genome assembly GCF_000831645.3 of Companilactobacillus heilongjiangensis. Taxonomy (NCBI): domain Bacteria; kingdom Bacillati; phylum Bacillota; class Bacilli; order Lactobacillales; family Lactobacillaceae; genus Companilactobacillus; species Companilactobacillus heilongjiangensis. The sequence goes on from NZ_CP012559.1 coordinate 2,394,986, forward strand.
TTTGCTAGAATATCTATCTGTTCCAATCTTCTAGTTAATACCAACTGATGACGACCAAGTTTAAAATTATTACATATATCATCAACAATCAATTGATTGCGATCCTGATCATTCAATATAGACTCATAATTCTCTTGCAATGTATTATTAGCCATAGTTTCATTATTCAACATTCCAAAATTAGTCATTCGCAAAACTAAAGACCGTTTCGTTGTTAGCAAATTTTTTTCATCAACTTTGGCAGTTTGATAAGCAATATTACCAGCGCGCATGAAGATAATTGGATCAAGACTATCTTGGCGATAAGGAGTTGCTGATAGTCCATAAATATATTTAGCAGTAACTTGTTTCATTACTAATTCGTTCGTGACCGCAGCCAAATGATGGACCTCATCAAAAATAACCATTCCGTAATGGGACATAAACTCACTTAAATCATCCCCCAAGTGGCTCAGTGCTTGTACAGTTGCAACGTCCACTAAACGACTAATTTTTTTATGACCACTATAATAAGAACCTATAACATTCTTTTTTCGTTTGCGACCAGTTTTCGTATATTCAACAAAGGGATCATTTTTAATCGTTAAAAATTTTTGAAGCCGTTGTTCCCATTGTTGAGCTAGAACTCGACTATTCACAATAATTAGTGTACTAACTGCACGTTTTGATATTAAACTGGCGGAAATTACTGTTTTGCCAAAACCAGTACGTGCTGCTAAAACTCCCATGTTATGTTTCAAAAGGGATGCTTGTGCTGGCAATTGTGCTTGTCGAAGCTCACCATTGAATTTAACATCTAGGTGCTCTCCAGTCGTCGTCTCATCATGGATAGTTAGTTTGGGCAATTTTCCACATAAATAATCTTCCAATCCTCTTGGCAAAATCACATACTGACTATCCTGCTCAGCAAGAGAGATATATTGTGGGGTTTCCCAATTACTTCGACGCTGCTTTTGATTTTGATAATATTGTGGGTTTTTAAAAGTGGCCGCATATCTTAAAGCATTTATTTGAGCGGTAGTTAACTGTGATTTTAAAATATACAACTGGTTGCGACGATAAGCAGTAATTTTTTGTGTAGCATCCAATAATTTATCAGTAAGCAAATCAGGCTGTGTTCCATCTGGCAGTTCAAATAATTTGAAGTCATTAGTAGAGTCCAATTTTTCTGTAACCTGTTTGACTTTGGCATCACTAATAGTCTGTATTTGTAACAAAAAATCCCATTGATCTGCATATGCCTCAAATTTTTCGTTTACAAATAGACTGCGACCCAACTTCATCCTCTGATATTGTAACGGGGCGGCAATCAAATTACCAAGCCCTCCGGACGGCATCGTATCCTGATTTGGAAATAGACGATCAAATGCCTTAAACGAAATATTAGGATTAATAGCCATCGCATCTTTTAAAATAGCCTGTCCCATACAGCGCGCTGATGCTGCAGAAATCGCATGTTCAAAAAAGAACCACAGATGTGCCCCATTACCTGATTGAGAACGCTCAATGGCAACAGGTAAGGTATTTTGATTACAGATTTTAACTAGCGAAGAAACAATTTCTTGCCAATTTTGTTTATCAATATCAATGACAAGAAAATTTGTCACATCATTAGGTAATAATGGGAAAATTCCAATAAAGATATTTCCTCTGAGATGCTCCTTTAGGACATTATCAGTTAGCGGCAAATAATCATTTTTGTTAGGGCGACCATTAGAAAAAGTTGTTGCCGGACTATACACATCTCGTTGTGCTTTCTTATTGTAATATCGTTTAGCATAAACATCTTGACGTCCATTAAAGCGACGACGATAAAGAGCAATTTTTTCAGCAGTACCAAATTGTTGATTAGCTGGTGCAGCAACCCGATTCATAAATTCAGCTAACGGTTCAACTAATAATTGTTGTGTACGTTGGTTTAAATAAACTGCTTGTTTTTCACCCGAATGTGCTGACAGAGCAATCATTTTTAAAATATAGCTATCGTTACCATCACGATATACTCGCTCCATATACTATTCTCCCGTATAACAAATCATTTTTGATTAACTAATTGAAATAATATTTATAATACCAATTATTAACATCATCTCTCAAACATATTGTTGATACAAATCAAAAAGGCCAATCGTAAATTGGTTCTTTTCTCAAGTTCGGCTAGGATACAATTGAAACTAAAAACAAGAGTGAATAAATCCTAGTAAATCGGGAATTTATTCACTCTTGTTTGATGTTCTTTGTAAAAATAATCAAGTTTAAGAAAGAACCCATAAATTGATTTGTTTCTTTTTAATTTGTTTCTATTTTTAGTTGTTAATTCTAGCGCTTAAGGTAATCCAATACCTAATTTGATTATCTTCATACACAAAAATAAAATACTCTTAACTCTGGAAACGGCATACTTTAAATTTTTAAAGCGTATCAGACAAAGTCCAATTAATTTCACCAGTATACTTACCAGCTGTCATCAATCCATTACTACGAAGGAAAATTCCCATACCACTATTCCAAGCTTTTGAAACAGATGTCGTTTGTTCACCATCTTGAGTTTTTACACCATTGGCAATATCTACTAAATTATCACCCATTAAACTCTGTTCATCACCGTTATTATCCTTATAGACCATCTCGCCATTAAATGGAGTATCTCCACTCTTGAGGCCATCCGTATCAGCAGATAAATGCCACACGTTATCTTGACTTACTTGACGACCATCATTAACAGTAATGTCCCAATTACCACTTCTTGTAATTAAATGGGATGCCGTAACTTGGTTAACATTACTAAAGTTATACCCTTTATTAACAGTCAGCGACAAAGCACCTGTTTTGGAAATCACTTCAGTTGAGGTAGTAGATTTATTACCATCTTTATCCATGACATAAACTTCCAAATCATTCGTTGTTCCTGTCAATTTATCTGCCGGAATACTAAAGTTCAATTTTCCGGAAGCATCATCACTACTCAATGGGAAAGTATCCAGAGTAGTTTCCATGCCAGTATCATTATCTTTCAATTTAGCATAAACAGAAACGGCTGAGTTAGTAACGGCTGTACCATCAGTATAAGAAACGGTACCGGTTATACCAACGTCCTTATCAGGACTAACAGAAACGTTACTTTTATCTAAGCTCAAATTGATTGGTTTACTCTTTTTAATAGTAAATGAAGGTGAATCAACATCCTTAATCAAGGTATCACTATCAATTTTGGAACGCGTTGAAGCTACTGTTGTATCTGAACTTACAGCCTTCGCAACCCCATTAATAGTGATAGTTGCCGATGTTGGGCCAGTACTACTCAATGATTTGTCTACGGGATATCCATTTACAGACGTTCCACTCAAAAAGCTTGATTTAATATCTTTGGTTGACCCGTCACTATAAGTGATTTTACCGATATTTCCATTGGAATCAGCCGTATAAGTCACTCCGGACGGCAAATTCAAATCCGCCACAATGTTGTCCCATGAGTCACGACCACTATCGTATGTAAGATTATAATTAATTGCTAACTGATCGTTGGAATTAACTGAATCGCCATCTTTAACATCTTTATTTTGAGTCTCATCTTTAATTGTTGCCGTCGCATCCCCTTCAACTGAAGAAGGAATTGATTCGAAAGCAATCAAGTTAGCCTCATAACTATCACCTGTAGTAGCCGTAAAGCCCCAACGTAAGTGATTATCGGGTACTACTCCAAATTCTGTAGGTTTGATAGGATCAGTTGTTTCAGTGATAGGATTAGTTCCTTTGGAACCATCAGGATTTTTATCATTAAATGAATAAGTAGCCTGAAATGTTGTTGGGTCCCAACTAATGGTTAAGTGATGCCACTGTCCATCATGAAGCGTTACTGGCACAGTTCCCGTGTGATGTTGGGTATAGTAATAACCGCCGCTAGTGCTTCCAAAAAGGCCGGTTTTAGGTGGGGTTCCGCCTCTAATATAAGTGGTCGGATCATGGGGGTATCCATATGCAATATGCTGGCCAGAAATCCCTTGGTCAAAACCATCAGCTCCACCTGGATCACCAGCGGTATTCGCAGTTGTATCAAATTCCAGTGCCCAACTGTCTTGAATAGCCGTATCTGCAATTGTTTTGGGACTATCAACACTATTATCGTTATCTAATCCCCAGACACCCAAGGTTTCACCGGCCCCAAGCGTTGTTCCCTTGTGCGAGAAATCCTTAACACCTAGAGATGAGTTCTGTAAAACAAAGGCCATTCCATCACCAAAATCACCTGTACTAGTATGTGTTTTGGGACCAAAATAGAGCCACATCGATAGTGTTTGCTTTTTAGTAATATCAATATAATTACCGCCACCAACGTTAGACCAAATAGCAGCGGCTTGATTAGTATTATATGTCATTCTAATGGCACGCAAATCACCAAATGGAGAGCCAGTAGCACTCATCAAAGAAGCCAAGTTATTAACGGTCCCACCACTAGATGTTTTGTAGTCACTAAAGTCTCCTTTTGTAAATAAAGTGGAATCCAATCCCAAATTATCCGGAGCGGTCGACAAGCCTGCATTTTGTTCCGCCAAGGCAGATGCAGCAGATGCAGCTTTAACATTAACTGAACTATTAAAAAATCCCTCAATACCCATGAAAATGGCTACACAAAATAGCCATAATATATTCATTCTTTTTATTTTGCTGCCCTCAATTTCATAAATATATAAATTAAAAATATCTTTTGATAATTATATACACATCATGAAAAAAATACATCGAATTTGTATCATTTTTTAGTCTTTTGGCATAAAAAAAGAAAGCTCATCAAATATTGATAAGCTTTCTTTTCATAATTTGCTATTTATTTTCAGAAATTGCTTTGTTAACTGCGTCTTTTTCGTCTTCAATCAAGTTAACGTTAGTTTCAACAATCTTAATATCCATTTGGATTTCACGAGTCAAACCTGGTGTATTAACTTTTGGTTCAAAGAACTTCTTAAACTCAGCCAAACGTTCTGGTGTATGGAAAATCATTGACGTAACAGTGATATATGTTGAGAATTCCATATCTCCACCGACTGTCTTCTCCAACCATGACCAGTCATTTCTAATCCAATCCCAAGCGTCTTGTTGAGCTTCTTTATTTGCCAAAGTTCCACGATACCATGCACGCAAATCTTGTGGCTTGATAGTATCAGCATCTTCAAATTTACTAATTAATTTCTTAATCAATTCAGCATCAGGTGTACTTGTAATGGCAACTGAAAGGTCTTCTTTATAACTTGGGTCAGCAGTCTTAACGTAATCGTTCAACAAGTTATTGAATAATTCAGCAGAACCGTAGTTCTTAACTTCATTTCTCAAAACGAAGAGACGAATGTCAGCTGATAGGCCAATCAAGTTATCTTTGTTTTCAGTAAAGATTTCGTGAGCCTTAGCAATGGCATCTTTATTTTCAGCATACAATGCGGCGCTCAAAACATATGGACGTGTTAATTGATCGTCATTTGATTCGCCAGCCTTTGGTTCCCAACCTAAACGGGCAACTTGCTTAGCACTCAATTTATCGAACAAAGCTTGCAAGTTCTTTTCTTCAGCAGAACCTGGTTTAACAAACTTCTTCAAATTGTTGGCAACACGATACAATGCGGCATTAACAACAGTTGAATGACTTTGAGCAAATTTACCAAGCAATGGCACGATTTCAGCGTATGAAATTTCACGAGCATCAGCCAATAGCCGAAGATCTTGTAGAATTCCTAATTGTGAAATGTTGTCGATTGAATCAAGATTATCCAAGATATCTTTCAACAAAGTAGCATCGTATTTAACGATAAAGTGTGAGTTGTTACCGACATTTAGACGGAATGGTTCGTTGGCATCCTTGTGCAATTCAGCGTAATCACCGACAACGACTGACTTTTCAGACATAATCTTAGGTGTAGCACCATAGTTACTGTTTAAAGGAATCTTCCATGAACGAGCTTCATCTTTACCTTGACCGATAAAGAATTGTTGTTGTGACAAAGTAATCTTGCCATCAACGACACTAGCTGAAACAACTGGATAACCCGGTTGTTCTAGCCATGAGTGCATGATTGAGCCAACATCGATACCAGAAGCATCACCTAGAGCATTCCAAAGGTCATCACCTTCAGCGTTGTTATACTTGTGAGCTTCAAAGTACTTCTTCAAACCAGCACGTAAGTTATCGTCACCTAACAAGGCACGAACCATAACTAGCATTCTGGCACCCTTAGCGTAAACGATAGCTGAATCGAACAAAGCATCAATTTCAGCCGGATTGTTAACTTGCACATGAACAGATTGAACACCATCAGTCGCATCACGTTGCAAAGCAGCAGGAACATCAGATGTTTGGAACATTTCCCAAACATTCCAGTCAGGTTCAATTGCATCAACAGCAACGTATTCCATCATGTTGGCAAAACTTTCGTTTAACCATAAGTTGTCCCACCACTTCATAGTTACCAAATCACCGAACCATTGGTGAGCAAGTTCGTGAGTAATAACTGTAGCAACAAGTTGTTTAGTATCAAGTGAAGTATTGTCAGGATCAACCATCAAGTAAGCTTCACGGTATGTAACAAGACCCCAGTTTTCCATGGCACCAGCTGAGAAGTCAGGCAAAGCTAATTGCCATGAATGTGGAAGTGGATATGGAGTTTCATAGAAATCTTCATAGAATTCAATAGCACGTTTAGCAATATCCAAGGCAAAGTCTAATTCGTTGGCCTTGTGAGCTTTAGTAGCGAAGACACCGACTTCAACGCCACTCTTAGTTGTTGTAACTTTACTTTGAAGATCACCGAAAGCAAAGGCGATTAAGTAAGTTGACATCTTAACAGTTGTATCGAAGTAGTGAACACCATTTTCAGTTCTAATTTCTGGCATGTTAGCCAAAATTGTTTCACCAGGTTGTTCATCAAACTTGATAGCCATATCAAATTTAGCTTTAGCCTCAGGTTCATCGACACATGGGAAAGCTTGGCGGGCAAAAGTAGTTTCAAATTGTGTTCCGATAATTTGCTTCTTTTCACCATTAACTTCGTAATATGAAGGATAAATACCCATCATTGAGTCAGTCAACTTAGCGTTGTAAGTAATTGTCAAAGTTGTTTCGCCAGCTTGTGGCAAATCAATGTTGATAGCCTCATTAGTATCATCAACAGTGAATTGAACGTCCTTGCCGTTAGCTTGAACAGTTTCAACGTTTAAATATTTTTGGTTAATTGAGATAGATGGCACTTTAGCTCCACCATCAATAACAGTCTTACCAGAGATTTTTTTAGTTCCACGGTCAATATCGATGAAGACATCATAGCGACTTGGTTGAAATTTATCATAAAAGCGTGTTATTTCAGACATAAGTTCCCCTTTTTTAATCATTCTTTAATATACTTCTAATTTATTATAATCTTTAATATATCTTAGTTTCAATATAAAAAGAATAGTAATTTAATATGCCGTCTCCGGGTGTCAGTGATTTTTTGCCAGCTATGGGGACCGGTGCGAGCCAAATTACGGTCTCGCATCTCGATTTGAAGCCTTGCCAAAACCCGGCAAGTCTCCAAAGTCGCCCCGTGGTGTAAGAGCTAAAGCTCTAACGCCACCTCCACAGCAGGCAAAAATCACTGACACCCTCCGACTAAAATTTATTGTGCTTAAAATCTTTTTAATAAAACAGTTGAACGATTATTAATACCTAAATAGCTTATCAAATATAAACCTATGTCCCAAACAAAGTGATTTCTAAATCGATACTATTTCTGATTTTTATCAATTATAATTGATAAAAGCGGATAATTAAGAAATTCTTCAATTATAATTGAAGAAAACTAGAAATTAAGAAATTCTTCAATTATAATTGAAGAAAAAGGAGGACTTAAAATGATTGTTCGTGATTTATATTTAAATAAGCTACGTAAATTTCAAAACACCGAGTTTGTTAAAGTCATAACTGGCGTGAGAAGATCCGGCAAAACTTTTATTCTTCGGCTGTTTCGAGATGAATTGCGCCAACAAGGGATTCCTGACGATCAGATTATCTTTATCAATTTTGAATCTATGAAATATCAGGATCTCTTATCTAAAAATGCCCTCTACGACTATGTTATGAAATCCTTAATTCCTGATAAAAAAATGTATTTATTCTTTGACGAGATTCAAAGAGTTACTGGCTGGGAAGATGTAATCAATAGTTTTCGAGTAGACTTTGATGCAGATATTTACGTATCTGGATCAAACGCATCTCTACTATCTGGCGAATTAGCTACTCTTCTAACAGGTAGAATGGTAGAAATTCCTATCTATCCACTATCATTCAAAGAATATTTACAATTTCGAGATATAACTGACCAACCAGAACGATACTTTAACGACTATATAACCGAAGGTGGATTTCCCGCTGTAGCCTTAGTTGATGATGCTTCGGTAAAACAGAGCATTTTGGATGGAATATACAGTTCTATTCTGCTTCGTGACGTGACCGAACGTGCTCAAATTCGTGATGATGGTCAATTGACTCAAATTTCAAATTATCTTCTAAGTGAAATTGGTAATTTGATTTCCGGCAACAAGATTGCAGGTGTTCTATCTAATGAAGGATTCAAAACAGCTAACGCCACGTCAGTTCTTCGATATATCAATTTATTACAAAATGCTTTTCTCTTCTATCCTGCTAAACGTTACGATATACGTGGCAAAGCTTATCTTCGTACTGTTGCGAAATATTACGCTGTCGACACGGGGTTAAGAAATACCACATTAAACCGCAACTATCATGACAATTTTGGACACCAAATAGAGAATATCGTTTACCTAGAGTTACGACGTCGCGGATATCAAGTTGATGTTGGTAAAGATGATACTAAGGAAATCGATTTTATCGCACGAAAAGGAAATGAAACCCGTTACTACCAAGTAACTATGCAACTGCCTGATGATAATGACCGTGAAATCAGTAATCTAGCTGTTTTGCCTGACAACTTTCCTAAAGTCGTCCTAACAGCCAATCGAATGGATGTTGGCCACGTAAATGGTATTTCTGTAGAATACATCATTGATTGGTTACTATCATAAATTAAAGTTTTAAATAAGCATCACAAAAAGAGAGACTAATCAAACGATTAATCTCTCTTTTATATTAGAAATTATAAGTTACCATCTAACTTCTTAACCAAGTTATACCAAACTTCATCAGCGTGTTCAGAATCTGCCACACCCTCATTTTCAAAACCATTTTTCAAATAAAATGGTACATTACGTTCCAAACTAGTTAAAGAAATGCTTTCTCTTTTAGCAATTCGAGCATTCTTTTCCAAGGCACCTAACAATTTACTTCCTATACTATTGCCACGATATTTTGGATCTACTGCAATTGTGAAGACGATTTGATGTCCGCCTGTTGCAAGATTATTAGGAGTCTTTTCGTACATCCAGTCTTCCACATAAGCTTCCTTAGTGGCCGGTCCCACGATAAATCCCACAACTTTCTCATCCACTCTAGCGACCAAGAAAGTATCTGATAATTTGTTAATGCGGTCACGATACTGTTCTTCAGTTCCAGCTTCTTCAGCGGTAAAGCCTAAGTTTTCGATGCGTAAAATTTCCGGCAAGTCTTCCGGCATTACATTCGTAATTTCCATTATTGTTACTCCGTTACTTTTAGTAAGTGCTGGCAACTTGGTTGGAAATAATCCATTGACCATTCTTCTTTTCGAAATACATCTTCATTTGTAGAGGCCAAGTATTAGCACTACCGCCCCAAATCTTAGCTTGAACACGATTTTGACCAATAAAACTAGCCTTGTCGCCATCAATTTCAATATTCTTGATTGCATCTTCTTTTGAAGAAAGATATTGCATTTCGTCATTTTGAATCTGGTCGATCCATTCCAATTTTGGTTGCACATAGCCTGTCATATGAGTTAATTTCATTGATGAACTTAAAATTTTATCTAATTTAGAAAGGTCTTTCTCAACCATGGCCTTATTTTCGTCTCGATATAATTGAATAATTACTTCTTGATCAGTCATTATTTATCACGCTTTCTGCTTTTATCTACAAAAAGAATGATACCGTGAAGACCGCCATAGAGCTATTTCAATTCCAAATAGCATTCATAAGCTATTCTTATGCAAAGCTTTCTTTCAACAAGTCCGCAAAACTTTCGATATAAAAGCCCGAGTTATCAGCTTGCCAGTATGCATAATAATTCTGAACCAAACTCTGCTTACCTTTAATCAACTTGATTACCTTAACAATATCTTGATTCAACTGATTTTTCATCCGCTCATTAATAATTAAATATCCTTGACTGGAAGCCACTAATATTTGTGCTTCATCATAATTCTTAGCAATGACAAATTCACCTTTAACCCCGAGAATATCGCGATAATACGACTCATCGGCCGTTGGATTCTCACTGTCAGAAATTAAAATACAAGGAATATCAGCCAATTCAGCAATATCAATTTTTTCAGTACCGACTGGCAAAGAACGACTGACCGCTACCATAAATTTACTTGATGTCAGAAATTCATTCTGATATTCATTCGACAACGCCCGTCTTTGATCAGAAAAATTCAAATCAATCTTGCCTGTTCGTAGCAATTCATAGAGTTCTTCATGGTTGCCACTAGTAATGTGAATTTTAACTTGGGGGTATTCTTGAGTGAATTTGGAAACTGTTTGAAGAAATTCTGTCGTCCCAAAACTTCGCAAATAACCAACATTGAGATTCACATCATCATTTTTGACAATTTTCACCGTATTTTTAACTAATTGGTCAACATTCGTCAAAATATCCTGACTATGCGTGTAAAAATATTGTCCCGCCTCAGTAACTTCAAAACTCCGACCTTTACGTTCCAAGAGTTTCACACCGAGATTGCTTTCTAACTCTTTCATTTGTTGGGAAATGGCCGATTGAGAAATATTGCATTCCACTGCCGCCTGCGTAAAACTATGATTCTTAACGATTGCGATAAAGTATTGCATCTGTTGAAACATAAACTTCGCCTCAAATTTGTATTTTTCCTCATTATACCAGTTGGGGCCGCCTCCGGTTGTCAGTAATACAGTTCTGCTGTGGGGACCGGTCCGAGCAAAAGTACGGTCTCGAACCTCGATTTTGAGCCGAAGACCACGTCTCAAAACTCGTCTCGTGGTGTAAGAGCTGAAGCTCTAACGCCACCTCCACTGCTGAACTGTATTACCGACAACCTCCAGCTAATTTATTCCATTTTTGATTATTTATAATTCAATGAATTACCTTAATTAAATTCGTACCCATATCAACGGGAACAAACTAAAGATAATATCAATTAAGTCCAAAACACATTAGCCGAATGATTCGAGGGGGGGCTGCCCTCCATCGAATCATTCGGCGGCAAAGCAAAAAAAAATAACCTCTTTCGAGGTTATTTACTATTTAATCCAACGCTATCATGTGAATAATAACTGTCATCAGCAATCGCATTCTTTACAAAGTCAGCGATTGATTTAACTGAAACATCATGTCCACCGAATGGTTCGCCTTTACGTGTAATTTCGTAATTAACTGGTCCATTAGTAAACCAACCCGGACGAATAACGGTATAGTTCAAATCAGAACTTTCGATAATATCAGCGGCTTCTCGATAAGGACGAAGGACACCGTTGCTACTCAAGTTTCCGTTACTACCAACGGATGCAGGGATTTCATTATAAATTCCCATTGATGTAATGAATAATAGACGTGAAACATTATTTCTGTCCATAGCTGCCACAATCTTTTCAGCAAAGCGATTCAATGGACCACTCAAGGCTACAAAGACTGCATCTTGATTTTCCATAGCTTTATCCAAGTCAGAATCAGATGTCACATCTCCGGCCATTGCAGTTTCACGGTCACTGACATTCAAACGACCAGCACTTCTAGCAAATAAAGTTAGCTTGTCATCAGTTTCATTCAAAAGTGTTTGGCGAACTGTTCCGCCGATTGTTCCTGTTGCTCCAATAATTAATACATTTGTCATTTTAATTTCCTCTTATTTATCAATAATTAATAGTGATTTAATAGCTGTTCTCTTATCCATTGCTTCATAAGCATCTTGGATATGATCAAGATCAAAACGTTTTGTGAAAACTTTGCCCGGATTAATTTCACCATTTAAAACAACATCTAACAAAACATTCTTATCATCTGTGGTTACTGAGGCAATTCCGCCACGTAGACCAATATTCTTCCAGAAAAGATTATTCGTATTCATTTCTGGCTTTTGTGGTACACCGACACGTCCAACAATTGCTCCAGGACGACCAACTTTAACCGCTGTATCGACTGATTGTTCCGTTCCAACACATTCAAGCACGGCATCAGCACCAGTTTTAGTTAATTCCATAACTTTTTCAACGGCTTCGTCACCACGTTCAGCGATGATATCTGTTGCGCCAAATTCTTTAGCCAATTTCTGTCTATCTTCGTGACGGCTCATGGCAATAATACGTTTAGCACCAAGCAATTTAGCAGAAAGCACACCGCTCAAACCAACAGCGCCATCGCCCATTACTACAACTGTATCACCTTTCTTAACTTCAGCACTTTTGGCAGCGTGGAAACCTGTAGCCATGACATCAGCTAAAGCTAAGAAATTGTTGAGCATATCGTCAGAATAATCTTCAGGTTGACCAGGAATCTTAACTAAAGCCCAGTTAGCGTTAATGAATCTCAAATATTCACCTTGGTAACCGCCATTGCCACCAGCTTCTTTGTTCAAACAATCGCCATCAAAACCTGCTAGACAAGCGGCACAGTGACCACAGCCATGAGTGAAAGGTGCAATTACGAAGTCGCCAACTTTAATATCTTTAACATCAGAACCAACTGATTCAACAATACCAATAGCTTCGTGACCAACAGTTGAACCAGGTTCACGTTTGGAAATTCCACGATACCACCAAAGATCTGATCCGCAGACACAAGCACGAACGATTTTGATAATCGCATCAGTTGGCTTTTGGATAGTTGGTTTAGCATATTCTCTAACTTCCATTTTTCCAGGTTCTACAAAAGTTGCTGCTCTCATATTTAATTATCTCCTTATGTTTTATTTATTTATTATTTCTTTGATTTAACTTACAAGTGATATAGTACATTCATTTTGATGTTAGACCAATTTCAAATATTGAAGTGATTGATAAGTTTTACTTATGATTGGCCGTCTCCAGGACAGAGAATATTCACCTGCTCTGTTCTGGAGACTTATTTATTACTTTTTGTAAGAATTTTTCATATAGCTTAGTCCTTTAGCCTTGAAAGCAAAATTAATAGCCTCAAGTGATTTCCTTCTAATCACTTGAGGCTATTTTTAAAATCATTCTTTATATATAGGCAGTGGCTCTAAAACGAGTTTCGATAGGGCAACTCCTTCCGCTTTTCATATTTAAGCAAATCACACGCAAAACCAGCGTGCAATTCGCTTAAATACGAAAATGCTCGGGAGCTAACCGCCCTATCTCCACTCTCTCACCAAAACGAGTTCCGCAGGCCAATTTCTTCCGTTTTGCCTAACTTCCCAAATCATCCGCAAAGCACGCGGATAATTCGTGAAGTCATGCAAATGATCGGAAATTCCTGGGCCTGCTCCACTATCTAGACTAGCTTTCCAACCTCATTTAACTTAGCAATAACTGAATGCTTATGTGGAGACTTCATAATTGCTTCCGACAAATCATTGCCTGCAACGTTGCCATGGTGTTTGCCGCCTTTCCATGGTTCAACATCTGTCATATCGTAAACAATCCCGTCAATGGCTACATAGGCTGGATTGCCATTTTCACCGTTAAATTTCTTTAATTCTTCAAGTGTAAATTGTTTATCTGCCATCTAATCAACCTCTACTTTCAAAAAATTAATATCTACAAATATTATGACATTTATCAGTGGATGAAGACATTTTTAGCTCTCATAGAATTTAGTAAACTCAACGTCCAAATCAGCCATTCCCTGCTGTACAGCCTGTTTTATATCAACACCATTTGTCTGTAACCCTTCGATTCTGACGATTGAAAACCTATCAAATCCCATTAGTTCTTCAAAGATGCCTTTTAGATACATTCTTGAAAATTCTAGCGGCGTGTAACGATCGTTGTTGGTATAAATCGACCCACTTGCTTGCAACAACATGACTTTATAATTATCAGTCATCAACCCAACTGACCCTTCGGCTGTATACTTAAAAGTTTCGTGAGCAACCAAAATATTATCGATATAATCTTTCATCTTCGAAGTCACATTAAAGTTATGAAGTGGTGAAACGATAACAATTCGGTGATGTGACTTGAATTGTTGAACCAAATTCTGATTGATTTGGAAAATTCGGTTCTCTTCAGCACTCAAGGTTATGTGTGCAGCTTGCTTTTCCCAAATGCCCAACAATTGATCCGTTGTTAGTTGTGGAATTTCCACATCATAAAGGTTAATCAAATCGACTGTTTGTTGCGGAAACGAAACTCGAAATTTTTCTAAGAATCGTTTTTGTAATTTAATTGAGTAATGATCACCATTTCTAAAATCCGGTTGAGCGTTAATTATTAATGTTTTCATAGTTATGTCTTCTTTCCTTCTCGATATTAATATCCTACAATCTAAAGGTGACAACACATGGCACCCTTTACAAAAAAAGGAGATATAAAAATGAATAAGGCCGAAAGACTAAATCAAGAATTAATCTTTCTCAGCAATAAGAATTTCTTTCAAATCAACGACTTAATCACTGAATTCAATATTTCTAAACGAACCGTTCTGCGCGATATAACTGAATTGGAGGCCATGGGACTGTCTTTTTATGTCGAAAATGGCCGTCACGGTGGATATCATCTTATCAAAAAAGAACTGCTCGTTCCCGTTATCTTTAATCTTGAAGAAGTCAGTGCTATTTTCTTTGCTATCAAAGCTTTGACTTTATTATCAGCCACTCCCTTTGAGAAAAATTATCAACATATTTATGACAAATTATTAGCAACCTTACCTAAATCTCAACAAGAATATGTCGCCAAATTGCAGGATGGTGTTAACTATTATCGCATTCCTTCTATTACGACACCCAATTTTTTGAACATCATTTTACAATCAATTGTCGATGAAAGAATTATCGATGTAACTTATCATCGAAATAAGCAGCTTCAAGTTTTCAATTTGCTCTACCGCAACGGAATCTGGTTCTGTGATGCCCTCGATATTAATACGAAAAAATGGGGAACTTATCGTTGTGACCGTATCGAAAGTTGCCAAATCAATCGCAAAATTACGGATACTTATTCACGTCTGGAACTGAAACAATTCCAACAAAATTACGAGAATAATTATCACAACATCCCTTTCGAATGCGAGTTAACACCGTTGGGACAAGAATTATTTCAGAAGAACAACTATCCAAACATGCATTTAAAAACTTCCAATGGCAGGATTCTAATGTATGGTGGCTACAATCGAGCCGAATTCAACTATATGGTCAAATACCTAATCACACTTGGTAAAAACGTCAAAATAAATTATCCGGCTGAACTGAAACAGGCATATGTTAATGAATTGCAAAAAATTATCAATCAATACTAGATGTTTGTGCAACCGGATACAAAAAAGTTTATTATTAAACTAAATCGTATTTTTGGAGGTTCATATATAATGGAAACTTTTGAAATGATTCAATCACGTAAGTCAGTTCGTGAATATTCTGGACAAATTACTGACAAACAATTGAACAATATTTTGTTGGCTGCTAATGCTGGATCCGTTGGTTTGGCAAAATTCGATGAATATCGTCTAACTGTTATTCAAAAACCAGAAGTTTTGTCACAAATGAATGGTATTTACGACGCTCCCACAGTCATTGTCGTCTCTGGTCAAAACAATGGTTTAATGGAAGGAAATTCCGCCGGCACAATCGTTCACAACATGGAACTTGAAGCAGAAAACCAAGGTTTAGGCGCTAATTACAACATGGCAAGTCTTGGTTCAATTCCTGCTGGAGTTCTTCCTGATGGTTTCAAACCACTCTTTGCTTTGACATTAGGGAAAACGAATGAAGCTTTCACACCACGTGAGATTTCTCTAAAGAAGATTCAAACTAATATTGTTAAATAATAAAAACTAGGATTTCTCGTCATGAGAAGTCCTAGTTTTTTTTAACGCTTATTCAGTAAAGAATTTTGTAGCAATATCCAAAGCTTCTGCTCGAGAGTTTCCGATTCCGAAGCCATGGTCAGCATCATCCAACAAGTGCAAAGTATCAGTGGTATAAACGTCGTCGTAACGTGTCGAGGCAATCTTATCAACAACTGTATCCTTCATACCGTGGACTAAACAAACGGGACCATGATATTCTTTAGCAATTTCATAAATTGGCAAAGTTTGGGCTGTTCTGAGATAAAAACCACCCAGAGTTAAATTCTTTTTGATTGGCAATGTGTCAGGAATATTGTTTGGATCGTAAGTATATCCTTGAGTACTGCCCTTCAAAGCATCATCTTTCAAAGTTGCAGCAGGAGCTAACAAAGCCAATTTAGCAATCTTTTCAGGATAATAACCAGCAATCATACTGGCAACAACCCCACCTTGTGAGTGACCCAATAGATAAATCTTTTCAACACCTTCGATTTGTCTGGCATAGTCCAAGATAGCTTTAGCATCACCAATTTCATTCAAAACTGTCATGTCGACAAACTTTCCATCCGATTGACCATGACCATTAAAGTCAAAACGAAGTGTAGCCAATCCTTTTCCCTCAAAGCGTTTTGCTAATTGATACAACAACTGATCTGGGTCAACTCCACGATTTGAAGTAAAGCCGTGCATCAGAATCACTAGATTAAATTTATCTGCGGCAGGCTTATTGAAAGTTCCTCGCAAAGTTAAACCATCACGTTTTATTTCGACATCCATTTTTTATCATCCTTTTTCTAACAAATTATGATTATTTTAGTCTTGTTTGTTAGAAAGTTCTAAGTTTTTTAAATTCGGTCTTCAAATTGAATATAATAAAGTTAGATAGATTGGAGCAAAAATTATGGCAGATAAAATTTTAGTAATTGGTGGTACGGGTAACATCGGTTATCCGCTAATTAAATATTTAAATCAGCAAGACGTTCAAATCGTAGCTGGGACACACAATATACAAAAAGCTCAGGCAAAGTTTGAGGGCTTGAGTAATGTAGAAATTAAACATTTCGACTTCCTAGATCCATCGACTTTTGAAGCTGCTTTTGACGGTGTAAACAAAGTATTCTTCGTTCGCCCTCCACAACTGGCAAAGCCGAAACAAGATATGTTGCCATTTCTAACCTTTGCCAAGCAAAAACAAATTCAACAAATTGTCTTCGTATCTTTGATTGGTGTCGAAAAGAATCCCATGACTCCACATCATAAAATTGAACAGATGATTCTCGATTTGAAGATTCCATACACTTTCATACGGCCAAGTTTCTTCATGCAAAATCTCAATACAACGCACCGTGAGGATATTCAAAAGAATCATGATTTGTTCATCCCCGCTGGAAACGCTAGAACAAGTTTCATCGACACACGTGATATTGGTGAAGTCGCTGGCATCACTCTAATGAACGACAAATATCTCAACCAAAAACTAAATATCACCGGTCCAGCAGCTTTGTCATATCAAGAAATTGCCAAAATTATGACTAAAGTTCTAGGAACCCCAATAACTTACAGCAAACCAAGTCTTTTAAAATTTAGAAAAGTAATGTTAAAGCGTGGCATCAAAAAGGATTTCGTCAACGTAATGGTCATGCTTTACTTGATAACACAACTTGGCAATGCCAAAGAAGTTACCGATACAGCTGCAAAAGTACTAGGCCACACACCCAGAACAATTCAAAATTACATTTATGATTATCAAGACTACTTTAAATAACGTAAAAAGGAGAAAACTAAAATGTTTTCTCCTTTTTTCTACTATTAATATATGTTTTTTCTGATCAATAAATACATTTGATACGGATTAACTAGTCGGAAGAGTTGAGAGTATTCATCCGCAGCGAAAGTAGCGTTATGGCTTTAGCCATTACACTACCTGGCGTGTTGGAGACTTTCCGGTCTTTGGAAAGGCTTCAACCGAGGTTCGAGACCGCTCTTTGGCTCGGGCCGTTCCGCGCAGCAGATGAATACTCTCAACTCTGGAGACGACCCCATTTTATAGCTTTCCACCAAACACAGGATAAGCGCTAGCTGCACCATAATTCATTTGGTCAATCTTCATCAAAGTATCCATATCTTCAGCTGAAATTTCAAAATCAATCTCGGCATTAGACTTCATATGCTCAGGGTTAGCTGACTTAGGCAAAACGATAACGTTCAATTGCCAGTCATAACGGATACACAATTGTGGCACGCTGACATGATACTTTTCAGCCATCTTTTTAATCCGTTCATCATTCATCGCAGCACCATGGGCAACTGGTGAGAATGCCTCAACAGCAATATCGTTAGCTTGTGAATACTTGATAATATCCATTGGTGTATCGCCGATATGAATCTGAACTTGGTTAACAGCAGGCTTAGTATCGCTATTTTTAATCAAGTTGTCCAAATCTTCCTTATCAAAACTTGAAACACCGATAGTCTTCAACTTACCAGCTTTAACGGCATCTTCCATTGCACGCCATGTTTCCAAATTTCCTTCAAAGTGACGGTCATTGCCTTGGTTAACTTCAGTCCATGGTTGAGGATTGTGAATAATCATCATATCCAAATAATCCAAGCCCATCTTGTTCAAAGTTTCATCAATTGATTTTTTAGCTTCATCATAATTCTTAATTTCAGCAGCGACTTTTGAATTTACAAAAATTTGGTCACGACTGACACTACTATTTAAAACTCCTTCGCCAACACCACGTTCATTGCCATAAGCTTGGGCTGTATCGATGTGACGGTAGCCAATATCAAGTGCACTCTTAACTGCAGCAGCAACTTGATCATCAGGGATTTCCCAGACACCTAAAGCTAATTTAGGAATCTTTACTCCATTATTTAAAGTGATTGTTTCATCAAAAATTGACATATAATTTTCTCCTTCTTAATTGCATTTAATAGTTTTAATGATGCGGGCCGGTACACCACCCACCACAGTATTGGCAGGGACATTTTTTGTCACAACTGCACCCGCAGCGACGATAGCATTTTCACCGATAATTGTTCCCGGTGTGACGGTAACATTCGCACCCAACCAAGCATTATCGTGAATATAGACCGATTTAAAACTCAAATGACGTCTATCGGCAGGATTAGTACGATGATTAACAGATGTTATCGTGACATTAGGTCCAATCAAAACGTTATCGCCAATATAAATTCCACCGAGATCAACGAACATTGAACAATTGCTGATATAAACATTTTTACCAATATGCAGGTTTTGCCCAAAGTCGGTATAAAATGGCAATCTAATTTCAGTCGTCTCATCAATTTTTTCATTGGTAATTTGGCTGACAAGGTCGCGAGTCTCCGCTTTCGTATGTGGCGAATCGTTCAACTGTTGCACTAACATTTGGTTGCGACGATTGACCTTTTCGATTTGTTCGTAGGCCTCTGTCCCTACATCCATTTCTGATTTCATTTTAAGTACCTCTCTCTGATTGGATTCAGTATACAAAGAGATTATTATAATGTTAAATACTTATCATGAATCAATAACCATACCTTTTTCTTATAATAGGAGTCTATCAATGGATGTTAGAGTTTTACGCTACTTTATTGCCATCGCGCAGGAACAAAATATTTCTCGAGCTGCCCGTTTATTACATATTTCGCAACCGGCTTTATCACGACAAATCGCTGATTTGGAAACTAATTTGGGGACTCAATTATTCATTCGTGGCAAACGACAGATTCAACTGACTCAAGACGGTTATTACCTTTTGGAACGTGCCCACGAGATTGTCGATTTGGTCGATAAAACTACCTATAATTTACAAAAGCAGGACGTCGTCAGTGGAACTTTGGATATCGGAGCTGGCGAAAGCATTGCCATTCAGGGTGTTATGGATACCGTCCACGACATCATTCACAAATATCCAGAAGTTCACGTTAACTTTAATAGTGGCGATTATACTGTGATTGAAGCTGCACTCGATAGCGGCGTTCTAGAATTCGGCATCATCATGGGACGACACGAATTTAATAACTACAATACTTTGGAGTTGCCGATGAAAAACCGTTGGGGTATTTTGATGCGTAAGGACGAACAATTGACGACAAAAAAATACATCCAACCAAGTGATTTGATTGGACGTCCGCTATTAGTTTCCCATCAAATTAAGCAGCACCGTGATTTCAAAAATTGGAGTCAGGGATTATTCGATCAATTCAACTTTGTGGGAACTTATAATTTAATTTTCAATGCTAGTTTGTTGGTCAAAACTGGCGCCTGTATGGCACTGACATATGATGATCTGGTAGACGTTTCCGCCGACAGTGATTTAACCTTTCGTCCACTATCTCCTGAATTAACCGATCCGAATACTTTGATTTGGAGTAAGAAACGAACTTTACCTGATGTGGATAAATTATTTTTAAAGACTCTCAAAGAAAAAATTGGAGAACAGTCAAAATGAAAATATACTTTTCAGCCTCAATTCGGGGCGGACGTGACGATGTAAAAATTTACAAACAACTGATTGATTTTCTCAAACAGGATAATCAAGTTTTGACGGAACATATTGGCGACCCATCCCTTTCAGTTGTCGGTCAAAAACAAGACGATTCATATATAAGAGACCGTGACATTGCCTGGCTCAAAGAAGCCGACCTAGTAGTGGCCGAAACTTCCAATCCTAGCTTGGGCGTCGGTTACGAACTTGCCTACGCGGAGAAGTTGCACAAACCCGTCATTATCCTGCATAATTCTAAAAACGGCCAGTTGTCCGCAATGATCAATGGGACTGATTATTTTAAAGATATTTTTGAATACTCAACAGTCACTGAAGCAATCACGATTTTAAAAAAGAAACTCAAATTATAGGGGGAAATACAGATGAAATCATCTAAATTAGTAACTTTAATTGCATTTTTAGCCATGGCCACAATTGGAGGATTATTAACTTCTCAAAGTGATGTTAAAGCCGTAAAAATTGCTACAACCACTACCAGAAGAGGACCAGCCAAGCTTTATACTTCTGATGGGACGGAGATTACCGACCGTGCGTTAAGCCCAAATACAGAATGGGCTGTTGGTAAGATTATTACCCGCGACAATGGAGATTATTATTACCAAGTGGCTACTAATGAATATTTATCATACGAGGACTCTACCTTGTCTGATATTCAGAATCCCGTTCAACAGCCTTTAATTGGTACCGTACGATCTCGCTTTCATGATGGTACTGTGACTATTGATAAAAACCTTGGTGGTATATCTCCCACACCTCGTCTACCTGAGGGCTCAAGATGGCGTATTGGTCAATGTCTTGTTAATACTTTCGGTGAAATATATGTTGAAGTAGCTAGAAATACATATGTTCCAGCTGTTCATATGGTATTCAATCAAATATTACCAAATCCAACATATGATGTAGGGTTCTTTTATCAACCTTTCCGCGATCCACAAAGTGCGTATAACTATACCAGCATTGATGGTTGGTTCAATTTCTAAAATTCACTTAATACACCTGATTAATTATTTATAACAAAAAATTGATTAGTCGGAAGGGCTATCTTTCAATTTTACCTATTGATATATTAATTAAATTCTTCTATTCTTAAATTATCCGATATTTAGGATAATATGTTTAGGGGGATCCACAAATGAAATATTCTAAATCAGCAACAATTATCGCTGCTTTAGCAATGGCCTCTACAGCAGGTTTAGCTTTATCACAAAAACAAGCTGACGCCTCAACTATCGCGACCATAACTACCAAAGGACCAGCCACGTTATACGATATCAATGGCAGTCCAATCACCAACCGCGCCCTTGCACCAAATACTAAATGGGCTGTCGGAACAATCTTTGTTGCCAACGGTAACATGGCTATTTATCAAGTTTCAACCAATGAATACTTGAGATCAACAGAAGCCAATTTAACGGGTGACTATGCCTACTTACAACCTAAGAAGACAGCCTCAACCGACAAATTAGTAGGAAAAATCATTAATGGTAACGCGCAATTGTACCGTGACGATACCAACGCCATGTCTGACCGTTTGTTAGGAAATAATTCCAACTGGGCAATTGGTAAGCATTATCTAAATAAAAATGGCGATGACTTCTTCCAAGTTTCAACTCACGAATATGTCAATGGCAAACATTTATCTTTGAACCATATGCCACAAGACACTACATACAGTGCTAACTTTGGTATTCCTGGCGCAAGCGTTGATACAAGTACTGAAACTACTACTTCAAACAACAATAATAATAACAACGATTGGTCAAATATCGGTACAGATAATAATTCAACCGTTGTAAATACTAACAACAATTCTAATAACAATAATGTTGATACAAATACCAACACAAATACTTCAACTAATACGAATACAAACACGGCTTCATATAAACCAAATTTGGCAAATATTAATAAGTACTTTGTTGAATATTTGAACGCTTTGCATAAAGCTAATGGTACTGACCCTGTTAACTTGGATAATGATATGATGACTTATGCTCAACAACGCGCTAGCCAACAAGATGGTGGCAATTTGGATCATTCAACTGCTACTAGAAACTTATCAGAGAATCTATCAAGTGCTGGTTTCCATTATATGAGTTACGTTGGAATCAAATCAGACAAAGATGCAGCATACTTCCTATTAAAGGATTGGTATGACGAAGATAATAATTATTATCCAATGGGACAAGCTGGACACTTCGGTCACCGTGCTGCCCTAATTTATTCAGGTCCAAATGTTGGTTTAGGTATTACTGATGGTGATGCCGCCTTTAATGCCAACTGGCATGACCTTGATCAATTAAACGCACTATATGATTACACAGGCTCAAATCCTAATACTAAGTTCATCTCCAAAGATGCTATCTAGTAAATAATCTAATAACAAAAAAATTCTCCAAATAACATTTCAAAATGTTATTTGGAGAATTTTTAATTTAACTGAAGGGTTAAACTCTAAACCGTTTATACACGTTGCTGTATTAAGTTCAGTTGTAGTCTTATTCAATAATATACATGTATTAAACTAACCGGAGGAACCGATAGTTACTTATGTGATTTCTTATGTAAATAATCAACTTTAGATTCATAATCATCGATCAAAGCATTGACGTTCTGTTGACCTTTCCATCCTGAATATCCAAATAGTAACATCCCGAATGCACCAAGAACCAACAATACAATACCTAAGATTTTTAACCATGAACTTTGAGCATGATAGAAGTAAATCAAGACAATTCCAATACCACCAAGAATAGTAAAGAGCTGGAACCAATAACCTAAATTCTTTAGCATATGTTTTTGATAAGTAACTTCTTGCTCATAACCATCTTTCATTTCTTGAAATGTCATCTTACTTCTCCTTTACATTTATTTCTAACTGAATATTTCAAAATATCCTAACCATCATATTCGTAATACCAACAAACATATTTAATTAAACTAGCAGGTAGATATTCTCATACCTAGAGCCGGCTTTTTTAATATGAAAGACCTGGGTTGAAGAATCCAAGCAATACACCTACAAGTGAAACAGCAACCAAAATCAACATAGTCCAAATAGCTGAAACATGTTTCTTAGTCATTAACCACCAGCAGAAGAATGTAATTGCAACGGTCAAGATTCCGGGATAAATACTATCCAACTTATCTTGTAAGTTTAGGAAAACCTTTCCGTTTGATCCAACTAATTTCAATGATGTTGTGACGTTAACCCATGAAGCTAGAACACCACCAACGACCATACTACCAACGATTCCGATAGCGTGACGAATAGCTGCTCCTTGTTTACCAACTAGGAAACTAACGGCTTGGTCACCAAATTTGTAACCACGGAAGTATAGAAAACGTTGACCAAAGTAAGCGATTAGTACCCATGAAACGATATAGAAGATAGCACCAACTGGTGAACCACCTGAAGACATGCCTAATGAAATACCTAGCAAGATAGGAATCAATGTACCATCAATCAATGAATCACCGATACCGGCGATAGGTCCCATAAGACCGGCACGCATATCATTAATTGTTTCGCCATCAATATTTTGACCGTTGGAACGAGCTTGTTCCATACTTGCTGTAATACCAACAATAACTGTACCCAACATAGGGTTTGTATTAAAGAAAGCTGTGTAAGCATGAATTGCTTTTACTTGATCATCATGCTTTGGATATAATTTCTTGATAATTGGTAGCATTGAAGCCATGTAACCAAAAGTCTGCATATGTTCTTGAGAGAAACATGTTAGTGCTCCCCAGAACCAACGATGGAAAGATTTATTTAATGTCTTCCGATCAAGTTTTTTCATAGTATCAGTAGTATTTTCCATGATCAAATATCCTCCTCATCGTCATCATCTGGTCCATCTGCAACCGACGGCGTACCATTATTTGAACCTCTTGCCATTTCAACTTCATAGAAGATAACGGCGAACAATAGTGAAATAACTGTTACTGAAACTAGGTTTAAGTGTAGAGATGCTGCTAATGTGAAACCAACTAAAAATGGTACAAAATCAAGTGGAGTATTAATAATTTGACGGAGTAAGATAGCAATTCCGACACATGGAAGCATTCCACCAACAGTGAATAGTGTCTTCATAGCAACACCATCCATTGGTAAAGCATTACGTAATGCTGTAACAGCTGTAGAACCATAATATGTTAGAAGCATTGTAGGAATGAATGAGAACAAAGCGTGTGAAATCCAAGGCCAGCCAAAGTTAACAGCAGTTAATTTATCAAGCTTACCATTGTGAACATCTTTCCAACCAAATGATTGCCAAACTAGATTCATTGTTGCAACGGCGTAGTACAAGACAGTACCAACGGTACCAACCAAAGTACCAACTGATTTAGCAAGGTTAGCAGCACTACCACTCATAGGATTCA
Organism: Companilactobacillus heilongjiangensis; assembly: GCF_000831645.3. Classification (NCBI taxonomy): domain Bacteria; kingdom Bacillati; phylum Bacillota; class Bacilli; order Lactobacillales; family Lactobacillaceae; genus Companilactobacillus; species Companilactobacillus heilongjiangensis. The sequence goes on from NZ_CP012559.1 coordinate 2,420,031, forward strand.
ATCCTTGTGCTGTAATAGCAACCATTGCCAAAGGAATACCGATATAAGAAATTGCACGAACATCGGCTGAAACAGTACCACCTGGTGTAACCAAAGCGATGTAAACCAATTGCATTGCGACACCAGCAGCGATACCTAGTGGCACATTTCCAAGTACGATCCCACAAATGAGACCACCAACTAATGGACGACCGATTGTATAATTACCTACTGCTTGACCAGCCATACAAGAGTTGGAACATAAACATGCGAATAACCCTAAAATAGCAGCTTGAACCCAACTAATTGTCATTTTAAATACCCCTCTTTTTAATATCGAACGTTTGAATCAAATGTTAATAACCAAACTTAGACTTGAATTTACCCCAATCACCGATACGTTGATCTGGCAACAATGCGAAGTCAACTTTATAACCAGCCTTTTCAATATCCTCAAAAGCATCGGCCTCTTCTTGCGTGAATGATTGGTTGTCACCTAATTTAATTGCGTTATCACGATCATTACCAGGTCCAACAATAATTGTCTTAATATCTCCTGGTACAAATCCCATATCTACCAAAATTTGTTTCATATCTTGGGGATTCTTTGTAATTAAGAAATAACGTGTTGATGAATTTAATACCTTATCTTTAACTTGTTCAAAATGTGCTAATGTCCAGACGAAAGTTTTCTTTTCCGAAGCTGCTTTATAAGCCTCAGATAAAATTGGATTGTTAGCTGCCTTATCATTAACAGCGATAATTCCATCACAAGGATATTCTTTACCCCAACGAACTGTAATTAGTCCGTGAATCATTCGATCGTCAATACGTACAAAAGAAATTGCCATAATAATAAATCCTCCTCTAAATATCGTCGTCAGATAAATCATCTGATGATTGTGTTGTATCAAATACTTTTATAGCATCAGTTGCTTCTGATATTATCTTTTTCTGCAAATCCTCATTTGATAAACTGTCTTTCGACATTGTTGCTGTTAAAGCCATTGGGAAATTCATTCCTCCCATTACCAAGCTACCTTGCAACTTGCCGTGATTGTTTAGAACGTTGCAGACAGTTGTCAGTGGACTTCCACCAATAACATCAGCTAAAATCACAAATTCTGAATCGTCTGGAAGATTACTTACTGTATCTTCAAAACGTTTCTCCAGTGTGGAAGCTGCCTCATCTTTTTTCAAACCAACAGCAATTACTGATTTGACAGGATCTCCAGCAAACATACTCAATGTTTGTCTCAATCCTTTTGAGAAATCACCGTGACTTACAAGTAGTAAATATTTCATTTTATCTCTTCCATTCTGTAAAACATCATTAACGTTGAATGTCTACAGGTCTGAGAACATTTACCTGCTATGCGGAACGGTCCGAGCCGAAGTGCGGTCTCGAACCTCGGTTTGAAGCCTTACCAAAGTTCGGTAAGGCTCCAAACTCGCCCGGTGGTGTAAGAGCTAAAGCTCTAACGCCACTACCACAGCTGGTAAATATTCTCAGCCCTTCCGACCAAATCAGTATAACTAGATAACAGTTGTTCTTTTTTCTACATCTGTTCAATCCAATCAGGACTTAAAACTTTCAACTATTAATAATTGCTTTATAGAAAACGGTAGTCGGCATCGGTAAAGAATCTGTTTTGTTCTATTCATCTACTGTGGTTTTCGATACCGTTAAGGAAGCACCCCCTTTCATTTGAGTTACTGTAGACCGCTTCTATTCATCTGGACTTAAATAAATATAACGCTTACAATGTCTATATTAATCACAGTCAAGTAGAAAGTCACCTGTACGTTGTGATTAATTATCATCGTTAGTGCTTAAGGAGTGATTATTTTGGATGCTTTAGAAAAACTATATACCGCCATATTGCAACGGTTTCCTAACGAACGTATTACAACTAAACAGGCTGCAGATGCCGTCGGATTAACCCGTGGCGTCACAAGCAGTTACCTTTCTAAATTGGAAAAACAAGATAAGCTTAAAAAGTCTGGAACCAGACCTGTTTACTGGCAAATCAAAAAAGACCCATCGGCCTTCGATAACTTAATCGGGGCTGACGGGAGTTTAAGTTCTGATATTCAACATGCTTTAGAGGCAATTGTTTATCCGACAAACGGCTTGCCAATTTTTATTACTGGAACGCCGGGAAGTGGCAAACGTACCTTTGCTCGTGCTATCTATCAAGAAGCAATACGACGAAAGGCACTGACTAAGAATGCCACTTTTCAAATTATGGATTGCATAAATTACAAGGATCAACCCGATAAATTTCGCAGTGACCTATCCAAAAATATCGGCGATTTCAAAGATAAAGGATCCAATCAAACTGGCTATTTATATATTAAAAACCTACAATCACTTACTAAAAATGACCAACATTATCTTTTCAATACTACTAACCAGCAGGAGTTTTCCGGACCTCGATACATTTTCTCGGCTACAGCGGATATCGATAAACTAGACAATGCTTATTTCAAATCAGCCGCAGTTCATATTACCCTTAGACCATTAAACCAACGTCCTTTTGCGGAACGAATCGCTTTTATAGCTATGTTTTTACAACAACAAGCTAATCAAACTGGCCGAGGAATCATGATTTCTCCCAGCAAATTGATTAAACTTTCTACCATTAAACAAATCAATAATATCCGTGGATTGAACAATTACATTCAACTCCTTTGTGCTGAAGCATATGCGCATACGCCTGAAGGGGACTTGCTATTTATCAGTGACATTTCTGAAAAAGCCATCCACATATTGCCAAATCAGCAAATGGTAACGGACAGCATTCGGTCACTAACTAACAGTTCGTTGCAATTGGGCACTACTTTAACATCCCTACTCAACAAACTGACGGATTCAGTTCAACGTGGCGAAACCATTTCCGAGCAGTATTTCCTTGTGATTAAAATCATTAATCAATTAAGCACTGCAACCAGTGAAGAACTCCTAAATCCGTCCATACAGAGAATTAAGGAGTTAATTCATAAATACATCACCCATCCATATGGTGTAACTTTTCCCAAAGATGAGACTTTCTGGAGAAATATTACGCTCGCATTCGTATTTGCCAACCTATATGACGACAATATTGCGGGTTCTGAAAAGGTGCCTCATTTACAAGAACAAGTTAAGGAACACTATCCACGATCCCATTATCTATTTCATAAATTACTAGAAAAAACTCTTCCTAGACGAGTAGATAGTGAAGCTTATTACTTACCTTTCTTCATATTGATGTATCAATGTGCTGATGAAATTGAAGCCGTCCGTTATAATGCAATTTTACTTGCTCACGGTGAACATACTGCATCAAGTATTCAACAAGTCGTTAATTCATTGTGTGGAAATTACTTTTTTGAAGCTTTCGACATGCCAATCGACATTTCATTGGAACAGATTAATACTTACGTTAGCAAATATCTTGAAAATCAACCTAGCTCAACACAAGGAAATATCATCTTATTCGATATGGGGTCATTGCGCCAAATGTTTACTAAGATTAAGCGGACTTCGAATCAAGAATTGCTAGTTGTGAATAATGTCACCACTTCAATGGCATTGGACACTGCACTTCGTATCCAACGAAACGATAGTTTCCAATCAATCGCTGAAGCTAGCAAGAAATATAGTTTAAGCACTGACGCACAATATTATGAAGGCCTCTCAAATAAGAAGAATATTATCGTCTCTTGTATGTCTGGTGTAGGGCTATCGAAAGAATTGAAGAAACTTATCGACTCAACACTTTCACCTTCACTCGAAGTTATTGCGCTTGATTATAAAAAGTTACATGAATTGTTGGAAAATAATGATCAGCAATTCTTCTCCAATACATTGTTGATTATGACGACATCTGATGTCAGCGACAGTCTCGATTTGAACATCATGAATATTTATAATATTTTCGATAAAGTCACCTCTTCAAAGCTTCAATCAATTTTGTTAAACGCTGGCGAAACTAAAAAATCGACCACATCCCTAATTGATCAATTACTAAGGTTCTTATCAATTGAAGGTATTCGCGGTCGACTACAGATTTTAAATCCTGATATTGTGATTCAAGATAGCCAAGATGTAGTTTCTCATTATGAAAACTTTTATAACGTCAAATTCGAGGCTAGACTAAAATTAAACTTATACATGCACCTTTCGTTAATGTTTGAACGGATGCTGATGAGTCGAAGCAATTCTGAATCAGTTATCAAACAGGAGTCTCTAACTGATAAAGAACGTGACTTCTTCTCACTTTCACATGGTATTTTTAAGCCAGTTGAGCAAAAATTCAACATTACGATTCAAGATTACGAAATTGAGCTTTTGTATCAATTGCTTAAAGATTTTATTTTCGTTAATTAAGTGTCAAATTATGAAATCGGTTACTTTTGATATTGAAATATTTATAAAATTCTTCTATTCTTAAATTATCCGTTAGTTAGGATAATCTGTTATAGGGGGATTTTTTTATGAAATTAACCAGATCAGCAGCTTTAATCGCTGCTCTAGCAGTGGCATCGGTCGGTGGATTACTTGTCACACAGCACGACGCCAAAGCATCTACAGTCGCCACAACCATTACCAAAGGACCAGCTTGGCTTTACACTTCTGAGGGGAAAATGATTACTGACCGTGCCCTTGCACCAAATACTAAATGGGCTGTTGGTAAAACCATTACTATCAACGGCGAGAAACTTTATCAAGTCGCTACCAATGAATATTTGAAAGCCAGTGACTCTTCATTATCTGGCAGCAATGTTCAAACACAGCAACCTGCTCAAACTGCCCTGATTGGAACAGTTACAACACACGGAGGCACGCTGACAATCAGTAAGCGACTAGATGACCTTTCCGACAACATCTTACCTGAAGGTTCACAATGGCAAATTGGAAAATACGTTATAAATCGTCTCGGAAAAAAATACGTTCAAGTTTCTGGCGATGACTACGTTCCTATTTCCCATATGAAATTCAATAAGGCACTACCCGAACCAACTTCAGATCCTAATCTATATTATTATTGGCAAATGGATCCTAAATTGAATCCTGGATATACTCCAAATACAGACTATTAGAAAATATGAGGAATAGACGATGAAAAAATTTAGATTAACCGGTATTATTGCCGCTCTAATCTTGGTCACATTCAGCGGACTTATTTCGACACAAAATCAAGTTGATGCGGCTAAAAGACCAACATTTTTCGTACGTAAAGTCACTAGACTTTATACTTCTGAGGGTAAATTAATCAGTAATCGTGCTTTAGGACCTTATACTAATTGGGCTGTGGGTAAACTTGGCTTCATCGACGGTGCAGAATATGCTCAAGTAGCAACCAATGAGTACGCATTTATTAGCGATGGTCAAATCAGTAACGATCCAAACGTTGAGGTTCAAATCACAAATTACAAACCTGATATCAACAAAATCAATGACTATATTGTTAAATATGTAAATGCCATTCATGCTGCTAACGGAACGCAACCAGTTCATGGATCGACTGAACTCATTAATTACGCCAATCAGAGAGCAGCGCAACAAACTAATGGTCAATTGAGCCATTCAACTGCAACTCGTGAGATGTCAGAAAACTTATCTAGTTCTGGCTATGATTATCTTCTTCATTGGGGATACGTTCATTCAGACAGAGATGTAGCCTATTATCTATTGAAAGGTTGGTATGACGAAACTTACAATATGGGAAGCTACTTAGGAACACGTGGTCATTTTGGACACAGAGCTGCGATAATCTATTCCGGACCAACCGTTGCAGTCGGTATGTCTAACGATGCTTCATCTTTCGTTGCTGACTGGGCACCAGGTAATGACTTCATGAATCTCTATAATTATACGGGAACTTCGCCAAACACTAAATTTGTTTCCAAAGATTCCGTTCGATAAAAAAAAAGAAGGAAAATCCTCTGCGATTTTCCTTCTTTTTACTTGCTATAAGTTAGATAAGCAATTCCATTAACCTTCTTAGCTGATTCCAAGTTAAACTCTTTGAACTTGGTTTTGTCAGAAAACAGTGGAATACCACTACCCAAAACGATTGGAACGATACCGATTTGATAACTATCAATCAAATCACTATTTACTAGTGGAGCGATAATACTACTGCCACCGATAATCCAGACGTCTTTCTTTGATGGTTGGCTCTTCAGCATTTCGACCAAATCAACAACGTTATCCCGGATAAAGTTAATATTACCAAGGCTCTCAGTTGGATGTGTCGTTAAAATATAATTTTCAAACGAATCATACGGATAATTATTAGGTGATAATTTGTTGGCTACTTGCTCGTAAGTTTTCCGTCCCATTACCACTGTATCAATATGTTTAGTTAATCTTTCATATTCACGATCAGTCGTTTCCCCCGAAGTAAAGTCACTATCAATTAAAAAATCAATATTGCCATCTGTTTCAGCAATAAAGCCGTCCAAAGTTTCAGCGATAAACAAGATAACTTTGCGTGCCATGATTTTGTCCTCCAATTGACCTATTTAGTTGAAACAATTATATAATCAATTGGCGGTAAATACATAACTTCAAGCAATATTTTAATTTTACTTTTTGTCATTTATTTTATTTCTGCAAATTATTCTATCTATTGGTCTCGATTATTGTTATACTAAAACCGATGCAGCTTTTATAAGTGGCAATCTCAGTCACTTTGTATCGGGAAATAGGCAGGTGTGGTCACCTGTCTATTTTTTTGCGCTTTTTTTAATCGCCTATATCTGTTCCATCAATAATTCTATGTAGAAAGCTTTTACCATTTTCAGGTGCTTCAACTCCAAAATAATCAGCTCCAGTAGCTCCAACATCAGAAAGCGTTGCTCGATCACCTACATATTTATTATGTGTACCCTCTTTGTAAATAAGTAACGGTGTACGTTCACGTGTATGTAGTGTAAACCCAATCGTTGGGTCATCCCCATGATCAGCCATAACAATTAAAATATCGTCACCCGTATATAGCGGTAATACTTCTTCCAATTTTTTATCAGCCTTTTCCAAAACATCGGCATAACTAACAGGGTCTTCAGCATGACCTGCCAAATCGGTCTCTTGAATATTCATGAACAATAATCCATTTTTCATATCCTTAGACTGTTCTATAAATTTATCAAACAAATAATTTGTATCTACACCAGGGAATTTTCTGTCAGTATCAACATTTATGATATCTGACGTTTTACCAACTAGTGCAACATCAATATCAGAACGATGAAGTATTTGAGGTAATTGAACTTTAGGATTTATTCCATACCCTAAATGAATAACATGATAGTCAACGTTATAAACACCAGACTCGGGAGCTGAAACTCCAACATATTTTTCATGCTCTATCTTTAAAGCTTTCAAAATATCCTTCAACGTAACTTCACGACCACCAAAGGCAATTACACGAGAAACCTTAACAACGCTTCTCACAGACTCACCCAATCTAGTAATCTCATCAAACGGCATCTCATCTAAAGCCGCTGTGACATTATAAACTTGACCTGGGTCTGCCTCAAGATTATCTCCAATTGTCGCACAATCGTTTACAAGCAATAGCTGATACCCGGGATCACCATATCTCTTAACATCAAAACCGTCCTTTTTTACTTGTGCCTCGACTGTATCAATTACTTCATTAAATGGTTGTAATAAAGGCATTTTAGGCTTTGTTCCCATTATTTCCTGATGAGCCAAATAAGAATCAGCCCCATGATGCATTAAATTAGAAGTACCCCAATTAGCAGTCGTAGAGAATTTAAAGTCTCCTCTTTCTTCACCAATTGCATTCATTAATCCTAGTTTAATTAAATTTGGTATTTTAATTTGTGGAACCGCTTTAATGATATTTAAAGCAGTATTAGCCCCAATATCATCAGGACGTACCTTAGGCACATCGTCCATTGCGCCAACACCAAAACTATCTAAAACAATAACTCCAAACTTGCCCATATTACTTAACTCCTTTCGCTAATTCTCTTCCCTGTGTATCATACAAACCAATCAATTTTGGACTTCCAGTATGTAACCCTTTAACAAGTGCAACTGTACTTCTCGTTACGAACATCTGAGTTCTGCTTGACATTACTACTGGTAAACCAGATTTAAACTTTTTATTTAATTCTAAATAATAATCAATACTTGAGTTATCTAGTGGTAAAACTTCTGCAGACTCTACCTTATCGCCATCTTTGACAATCGCATTTTTGAGATGACCCCTGCGATAGTAACCACCACCATAGATAAAACTATGATCACCATAACTATGTGAAATTTCACTCACATAACAATAAGCAGGTTTTTCTGGCAAGTCCTTTGTTGCATGCATTGGTGTCGTCCCTGTAAGTGAGTGACCTGGCTCACCCTCTGTACCGCCTAATTCACTGATCAGCTTAATTGATTTAGTAGCAGTTGCTGACGGCAAGCTAACGACAGAACATTCAACTCCGTGCTTATTAAATAATTCTTTAGCCTTTTTTACAGTTTCCATATTCGATGTTGAATGATAATCACCAGTTTTTTCATCGAATAAAATGGCAGGAAATGTCGTTAGCCCGACAACTTTTACATTAGACAAATCTCTCAATTCACTTAATTGATTATCCAACTCATCCAGCGTAAATCCGCCAACCTGTCCTGGATAAATATCATCTTTAGTATCTTGAATCTTTAAAATTACTGGTTGAATTTTACCCACAGCCTTTGCGGCCTCATTCAAATCGACAGTATTTTCAAGTGAATACATCGTAAAATATTTAGTTCCATAGGAAATTATCTTTTTTAACAAAGCCTTAGGTGTTTGAACCAAATGTCCAACATTTCCTAAATTCAATCCATTTTCCATAAAAACTTCTGCTTCTCGAAAATCTACTACGACTGCATTTTCAATACCTGCTGATTGAATTTCTTTAGCTACAATAGGATTTCGACCCAATTGCTTAGTCATATAGAGTAATTCGACACCATATTTTTTAGCTTCAGCCACCATCTTAACTGTATTATCATGTATCATATCCAAATCAATTACGTAAGTGTCTGGCAGTATTTGACCCGTTTTATGTAATTCGAAAGCAAAGTCTATCAACTCCGGATTATGTTTTTCAAGCTGTTTCAAAAACATTGTTACTTCACCACCTTGCCAATACTGTTCTTTAATATGCGTACAATGGTATCTGCACCACATCTGTATGGATTAATACGAATTGTCGTTTTAAGTAATTCTGGATCATATTCTTTAAACGTTCCCGAAACTCTGTAAAACATCGGAATAATCTCATACTTAGACTCAGCCCCAACTGGATTTGGAGCAGCTCCAAGCGCATTAGTATACTTTAAGATTTCTTGAGCAATTGGCTTTTCAAATTCAACCAATAAGACCTTGGATTGGGCATTAGCCACATAAGCTGAAGCAATCCCTGATACTTCATTACTATTAAGTCTTTCAACCAACTCATTAACTACACGTGCCTGATTGGCTAAAGCAACCGGAGCATATGTTAGTCCTCGCAAAACATCTAGAGCCTCATGACCTTGAACTTGGGAACCACCAGAATAATTTTCCTTGCGTAATTTATCCAATTCCTCTTTGTTCCCAACGATACAGCCGATACCTTCGGGCCCAAGTAATTTAAATGTGGAGAAACAACTAAGTGATGCACCCAACTCAACACCAATTTTATTAACCTTCATAACGGCATAATTATCATCTGTGACGATGGGAATATTAGGATATCTTTCTTTAAGATACGAAATGACCTTTTCCATAGAATAAGAGTCACTAGGCTGTTGACGTGTATATTGAATCAAAATTGCCGAAATGCCTTTAGGTAAATCTTGATTTTCAATGTCGTTATAATCCACTGCCACTGTTTTAATGCCCATACTGTCAATCGAGACCTTAGTCGTTGGGTAAATTGGTGCTCGATGAACTAGTAATTGTTCACCAGGCTTTAAAACAGAGTGTAAAGCTAGTCGAATGGCTGACGTTCCGGATCCTCTGACTAACATTGCTGCTTCAGTACCAAAGAAATCAGCTAGAACTTCTTCAACCTTCTTGGTATATCTAGGTTGATTGAGACCCGGAACAACTCCCAAGTCACCTCGGCTCAATAATTCATTACCTTCAAAATGACGAGTCATTGCATCAACCAATTTGAATTGTTTATCGAGGGCAGCATCTATTGAGATGCTCTCCAAAGGATACGTTTTAAATTTAGGCATTGATATCACCATAGATTCTATGTGGATTTTCATTTAACATTTTATTAATGAATTCTTCAGAAACACCAGCTTCCTGAAGTTGAGGTACAAAGTTATCTAGTAAATATGAATAACCATTACCACCGTTTTCTTTTAAGTGTGATTTTCTTGTAATATCCATAGACATTACTACTTGATCAGCAAATCCTGCTGCTTCAATATCCTTAAGCATTTGAACCCTAATAGAATCTGCTAAATAGTTATTTTTTCCAATGGTATCGAATTCCACATTAATACCTGTCTTCAACATATCAATGACATAGTCAGAACTTGCTGATAAATCAACATGCCCAATTACAATCTTGCTCAGATCTGCATGGTTACGTACGAAGTAATTAACTTGTTCATGGCCTAATGTTCCAATTGATGTATGAGTACTGATTGGGCAACCAGTTTCTTTTTGTGCAATAACAGCAGCATCAAATACCTTGCCTTCGCCTTCAGTCCACTTACCTTTGGTAGTAGCAATTTCTCCAATAACTCCAGCCTTAACGTTTGTGCCCTTAATTCCGACTTGAATATCTTTAATCATTCCTTCTGCTAGTTGGTTAACTGACAATCTAAAAACTTCGACTGGTAGAAATGCATCTTGATAAAATCCGGTAGATTGAACAATATTGATTCCGGACTCTTCAGCAACTTTTTGTGCGTAAGGAATATTTCTTCCCATTCCTCGATTACTCATATCAATAACATTACGAACTCCTTTGGCATACAAGTCCTTAAATTCTTCAATTACAAGTCTTTGTGAATCAAGATGACAATCTTCATTATGCTTAACTTCCGACAAATCAATTGGAATATGTTCGTGTGAATAAACCATACCAGGTACTAACATGTGAAATTCCTCTTTCCTTTAATTTAAAAAATCATTATTACTCTTAAAATATTAAGTAGAACACCAAATGCAATTGTTGCGATAGGACCAACTGCCATATCTACTAATGGTTTCTTTGATTTCTTATTTAATAGCCAGAAACCAATAACCCAGAAGAAACCGATATTGGCAGCCATCTTATTACATGCGATAGCAGCACCTATTAACAGTGCAATTGCAATTGTATCTTGTAACGATGTTCTAATATGTTCACCCATATCTCTCAAACCAGGGAACTTATCCAATCCTTTAGCAGTTGCTGCTAATAATTGAACTTCAATCCACATCCAGACAAAACCGGCGATGAAAGCTACAATTGGTTGACCTTTCAGTAAAAGACCAAGTGCAAAGATAATTGTTGTTCCGGCCATACCGTAAACACCAGTTACGATGGCTGTTGAGAATACCAACGGAATGAAACCAATAGCACGAGCAAATGTAGCAATAGCTGCTTCCATAACTTGATTCTTAACTAACAATTGTTGTGGTAACACATCAACAGCAATAATTAACATACTTGATGCAGCTGTAATTAAACCACCCATAATTGATAGCCAGATCCAGTTACCTTTGATACGACCAACACGTTTTGAGAACACATTGACTAGACTCGCATTAGAATTCCCATCGCCTTTAATTTGTGCAGCGAAGTAAATCATACATACCATTGCAACTAACAAAGCCATACCAATGGCATTTAATGTAATTGTGTAACCATTTACTTTGAAAGTACCAAACTTCGTAGCTAATAAGTAAGCCAAGAATGTTAAACCAAATGTGATGAAACCTTTCTTGGGATTGTGTTGACTTGCAACAGCAAGTGCTGGAAACGCACAAAATGCTAACAAAATTGGACCGCTCATTAATGAAAGTGCAGGCAAGAAATTAAATGGTAACATCTTGAACATTGCAACAATTGAAGAAAGTCCAAATAGCAAACCTGCACCATAGATGGCACCTACGATACCAGCTAAAGCTGTACCCCATTTGTTGTCTGGAGTCCATGTACCAATAACATCGGCTGCCAGTAAAATACTATGGGCAACCAGAATTGTTGACCCAATTGAAACAGGAATACCAAAACCAATGATTAAACCAAAACTGACGGCAAAACTGGTAGCAGCCAATTCTTTTCTAGTAATCTTGCCTTCAATATATTCAGGCATGATGGGTCTCAACCCATCGTTAAAAACGGCAATACCACGATTGGCTAGGATTGATCCGACACCACCAACGGCAGCAATTAATATGTAATTAATCAGCGTAGTAACATTCATTGTTATACCTTCCTTTATTTGTTTTCAATATACTGTATATTGTATATTGAAAGATAGATAAACAGAGTTAAATTATTTCACTAAATATTTCACTAAAATTGGTAGTACAGTATCCTTAGTATTAATGGTAAAACCAAATGCTACTTTACCTTTATTATTAATTTGATCCGCAATTTCTTCTTCGGATAACACTTTTGATGGTGACGCTACAGTAACTGTTTTATCTGACCCTAGAAGTGCCGTTGCCATTGCCAATGCTCCACCAGCTCCTGTTTCACATGCACCAATATAATAATCTGCTTCTCCAGCTTGGATTGACATTGCTGCTTCAAGATCATTCTTAACAGTTATTTCAACATCCTTATCACCAATCATTTTTTTCAAATCAGCTTCAATCTCATCTTTACCCATTTGACCACCGATTACAATTTTAATCATTTTGATTCCTCCTTAATATGTTCAAAACATGTAGCAAAATATATTTCGTCTCACCTTCTGTGAATTCTACTGGTGATTTTGATTTTAAATCATTCCAGACAGATCTCGCAACTTTGTACTCTGGTTTCCCAGAAACTTGTTGCCACAATTCATCTGGCATTTCATCAACCTTCTTATTTTCAAACATACGGTTAATTGCCACTGATAGATGAATCAATAGCATTTCATTATCATTACTGTAATAATTTTTCAAAAAATAATCATCGACATCTGTTAAAAAGTCAAAGGAGTCCTGATCCAACTTTCCCAGTCTGTGCAGTACCTTCAACTTCTCTTCAGTAGTTTCTTTCATTTCTGTCACCTCCTAATATTCGGGTAAAATTTCACCAGAAATTACTGCTTTTTGAACAGATGTAATCTTATCAATATCGGCATATCTTTGAACAATTTCCTTAATAAATGTATTACCCTTTTTACATAATAATGCTGCGCTTGATGACTTTTTAACTAATTCACTATCAATCGGACTGTACGAAACTGGATAATTTTTTTCTTCGACTTCATCCCGGTTCCAAATTGCGGCATCAATACTTCCATTTTCAATTCTTTGAACAATTTGGTTATAAGGTGTCTCAATCATTTTTACATCATGATTTTTAACGATTTCCTGCGTCAGAATTTTGTAATCGATTGAGTATGAATCAACACCAATGCTCATGCCATCGTATATAAAGTCATTTCTGCCTTTCTTATGTACAATAACATGCTCTGAAACGTAAGTTTTTTGTGGAAGTAATGTGACAAGGTCAACATCATTGTGTTTTACTAGATAATCGGCTGTTAGCCCTGAAGTAACTATAAAGTCATAACGATTACTATTTAATCCATTCAAACGATTTATAGAGCCATTAACATAAGCTAAATTTAAATTCAATTTCTTATCTTCAAATGACTTATAAAAGCCAGTGCTTAAACCCTCGTAATATTTCGTATATGGTAATGGCATAGCGCAAACGATATTTCTATCATCAAGATAGTTCAACAACTTATCCTGATCTTGATCTACTAGATACGTTCCCATATGTCCTTTGGATACAGTGACGATTGCCTTATCAGTCTTCAAAGTCTCTAATGCACTTTGCATCGTTCCTCTTGAGGTATTAGTTTCGTTACACAACTCATCAACAGTTGGAACTTTATCGCCTACTCCCAATGTAAAAAACTTCTTTGCTAGATAGATCAAAGCAATACCTTTTTTTTGATATTGTATTTCTCGCATTATTACATCTCTTTCCCAATATACGGTTTTTAATATATTGCTTTCAACGACATTAGTGTAAGCCCTTGCATAATTTATGTCAATATATTTTTTACCATAACCTGTATATCCATATTATTTTCTTAACATATCTATTAGAACATACAAAAAAGGAATCATACAAATGTTTGTATGATTCTCTTCTAAATATATTTCACATCGAGCACTCACAACAAGTTTGTTAACTGTTTAATAAATTCTTCATAAGTCCTAGCTTTAACTAATTCTGCAATATTTTTAGGATCCACTGCAATTTGTGATAAATCATCAAAGATGTTTCTATATGATTGTTTATTCTCCTTATTAACCGCCAACAAAAACATTAAATTAACTTCATGATTATCTTCATTCCACAAAATACCTTTTGGAGCAATAACAACATACCCTTGTGTCTTCAAGGCAATCATTTGCATAGAATGTGGTATTGCCACGCGTCCAAAAGCCGTACTTGACATATTCTCGCGAGCTTTTAACTTGTCAGAAAATTTTTCAGGAATAACATTTTTACTCTCCAGTTCATCACATACGGTCTGAAAAATATCATCCCTCTCAACCTTATCATCTACTACTTTAAAATTATCCTTCGGGAAAAACCTTTCCAAATTACTTGTAAAATTAATTTTCTGCTGCTGATGTTTATGACTTTCGATCAATTGATTAATACGTTTGTAATCTGCTTGAGTCATAAACTGCGAAATATTAGCATGATTTATTCCTGGCAACTGATATTCTGAATTAACTTGAATCACAAAATCAACTTTACGTGGATAATCTTTCTCATTTATCATTTCAGGAGTATGAACAACACTCCCAATAACCATATCTTGACTAAAAAGTCGTTCCAACCTGCTAGCAAAATCATCTGTATCATTTTGATAATCAGGCATTAAAACAACAACGTACAGCTTATGTAAATCATTTATATACTCTGACACTGCATTACCAATATGCATTGCAATATAAGCAATTTCGTCGTCCTCCAAAGTAACATGTTCTATTTCTTCCATTCGATTAGAAATCAAAACTGCACATTCATAAATAATAGGAGAAGACTTTCTTATACTTGCAGTCATTGGATTACGCTCAACATATCCTCGTGAGGAACGCTCAAGCAGACGCTGAATATGAATGGCAAATTGCTCTCTAAAATTCAAAACTCTCAAATCAATATTTAGCATCGAATTAACATACTTTATTAAATCGTCAACCAACACGACAGTACTATGTTTAACTGTATCTTCCAAATTCCGATGCTTACGCGTAATAGAAAATTGGATAATCAACTTTAAACTTTTTCGTTCCGCATCAGAAAATTTAATTTTTTCATTGTCTTCAACACTATCAATTAACTTATTTCCAAACTCTGTTTCCTGAATTACCTTTTCATCCGAAAGTAAATCAGATTTTAATTCATATTTCGTTTTTCCTTCGGTATTCTGCGGTTGATAGCCGTTCTTAACTCTATGGGTAGCAATCGCTATATGTAACAGAATATTATTGAAGTCAAATGTATTCAAATAAATATTTTCTAATTGAGTTAATCTTCTTATTGAATTTGAAATCTGAACTACGTCTATATCAGGGAAACTTTCTTGAATAGTCTTCGTTCCAATGAATGTCTGCTTTGATTCACGGTACAGAATATCACTGATTAATCGTCTCTTATTCATTTCACTACCGATTAGGGCCCAGTCATCACCACTCTGCTTCAATTCCAATTCAAAAGGCTTAACGTACTGCTGAATCTCCCGGAAAAGTTTAACTACTGTGGATTCACTTAAATATAGTTGATCTGCTACATCGTACAAATTTAACTTTTTCTGTTGAGTAAACTCATTAGTCAAAACTCGTTTAATACTTTCGTAATCTGAATTGTCATTGTTGGTACTATTTACTTTTTTCTGGTTAAATTTATACCCTTTATTGCTAACAAAAATAGCTGTAGCATCGATTAAATCTTTTGCGTAGCGTTTAATACTACGTTGAGATACACCAATTACCACAGCTAATTCGTTAGAGGTATGCCATCCAGGGTTATTTTGTAAATAGTCCCATAATTCTTTCTTATGGTCTTTACGCAAATAACTCATCTCCGTATACGTCTTTTATATTTCTTTTCCATTTGATGAAATAACATTCTTATACCAATAGTAGCTGTCCTTCAATAAACGCTTACCACTACCATTACCTTCATCATCTTTATCTACATAGATAAATCCATAGCGTTTGGACATTTGTTGTGATGAACAACTAACAATATCAATTGGACCCCATGCACAGTATGCAATAACTTTTGCACCGTCATGAATTGCTCTACCGACTTGTTCGATATGCTCACTCAAATAATCTGAACGGTAATCATCATGAATCTTACCATCCTCCACTTTGTCATACATACCGATACCATTTTCAGCAATAATAATTGGCTTTTGATAACGATCCCAATACTGACTAAGCGTGTTGTATAGACCTTGTGGATCCACGGCCCATCCCCATGGACTTTCCTTCAAATAAGGGTTCTTACTATTATCCGATGGACGATACTCGTTCTTTGAGGCATCAACCATCTTGGAGTAATAGTAAGAAATTGCTAAGAAGTCCATATGGTTATCTGCTAATAGTTTCATATCGTCATCTTTAATATCAAGTTTGTCACCGCGTTCAGCAAAATAGTTCTTAGCATACTCAGGATAATATCCACGGAATTGAACATCAGTGAAGAAATATTGTAAACGATTTTGACGCATTGCTAAAATCACATCATCAGGTTTACAACTGGCTGGATAAGCAGTCCCATCCGCAACCATAGTACCAATTTGAATGTCTGGATTATTTAATGATTTGGCATATTGTTTAATCCATGCAGCAGCAACCATTTGATTATGAACAGCTTGATACAAGGCTTCTTCTTCATTCTCATACTGATCAGCACAGACTCCGACAGATAGGAATGGTTCAATTTGAACCATGTTAATTTGATTTACAACAATCCAATATTTAACTTTCTTACCAAACCAGTCTAATAATGTTTTTCCGAATTTCTCAAACATTGGAATAACTTCTCTGTTAGGCCATCCACCATACTTAACAGTTATGTTGATTGGAGTTTCATAATGGTTCATCGTGATAATTGGTTCAATACCCAAATCAAGCATGGCATCAATCATTTTATTGTAATGTTCTAGCGAACTCTTATTGGGCTCAGAATCATCACCATTAGGGAAAATACGTGACCAATCTAATGAAGTTCTAAGTGTTTTGAATCCCATATCAGCCAAAAGTTTTAAATCATCAGGATACGTATGGTAGAAATCAATTCCAAAACGTTTTGGATAATAATTCTTAGTATCATGCATATTAGCTTTCACTTGCTCTAATTGCATACCTTGAGTTTCTAGCTCTTGAATTTTTTCATTAGATAATCCTTTTAAATACGGTTGGACATCAGATGAATTCAATCCTTTACCATCTTCTTTGTAAGCACCATCAGCCTGACTGGCTGCTTGAGCACCACCCCAAAGAAAGTTATCTGGGAAATATGGATATCTGCTATCTTTCATAATTTATCTCCTTATCTAGTTTTTTGATCGCGCTTTTCAAATACTGTAATCAAGTGTTTGGCAAAATTATATTCACTCATAATAGTCATTAAAGTATCTTGGGCATGTGTAAATAACACTGAATACTTAACTTCTTCGCCTTCTGCTTCTTCCTGAAGTTTCTTAGTTTGCAATCTATGTGCAATAACTAACTTTTCGTCAGCTTTTTTTATATTTTCTTTTGCAGAAATGTAATTGAAATCTCCGATGTCATCTAATGCATTAGCTATAAATGCTCGGGCATCACCGGCATTAATAATAATTTCCATCGTATCTTTGACTGATTTATTATCAAACTCTTCCTCTGCCATAAGATGTCTTCCTCCTAAAAATAAAATCTTTTAATTTCGTGCTGCTTCTTCTTGAAGAACTTGTCCATCATAAACTTTAAAGAATGGGAACCAGATTAACCATGCGACTACAAAGATAATTGCCATTAAAATGATTGCACCAACTGATGGGCTAACAATCCATGTTGAAATTGGAAATGGAATGTACCACATCTGCATTAATGCCTTTGGAATTGCGGCCAAGCCCATCTTTAAACCAAGCCAAGTAATAATTGGAATAACAATACCGTTGATCCATAGAGGAATCATCAAGTATGGGTTCCAAACAACAGTACCAAAAACAAGTGGTTCATTTATATTGAATAATGATGGAACAATACAAGCCTTACCTAGTGCTTTTAAACGTTGAGATTTAGCCATCAACAACATCATTAAAGCTAAAGGCATGGTACATCCAACACCACCAATCCATGCCCAACCACTGTAAATAACTTCACTAGTGAAGACATGAGTTGCAGGATTGCCAGCAGCAACTGCAGCAACATTAGCTGCAATGCCACCAAGCATTAATGGTTGAGTGACTGGAGAAAGTACCCAACCAGATATACCCATTGAATAAATAAAACAGTCTAAGAACAAAATGAATGTAAATCCATAAATTGTATCTGCTCCTGATGCTAAAGGTGCGAATATCGATTGAATTGCGTTATACATATTAAAATGTGCTACATCTACTAATAGCCAACCAAATATAATAATAATTCCAATAGGTAACATAGAATCAAACCATGATGTTACAAAATCCGGAATCACTGTATCTTCACTAAAGAATGAAAATCTTCCAAAAGCCTCCATTATCAAACTGACAAAAATAGCAACAATAATGGCGACAAACATACCACCTGCACCAAATTCACTAAAACTAAATGAAGCTGTAGCTCCTGAATTAGTGAACTTTGGATTAATTAACATCATAAACAAAGCGACAGATGTTAATCCAGCGATAATACGCTGTTTTTTAAGCTTCTTATATTCCATATAGTTGAATGGAACCAGAAACGCAACAAAAATTGATAATAGTCCAAAAGTAAAGTTGCTTACCGGTGTAAAATCAGGCCACCAATTCCAGAAATTTCCAGGAATATTTAGCAAACTAACTACTGAACCAACAAGAATGAATGGCAACACTTCAAGAACTGAATTCTTTAGGGTTACGATCCATTGATTGTTCCCAACAACTTGTGCTTTTGGTGCAAACTTAGTGTTGAGAAAGTCCATAAATTTATCCATTTTGACACACCCCTTATTTATTTTTTAACTGTGTCTTAGTCGCCAAGCTCTTCTTGTAAATGTGCAATTGCACCCTTACCATCAAGAATTGAATAGTAATCAGCATGCATTAGAATAACTTTTACATTTTCAGGAACACGTTCTTTAATACCATCAAATTCTGCCTTTAAATGTGGTCCAACCATCAAAGCATCAATATCATCCATATAATCACCTAATTCAGATTCACTACGTGCCTTGATTTTATAATCAAGTCCCTCTTTTTTAGCAGCCTTTCTCATATTAGCTGCCATGAAGCCTGATGATGCTCCAGATCCACAAATCAATAGAATACTTTTACTCATGATATATTCCTCCAATAATTTCTAAATAATTTATTTTGTTATCTGTTTCTCTTTACATTTATATAGTAAGTTTTTATTGTATGCGATTACATTTAGTTTTGTCACTACCTAGGTGACAAAATATATTTTTGAATGTCACCACCTTAAATTTAGGTACACAAAAAGAGTAGTTCTATTTTTCAGAACTACTCTTTATTCAAATTAGATTTGTAAAACATATATTAAATAATACCAGCTGCCATTTGTTTGTTCATATCACTTTCACTCAAGGTCTTCTTAGTAAATCCTAGAATCAAAGCAGTGATAACAGCACCTATAACAATACATCCGATATACAATAGTGGCTTATTACATGCAACTGGAATTACGAATATACCACCATGTGGAGCCTGAAGTGTAATTCCCATCATCATACTTAAAGCACCACCAACGGCACCACCGATAATATTAGCAGGAATTGTTCTCAATGGATCAGCTGCAGCGAATGGAATGGCACCTTCAGTAATGAAACAGGCACCCAAAATCCAGTTAGCTTTACCAGCTTCTCTTTCTTGATTAGAAAATTTATTTTTAAATAATAATGTAGCTAATGCTACCCCCAAAGGAGGTACCATACCACCAACCATCAAAGCAGCTGATGGTCCATAAATCTTAGAAGCGAACATTGCTAAACCAAATGCTGAAGCAGTCTTGTTAATCGGACCACCCATATCTGAAGCCATCATACCAGCTAATAGAGCTCCCATAACAAAAGCACTAGATCCATTCATTGATTTCAGCCATGTCGTTAAGAACTCATTGAAATGAGACATAGGTGTATTCAAGATAAAGAACATTACGAATCCAACTACAAACGTTGACAATAGAGGTATTAATAACACTGAAATTAATCCTTGGTATGTATGTGGAATATTCTTAGTTTTCTTAATAATAAATTTTGTTAAATAACCAGCTAAGAATCCGGCTAACATACCTCCTAAGAACCCAGAGCCACCATTCACGGCCATCATACCACCAATCATACCTGGTGCTAATCCTGGTTTATCAGCAATACTCCATGAAATATAAGCAGCCAAAACTGGAACATATAGCTTGAATGCGGCATTACCACCCATTTCGTTAAAGAATGCTGCCCAAACATTATATTGACTACTTGTTGGATCACTAGCATAAATACCAAACATAAAGGAAATGGCTATAAAAATACCACCAACTACAACAAATGGAATCATGTATGAAACACCACTCATAGTGTGAGTGTAAAATGCTCTTGCAAAGCTTCCACCTTTGCTTTCCCCTTCAGTTTCTTCACTCTTTTCTTCAGCCTTCGAAATCTTATCTGATTTAACATAGTCAGAGCTCAAAGCTAAAGCATCTGTCACAATCTGTTGAGGTTTATCGATGGCTCTCTTGACTGGGACATCAAGAAACTTTCTTCCTTTGAAAACGTCTGTATCCACTTTTACATCGTGAGCAACAACAATTGCATCAGCTTTTGCAATGTCTTCTGGAGTAAGTTTGTTTTCCACACCCGTTGAGCCATTAGTCTGAATCTTGTATTTCATTCCACGCTTTTTAGCCTCATTTTCAAGTGATTCAGCAGCCATATAAGTATGCGCAATACCTGTCATACATGCAGAAATACCAATTAAGTATTTCCCACTATCTTCAGTTGCTTTCTTCAAATCTTTTTCATTTGATTTTGCTTCATCCTGCTTGATTAAATCATTATAGATTTCATCTTCAGTCATTGCAGTCAACAATTTAGCACGGAAATTTTCATCCATCAGAAAAGTAGAAATAGTTGATAACATCCGCAAATGCTCATCATTAGCGGTTGCTGGAGCTGCAATCATGAATACCAGATTAACAATCTCCTTATCCCATTGGATACCACTTAAATTTTTAAGGATAACAATCGTAGCTCTGTCTACACCATCTGATTTACCGTGAGGTATTGCCACTCCATAACCAACGGCAGTAGATATTTCCTTTTCTCTCTTATTAACAGCGCTTTGAAACGAGGTTACATCAGAAACATATCCATTTTTCCCGAGTAATGAACTCATTTTTTCAATGGCTTCTTGTTTACTCATGGATGTATTAGAAATAATGATATTCTTTTTATCAATCACATCTTTAACATTCATAATTTTCCCCTTCTACATCAAATATTAGATTATTTGAAATACAAGCTAGCCTTTCCTGTTGAATTGAATAGATCCATTTTATATTCAACAAGATCTTGTGCAGCCTTACGAGCACTTGGCATTAACACGTTTGGTTCATAATCATCAGGCTTTTCAACCAATGTTTTACGTAATTGATTGAAAAATGCGGTCTTCATATCCGTTGAAAGGTTGATTTTAGCAACACCATGTTTGTATGTCTTACGGATTTCTTCATCTTTGTTATCAGAACCACCATGTAATACCAATGGAATATCAACTGCCTCGTGAATCTTTTCCAAAAGATCGATTCTTAATTCTGGCTTCTCAACATGTGCATAGTGACCATGACGTGTTCCAATAGCAACTGCTAATGTATCTACTCCAGTTGCCTCAACAAACTTCTTAGCATCTTCAGGATCCGTATAAAGAATTTCGTTAACACCGTTACTATCAACAGATAATTCATTGCTTCCAATTGTTCCTAATTCTGCTTCTACAGAAACACCAACTGCATGGGCTGCTTCGACACATTTCTTGGTAATAGCAATATTTTCTTCCCAAGGTTTAGCTGAAGCATCAATCATTACTGAACTATAACCGTTTCTAATTCCCTTAAGAATATCTTGGTAAGTCCCACCATGATCAACGTGGATGGCCATTGGGATTCTTGTACGATTTACAGCTTGTCTGACATAAGCTACAAAATCTTCGCTAATAAAGCTCAATTCATCTGGGTGAATTTGAATAATAGCTGGGGCATTCTTCTTTTCAGCCGCATCAATAATTGCTTCAACAAATTCACTGTTTGAAACATTGTATGAACCAACCGCAAAATTATTTTTATAAGCTACATCTAGTAAATCAACCATGTTCATTAACATTTTTAATATCCTCTTTCTTTATTCCATACAGAAATGAAATTCTGCTTATTTTTAGTTTTTAGTAATTTCAACACCGTCTCTAGGTTATTGGTATGTACGTATACATCCCTGAAGAATCCCTTATTTACTTCTAGTTGCTCCGAAGGAATATAGGCTATAATCAATTTCACCTTCTGAGTCCCCCAGATAATATTTGATTTGTTAATACCAATAATTACCTTGGGATTATAAGAAAATTTGGTTAAAAATGGATGTGGTAAGGCTGTATAATTTCCGACATCCGTGCTAGACATTTTTTCTCTATCCTTAAAGTTATCGATGAGATTGGAATACCCTGATAACTCCAGCAACTTCTCAATGGCATCTATACTTGAACTTTCATTTATATGAAAATAGTCTGCGTCATCTATTAAATTTGAAGTTCCTATTGTGGAAATAAACCTTTGTACACTCTGAATATCCATGCTGTTAAAATTTCTTGAAATATGTATTAATTTGTCGATCCTATAATATTTGGGACTAGGATATTCACCGATTGTCGTTAGGATTAAATCAAACTCATTAAAGTTTGCTTTTTCAAAATCATGCTCAATACGGGCAATATGAATATTTTGAAAAAACATTTCCACCTTATTTTTTATTAATTTGGTTTCGATTTGCTTATTGTTAACAATCAAAAGCGTTTTTAATATTCCGTCTTTTTCCTCATTCAAAACTAATTGAATGTGTATTGATAAATACGCTATTTCCGATTCCGGAATAGATAGTGAAAGACGCTTCTTCAAGTCATCGTAAATGAAACTAGAAATAGAATATGCAAACAAATATTCATGCTTCAATTCAGTAAAATAAGGATTAAAAATTGGAATCTTTTCCTTTATTGGATTTAGAAGTCTAGCTATATGGTTAACAATTTGATTCTGATAATTCTCATTAGAATATACTGGAATATTGAAATATTTTTCTGCTTTGAATAACGTCTCTTTTATGGCTGAGATAGTTGTTTCATCGTTCAAAATTATTTCTGGGTTAGTAATATCTAATGGTAGTGCCAAAAGATAATATGTAAGGCTTAATAATTCTTCCTTCGTTTTTCCAATTTTAAAATCATCAATTAAACTACTTGCTAACTTATATTCCGAAAATTCATGAACCACTTCTTCATAGCTAGCTAACTCAGTTACATAATGGTGACTCTTCACTCGATAATTCATAATTATGATGTGAATAATCAACTTTACGTACGTCCAATATTCAACGGTACAGTTATGAGCTGTCAGAGTGTTGTCAACCATTTTTACACTCTGAGTTATTTCTTTAATATCAGTCATATCTTTAAAGAAATTATCCAATTGATAAATCAATTTCTCTTTTGAAAATATTTTTAAAGGTACCAATTCTTCTAAAATTAAACGCTTAGATTCCTCATTGCCGACCAATCTAACTCCTGTGAAAATCTTTGATTCAAATGAAAGTCCAATATCAAACTGTTTAATTTTTAAAAATAACTTTTGAATTTTGCTACGAATACTTTCACTCGAATAAGAAAGTTGATCAGCAATTATATCAATTTGCGTATATCCAGTACTATTTATTAATAACAATGCAATCCGAAACAGGATCTCGTCGTCACTGTCTGAATCATTTGAATTGATATTCTTGGAATCATATTTACTTTTATCAATTTTGTATCCTTTTTCAGTCGAAACAATTAACTTCTCACCATTAAAGGACGCATTAACTTTAGCTACATAACTTCTTACACTCCTCTCCGTTACCCCAACCAACTCAGATAATTGTTTGTTAGTAATAAAGTCTTTTTGTTGCAGCAACACATCTAGCATTTTATTTATATTCTTATTCATAATATTTTCCTTACCAATTTACTAATAAGAACCGTTATTGCTTATCAACAATTCCTATTATATTTTCTGTTGTAACCGCTCACAAAGTCATACTTATTTCCTACCGGTAGGAAATAGCCCCATCTTAAGCAAAACAAAAAGGATGTAAGATAATCAAATATCTCACATCCTCTTTGTTCTGATACTATTTTTCTGTCGAATGACGATCTCCTAACAAGAAATCATCCTTATGCTCAAACATATATTTTACAGTAATTGGTTCATGTCCCGTCAATCTACAAAAATCACTGACTGGAACATCCAGATATCCTTCACGAACAGTCGTACCAAATGTAACCATTCCATCGGAAGTGGCCTGAATTGGGCTCTTAGAAAAATCACCATCAGTATTTCTAGGAACGCCAACGCTATCAAAATAATCATATAATTCTTGGTCAGTTTTCTTAACATACTTTATATTGTTGCCAGTCTCCTTATTGCCAACTTCCAAGAATTTATTATACGTAAATGGCTCGTGACCATTAATATTCAAAACTGCTCTATGATAAAAGTCATCATTTAATGCACAAGCTGCACTCAAGGCTGCATCACGTCTAGAAATAAACCAAACACGTCCGTCACCCATATTTTTCTCAATCGTATCTTCGTGACTATCAACCGCACGCATATAATCTGAAATAAATGCCTCAGCAAAGAGAGAATTACGTAAGAAAATATAATCTAAATCCGTATTTTGAATTATAGATTCCGTATAACCGTGATCCGCATTCTCGACACTTGGGTTAAAAGGATTTCCAGCGGATAAAACCGACGTATAAATAACCTGTCTAACTCCTGCTTTTACACAAGCATCCACAAAATTTTTATGAGCTTTACGACGCTTCTCACCAACAAAAGGCATCGAAATCAATAAAACTTTATCAGCGTGAGCATAAACTTTTGCTAAACTTTCAGGTGAATTGAAATCTGCTACGGCCGTTTGAATACCTTGGTCGGCATAAATCTTTAATTTGCTTTCATCAGGTGCGGTGAATACTAATCTTTCCTTAGGAATCAATTGCTGAACATACTCAGCAACCAATTTTCCAAAATTACCATCGACACCGTTAACAAAAGTTTTTTGCATTAAAAAATACCCCCAATTGTTATTTTCAACGCCATGTTAGCGTTTTCACAATAATTAAATTTTAACACCTCTGTCAATAACAAAAAAGAACCCTGAATCAAATTCAGAGTCCATTAATAGTTAACAATTTTAGTTCCAGCATCCGATCCGTAAACAATCTGCTGCACATTTTTCGTAATTTTAGCAATCCTTGGGAACCCACTAAATTTGCTTTGATTATGACCATTAGTTAAAATAACCAGAATATACTTCTGACCATCTGGCATCGTCACAATCCCCGCATCATTATTGACGTCATCGAGAAAACCAACTTTATCTTGCACAGTTGTCCCAGCATCAGCTGCGGCAGCCCCAGCAGGAATTCCATCACGATAAATTTGTTTTCCCATCAATTTTAAAATCTTGGCTTGATCGGATTTGTTTTTAAACACACCTGTGCCTGACTCGAGGTCTTGCAACAACAGCTGCAAACTATAACTCGTCGTCAGTGTTCCTTGACCAGACTGGAAAACGCCTGAGTACCAGCCTTGATTGCCAGCAAACTCATTCAGAATATCTGCGCCATAAATATCAATTTGATTTTCCGAAAAATCATTTGCACTTTCAACAATCATTCGATTGAATCCATCTACATTAGAATCCGTCCAACTAAAATTGCCGTTCAACTTTTGATTCATTAGAAACGCCGCAATGTAAAGTTTATACGTACTAGCAGCGGTTTGTGCGGTGTGAGCATTAGCCTCTACTTGCAAGCTACCCTTCTTATAAACGTCAGCATACTTGCCATCGGCCGCATCACTATCCTCAGTAGCGCCTAAATTATAAAAACTAACACTAGCCGTGCCATCTTTAGTCACACTGTTCAAATAACTCGTCAAATTGTGTTTGATAATGCGCTGCTTCTTTTTAATCACTTGATTAGTTTTGGCATTATCATTACCACTTGAGGCATAAGAATTATTGAAATAGTAACCTAGTCCTCCTGCTAGCAGAACCACCACTAAAATAATTCTTAAATATTTTTTTATATTCCTTCTTCTAACTCTTATGTGATCACCTCATCTCAACGCTTACATATATTTACTAATACTCTCTTAAGTAACTCAATTATACGAGCTACAACCATAAATGTTTTATACAATTATGTTACATATTTTTAAATATACGATTTTTGATTTAAATCAATTTTTTAATCCATTTGGCACCTTATACTGAAGTCATCAAACGAAAAGAGGCTTTTCAAATGACAACGGTTAAAGACTATTTAGACGAGCGTCACGATAAATTGGATTTCTATACTCGAGCAATCACCAATGCCCACGGACAAAATCACCCTGAAGTTTTTGATGTCAGACAGCAATACGTTAAATTGTGTCTAGATGCTAGCAATCACAAAGATCTCAGTGACAATTTTGCCAAATTACGTCAAACGACTAAGGATTATGCGATTCCCGGAGATGTCTGCCCTGTCTTTGAAGCAACTTATCACATGTTGAAGACAGCCGATGCTATCAACGCTCAAATTTAAAATAACAAATTCTCCCCTGTAAATTATTCAAATAACAAAAAAGTCTTCATCAAGATAAATTCTTCGAAAAGAATTATATCTTGATGAGGACTTCTTTTATATCAGTAACCTTATATTATTAAATTTATTAATTTCTAACTTCTGAAACATCACCATACCAATATTGTGCTGTAATTCCACCATCTGCTAAGAAATCACTACCAGTAATAAAGGCACTGCGACGGTCCATCAACAATTCAGCCAAACCAGCAATTTCATCTGGAGTTCCGGGTCGTTTTGTTACCATCGAATCAAACATCTTTTTATATCCAGCTCCACGAGGTCCATTCAATTCATCCAAAGCTAATGGTGTCATAATGATTCCTGGACTGATGGCATTTATTCTGGCCTCACGTTTCTGCCACTTAACAGATTCAGCCGCTACTCGTAAAACATTCGTCCGTTTAGCATATTGATAAGCTGCTAAGGAATCGGTAATGACATCTGGTTGTAAGATTGGTAAATTCAGCAAGTCTTCAGTCGGTGTCATTGCCAAGGCCTGATTATCTTCAACTGATAAACCTGGCAATCGATGTCCTGACTGTGAAGAAATCACAATTCCAGCTCCACCAGGCGCCATAACTTTTCCAAATTCTTCTAATAAAACTGATGTACCGTACAAATCAACTTTCAACACTTGTTCAGCACTAGCTTGTGAAGGTGAAACTCCGGCTGCATTAACTAGGCCCATGATTTCACCAAGCAATTTAGCTTTTTCCACTACTTCTTTAATGGAGGCTCTTGAAGAAAGATCAGCTTTAATAGTTTCAACTGAAAAACCTGCTTCACTCAAATTTTGTTTCATTGTATCTAATTTATCTTCGCTGTAATCCGCCAACAACAGCTTTCGACCAGCTGCCACTCTTCTGACGATTGCTTCACCAATTGCACCAGCACCAAATAATACGACTACTTCATTGTTCAAAATATATATCCTCCATTGCTTAACTGATTTAACTTTCAAGATATATATTACAAACTATCCACTTACCGACCAATTCCAATTATTAAAAGCATCGATAAGCTAAACTTATCAATCATTTTTAGCTAACCATTTATTCAATCGTTTCATATAAGAAGCAGTTTCATCAATAAATGCCATATGACGGCTGTGAGCAAACAAAGTCCATTCAACACTTGGCAACTGATCGACCATTGTTTTAGCAACTAACGGCGTACATAAATCGTCAGTTCCACTCGTTACCAAAGTTGGCGTGGTGATATTTTTCAACTTATCCGTGTAATCATAATCCTTCAAATTACCAGTTGGAAAATATTCATTTGGACCCCAAGCGGTAACATAAGACGTTTTCCCACTGATTTTTGGACGACGTAAAAACTCCGGAGACTGCTCTGTGATAGGTCCTGAGGCATGTTGTAACATGAAATGTTCATTAGCTTTTAAATATCCTGGAGCAGTATAATTTGCCGTTGACTCTGCTTGGGTGATTGCTGCTTGATCTTCTGGCGACATGAATTTAATCATCCGATGCTGTTCTTGAGCCCACAATCTGGACGAAGACAAAGTGCTGGCAAGAATCAAACTTTTCACACCTTGAGGGTTATGGTCGCACATGTAAATTATCGCTAACATCCCGCCCCAAGATTGACCTAACAAATGAACTTGTTTTAGACCTAAATATTCTCGCAAAGTTTTCAACTCATCTACCCAAGTATCAGCTTTCCACAGGTCCTTATCATCAGGAATACTGGATTTTCCACAACCAAGTTGATCATACATAATTATTGGTCGCCCAGTTTCTTCGGCTAATTGGTCAAAGACTTCAAAATAATTGTGAGTGGACCCAGGACCGCCGTGTAATAGCAATAATGGCGTCTTTTCGGAGTTCAAATCCCCGACAATTCGATAATAAGTTTTGTATTCACGAAATGGCATGTAGCCTGTTTGGATTTTCAATTTAACTGCCTCTTTTCACTTATACAGCTATCATAGCAAAAAACATCCCAGCTCATTTATCAAACTGTACAATTAACGTTCCGGGTATGGTTTACCAATATCTCGCTTTAGATAATCTTCTTCATACATTTTATAAATATCATTACAGATTTCCCAGTTACTATCAGGCCACGACTTTCTTTGAGATAAGTCAATTAAGGGCCGTGATAGTGCCACCTTAGTAGGAAATCGTAACTTATAATCAACCTTCTGTCTGGATGCATAATATCCTTTTTTATACGGCGCAACTCGACCATTGAAGGACACTATTTCATCCTTGTGTAAAACTCCCAATTTTTTGAATCCAACTGTTAAATTCAGCCATAGATGATCCGCAATCAGCTCTTCCTTTTCATCATCAATCAAAGTTATGTCCTTTAATATCAGCGTTGGTTTGGCATGTTCTTTTCTTCTATCATCATATTTGAATCCATATTTAACAAACTTTCCACTGTATCTATGGCGTTGATTACTTCCAATATTTTTCAATTTTGCCCGCATGTACATATCCTCCCTTTTTGGCTAGATATGTGAAATTACGACATGGAAACAAAATTTGTTCAACAAAAAATGCCCCAGCTAATTTAATAGTCGAGGCATTTTTTATTATCGACTATTGATCAATACCAACGGAAATATCGTGATATTTATCAACGTCTTTCAAAGTATTAGTAAGTTCTTTTTTCATCCCATCAGTCGCAAAAGTTCCCAATGGCAAGTGATCCGGCACAACTTTATTATCTGTAGCCATGTCAAAAATTGTTTTGGCAATTAATTCCGGACTTCCAGGTGCTTGCGTGACACCATTTGAAGCACCATCGACCATTCCAGCAAATTTACTATAATCTGCAATTTCAACTGGGGCAGTCTTTCCAGCATTCCATTTAGTTCTGGCACCACTAGGCTCAACGTTCATCACCTGAATACCCAATGGAGC
The DNA here is from genome assembly GCF_000831645.3 of Companilactobacillus heilongjiangensis. Lineage (NCBI taxonomy): Bacteria > Bacillati > Bacillota > Bacilli > Lactobacillales > Lactobacillaceae > Companilactobacillus > Companilactobacillus heilongjiangensis. The sequence continues at coordinate 2,450,223 of NZ_CP012559.1, forward strand.
AACTTCTTGGCGCAAAGCGTTGGAATAACCTTCCACCGCAAATTTAGTTGCACTGTACCAACCTAAAGTTGGCAACGAAGTAACACCTAATGCGGACGAAATGTTAATAATTACCCCTTGCTTTTGTACCCGCATAATTGGCAAAACTGACTTTGTCACATTACCCAATCCAAAAACATTAACCTCAAACATTTGGCGAACATCTTTTTCGTTACTTTCCTCAATTGTTCCAAAATATCCTAAACCAGCGTTATTGACCAATACATCAATCCCGCCAAATTTATCCTTGGCTACCGCAACTCCGGCTTGAACTTGCTCTTCATTCGTCACATCCATAATCACCTTAGCCACACGTGTTGCATCAAATGCGTCCAAATATGCCAAATCAGCCTCTTTACGAGCAGTCGCTACCAAGTTAGTGCCTGCTTGTTTGGCGACGACCTGAGCCAATTCCTTACCAAATCCACTTGAAGTTCCTGTAATCATCCATGTTTTTGTCATTAATATTTCCTCTATTTTCTAGTTAATGTTTAGCATTTTACAAGTTAGAGGTCACTCTAAGTCAAACATTTTAACTTATTGCTAATCTAACGTGTGGTGCTAGTCAAATATGCCGTCTCCAAAGCTGGGAAATATTCTCAAGCTGTGCGGACGTGTTTGAAGCCCTGACACAGTCCGTCAAGTCTTCAAACACGTCCGGTGGTATAAGTACGGGAGAAATCTCCCGTACTTATACCACTACCACAGCACACAAATATCTCCCAGCTCTTCCGACTAGTTAATCTATAAAACCGTAAGACGCCACGGGCGTCTTTTTTGAGTTTTCGTAACAAATAAAAAAACTGGAGGTAGTATCTAATGACATTAGATATTAGATTTACAAAAATTATTGCGGAACTAACTGAGGACTTGGAAATTCAAACGGGATTAGTTTTAACTGGCTCTCAAAAACGAGAACTAAATATGAAACAACATGTGATTCTCAAGGAAACTGAAATAAAGCCTTACTTAGCTGACATCAAGGAATACCTTCGTAATACCGAACCTAGTGAACGTGTTTGGGAATGCTACAATGTTTTATCCAATAACACATACATCATCGCCATTCACTTGGTATCGCCTTTCTTCAGATTGGACACTGCTGATTTGAATGGATAACAAAAAACCTCAACCGTAATTGGTTGGGGTTTATTTTTCAAGATAATAAATTAGAACCACTATTGCCACAATAATTTCTAATGCCTTCATTGTTCTTTGGCATTAATTTATTAATTATCTAGCAAAGTCTTCAACTGAATATATATTTCCATCTGGTGATTCACAAATTCCAATACCAACTGATTTTGCATTTGGATTAATAATAGTTAAGTAGTGATTCCATGTAGCATTTGTTCCCTCACCACGATAATTGTCCATAGCAACATCGGCATATCCTTGCGCCGTTTGATCAGTTAAATCTTTCCATGGTAGCAAAATCAGGTTCTCACCTTGTCCACTCAACTCTGGCTTTTCTTGCTTTAAGTATTCGTAGAAAATAGTTTTACCTGAAGAATCATAATGAGTAAAGTTTGTTGAAACTTCTTGTGCACGTCTGGCTGCAATTGCATCCAAAGTGGGATCTTCTACCAAGGTAGATAATCCACGTGACTTACGTTCAGCATTAATTGTACCCATCATTGCCGACATAACATCTTCTACTTTAGGATATCTTTTATGAATTTGTTCATACGTTAACCCATTCGTACCAACTTTAACGTCAGCATTTAAACTAGGGTCAATATCAGGATCCGTGGAAGTACTTGTTGATGTTGAACCTTGGTTATTATCAGTACTTGTATCCGTTTCAGATGAACTATCACCATTAGTACCCAAATTACCTGAACCAACGACCGCAAAGTCGGAGAACTTAGTATTTGTACCAAAGTCAGCGATATAAGTTGAGTTAGTCATAGGTTGTGTGTACATCAATTTAGATGCATCAGCGTATTCATGCGTTGAAACTTGCACAAATTGTTGACCATTTTTGTTAACGACATATTTACCGATTGCCCATTCTGAGTTAGGTGCCAATGAACGGTTGGCCATACTGTTAGTATCATCACGATAAAGTGCCAACATACTCATAGCTTTTCCAGCTAATCTTGGCGCATGACTTTGTTGTTGACCATTAAGAGAAGAATCAGCAGCACGAAGATATTCATTAGTTGAAACTTGATACATCTTTTCGCCATTGATTGTCAAAATTTTACCAACTTGCCAGGCAGAATTTGGTGACAAAGCTCGGTTACTAATTTTAGCCCCTTGTGGTGTGTACAAACGAGCAACTACCCCAGAATGAACCGTCGCAACAGTCGCAGCGTTAGCTTTCGTTGAAAAAGCTAGTACTCCAGTTGTTGCCATTGCTAAAGCGGCTACGATGGCTGTTGATTTAGTCATAAATTTCATAATATTTACTATCCTCGTCTAATTGATTATCTCAAACCTAGGTATGGTTCGAAGCCAATTGTTTCAACATTTGAAGGTGTCTTGTTCAATTGAGCATCCTTGGCATTAACAAAAGTGCCCAAACCAACTTCATAGAATGTATCCTTACCATTGTTAACAACATGGCTAACTCTCCAAGCACTGTTTGCGCCAAGTGTTTGATAGTGAGCTGGGTCACCCTTTGTAGCTGAGAAGTACAATGGAGCTCCGTTGTTACCCAATGTAGCAACTAGACTTGATGAAGGTGCTTGTTGTGGTTGACCTGAAAGTACTGAATCTGAAGCTCTCAAATATTCGTTCGTAGCAACTTGATACATTGTGACACCGGCAATTTTACTGATAGTACCAACACGCCATTTTGTGTTTTGTGCTAAAGCACGGTCAGTAACCCAGGCACCATTTGAATTATAAAGTTGAGCTGTAACGCCTGATTTAACTGTTGCGACTGTAGCTGCATCTGCTTCTGTAGTATTGCTTGATAAACTTGTTACTGCTCCTGTTGCTGCCATTAATAATGCAGCTGCTAGTACTGCTGATTTTGTAAATTTCATGATAAATAATCCCCTTAATATTGTATTTTTATTCTATGAATCTAATCTGCTTGTTCCTGAATTGCGGGCATTTTATTAGCCACATATTGAACTGTTTGTTTCTGAGCATCAGTTGAATAATAGTTATTTTCAAGATCCCTTAGACTAATATCGTGCTTAATATATGACACTTCGGCGGATGACTCTTTTTCATCGTAATGTCTCGTATAATAGCTGACGGTATTACCATTAATCTCATAACCAATGGTAGAAACTCCACTTCCAATACCGATCCAATATTTTCCCTTATAAGTGTAGATACTCAACATATCTTCCTTTGTAACATCATCACCTGGCATTGCTAATTGATGAACCATGACTCCAATTAGTTTTGGATCAGTAGTTAGCTGAGCTGGCTTATTACTGGAAGATTCTGTATCAGAAGATACTGTTACCTTTTTGCCAGACACAATATCCGCAAAACTCGATTTAACCTTGGTATTCTCCGTTTCTGTCAAATTAGGTGTTCCGTCACGACTTTGATCAACTAAGACAATTGGTTCTCCATTTTGAAAAGCAAAGAAATACGTAATATGGTTTGGCAATGGTGGTACTACCCCGTCGTAGTTATAAATTGCTACAACGTTATAAGTGTATTTGTTACTACCATCTTTGCTCCACCCAATTGATGCGTTAGTACCCTGAACTGTGACCTTAGATAAATCATCGGGATACACAGTTCCGGTTGATGTCTTTAAAGAATTGGTTCCATCATACTTAACATACGATTGCTTCATAGTTGGTGCCCATTGATCAATGAAACTTTCTAGCTGATTATCTTTAGCAGTATCCCAAAATACAATCGATTTTTTAGTATTCGCTGTATTCGCTTGAGATTTATGCTTCTTCTTGATACCTGTTGTCGTTTTAATCTTCGGTGAATCAGTATCCTTTTTACTCTGATTCTGACTACTGCAACCGGTCAAAATAAGTGTAACCACAGTTAATAATGCAGCCAATTTCCATTTCCTAATTCGAATAATCCTCACCTCCTTTATTTGATATAGAGTCATTGTTAACTGCTGACTGTAATTCTTTAACTTCACGCAAGCCAGCATGAATTAATACAAGAATCGTTAACCAAGTTATCAAAACTAATGCTGGAATCACAATCTTCCTAAAGTTATAAAATAGATTCCAATCCCAGAACATATGGATAAGAATAACTAGAACAAAGAACCTTAAAAACTTTGCATTCATAAAAGTACCTGTCGATAAATTCTTAGAACCTTTCACAATAACTAAAGCGGCAGTAGCAATGGCACACCACTCTGTATGTGTAGCGATGGAGTAAAGTGTTCTGATTAACGCATCACTCATTGAAGCTAATTGGTTACCCATAAACATATATTGAATATTCTCGAAGGCTGCAAAACCAGTTCCCACTGCAGCCCCAATTAGCAGTCCGTTAAAAATTCTTTTGATTTTCAATTTCTGAACAAAATAAGCAGCAATTAATAACTTAGATGATTCCTCAACTACTCCGGTCAATAATGAACCTGAGAAATTTAGCTCCCCGCTATCGCCAAGAAAAAGGTCCATCAAAAGCGTCAAAATAATGGCTAAAATACCACCAAGCAACATTATTTTTCCAACCTTGTAAAAACTAATATTTTTATAAACATTAGTTTCAAAAAATAATACTAGCGCTGCCATTGGAACGGCAATACATGTCATTACATCAACGGCAACACGATCACCAATTGCATTCGGATTCAAATTGGCAAGCACTGAAAGCAAAACTCCAGCCGCTATCATAAATATTAAAATTCTTGAAAATAACCAAGGCTGAACTTTCTCATTCGATATTTCAGATAACGACGGTGTGGTCTTATTAGTACCCGCAATAAAAATATCCTCTGCCTCATCTTCGGTATGTGATTTAAAAACTTCACTAAAAAATTCTTTCCAACTGACTTTGACAGCTCCTTCTCCACCAGTCCAACTGTTCAAATGGGACGTTGCAGAATCAAGAATCGAACCTTTTTGTTCGGGCTGTTCCGCTTTTTCTTCAATACCATCATTGCTTATTGTTTCGAGTGGTTTCCCACATTTAATACAAAACTTTGACTTGGCAATATTCTCAGTACCACAATTAGTACAAAATACTGTCTCCTTTTCATCGGCCAAAATAAAATCCCCCTAATATTTACTAGAACATATAACCTAATGCCCCACCGAGTAGTCCACCGGCAATTCCTGCTGCATCACTATTTTTTTCATCCTGCTCCGCACTATCGGCTTCGGCCTGTAGATAATCTTGATGATTCTTACGACAAGCGGCTGTATTTTGGTAACGATGCGTTTCATTATTACCTGTGAATTGCCACATTAAAGTATCAGTATCTTTATATCTCGTCTGTGTTAAATTAATTTTCCAAGAACCAATCGTCTTTTTTGAAATTGATTTAGCAGCACTGGCCATATGATATTCAAGTGCTATTGCACTCGTATCAAAATGGGTACTATTTAGACCCCTTTCGATATTGTTCATACCAGCCTCCCCGACATTAATTCGAATCGTCCTAGTTAATGGGTTGACCGAAACTTCATAACCATTTTTTGTGGTGAATTCCTCTCTTTGAAGAACCGACTTAATTGTCATTGGAGCATAAATTGCCATGTAACCGAAAAGAACAACGACAATAGCTACCAAAGTAGCAATCACCTTTTTATTGTGACGATACTTTTTAATCAATGAAGTATTTTCAGTAGCTTTACTTTCTGTTGATTTACTTTCACTACTTGATTTTTTAACCATCAAATTTTGACCACACTTCGGACAAAACTTCACACCTTTTTCGACTTTATAACCGCACTTTGGACAAAACATTTTCAAAAAATCCCCCTATCTCTATCTACCTAACGCGGCACCAATCAACCCGCCAACTACTGCGCCAGATACCGCCGAATCGATTTCACTATTTGTTGCATCTTTTCTTTCAGAGACTTCTACATATGCTTGTTTGGCGCGCCGATACTCATTTGAATTTTGATAGCGAATGCTCTCGTGTCCGTCTGAATACTGCCACATAATCCTTGGGGCATCCGAACGAGTTGTCTGAATAATTTGAATCGTCCAATTGCCGGGCAAATCCTTACCCATCTTCATCATCTGTTCTTCGGCACCAATCGGATTAGTTAGAAATCCATTCCCAGTTGAAGCTGCCACTAAATTATAAATTTCGCCATTTTCAGTTGTTATCATGATTTTTTTAGTTAAAACATTAGCCTTAACTGAATAATTAGCAGTTCTAAATTCTGTTTTTGCCACTTCGCTTTTAACAACGCCAGGTAAATATAGTAATCTGTATCCTACAAATCCTACGATTAACACTGCTAATACAAGAATTAGTCGAAAAATATTCTTTTTATTAACATGCGACTTGATTGACTCTTTCATTTCTGGAGTTAAATTTATTTCTGGCTTTGATTTCTCATGCTCAACAGTTTCTCCAACTTTGTGACCACACTCTGGGCAAAATTCCGCACCTTCTGGTATCTCAGCTCCACAATTACTACAATGCATCTTATTTACCCCCTAATTCTTTTGCACAATCCAGTTAGATTTTGAAGTATCCATGGAATATGGTGATTCACCCTCACCAACAACTGAAACTAATTGCCATTTATTATCGTCGGTTAGTTGATAAGCCATTTGATATTCTTCCATCTGTGTACTTGAACTACCATAATCCGCATCATCGTCTGTTCTAAAAGCATGTTGATCAGTATCTGTTTTTTTGACTTTGGCATATGTTTGCACAAACAATAGTGTGGCATTCTTTAATTCCATAGTAGGTCGACTACCAATCTGGACATAAGTGGCATGGTCGCCATCAAAGAACCCGCCACTTGAGTGTTTTGATGATTTTTTATCATAGTATTGATTCATTACTTGAAAACTAGCTGCTGAATCGCCACGATAATTTGTTCCATCCAATGAACTAATTAACAATTTCGATTGATTAGGCAATTTGGAGGAATCATTAGTACTTGCTGCATCCAAATATTTTGGCAAATCATTGAATGCCATTTGGCTAATTTCTTTATCGTCAGCATTCTTCAAGTTGTAGAACGACATATTCATTTCATTCTTAGTATTAGTTTTCCTGAAGCCCAGCTTTTTATCGTAACTTTCAGATTCATCCATAGTAGATTGGCCTGAAGATGTTCCGACTGAGTATTCTTCAGTCATCAGTTCACCAACTACTGGCAATGAGCCACCAAACTTAACCTTGTCAAATTCATGCAACTTAGCTATATGAATTTCATTTGGATCGATGTTGACAGAAGTTTTTTTACCATTATCGTAGATGTACATCCATGAGGGACCTTTTGGTAATGCATATTTGTACTCTTTACCACGTGCCCTTTGCTTCTGCTTTGCTTTTTCAACCTTTTGCTTTGCTGCTCTTTTCTTTGCTCGTGTCTTATCAGCTTTATTTTCCTTAGGCGTTTCAGCTTTACGTGAATTGTCACTAACTGTGACATTACCAACTGAACATCCCGTCATGAAAACTCCACCACTAATTAATAAGACTGCCAGTGCAGTAATACTCTTTTTATTCATAAAGTTCCCCTATATTTATTGAATTATCGTCATTCATTTAATCCTTTAAGCAATAATTTTTCCGCCAATTTTTGAAGTCATTTTGATTATACAACTTTTTATAATCCTTTAGAACCACAATAATATATATACTAATGAACTATAGTCTTACAGTATCTGCTAATGCAATTCCTCATGGGAACTTATAACGTTATCTTTTCTTCATTACTCTTTAAACTAAGACTAAAAGTAAAGAGGTCACAATATGAAGAATAATGTGGGTGGCAACATCGCCAGAGAACGTCATAATCAAAATATGACGCAAGAGCAACTTGCAGAACTTAGTGATCTGACCATCAATTATTTATCTAAAATTGAACGTAGCTTCACTAAAAAAATAAGCGCTAATACACTCAGTAAGATTTCCAAAGCACTAGGTGTCACCATGGATTCATTAATGGACGGCGACGATATCAAATCTACGGAAAAATTTGGTCCCAACCTTAGACAACTAACTAAGTTTCTGAACGATTTAGAGCCTGAACAAGGAGAACAACTTAGCAAACGATTATTGGAAGTTATTAAATTGAGTCAAAAGACTAATAAATAAAAATTCATTGCACACAAAAAGCCCTGACCTCACATCGGTCAGAGCTTTATTTTTTCTGCTATTCGACAGTAATCTTGAAAGATTACACACTTCAAGTTTTCACTATTAAAACTTTATTTCGTATTCAAAAGCCATCTTTTTATAGTAGTCCAATTCAATGAAATCAGTTGGTCTAACTTCACCAGCATCTTTTTCAAAAAATTCTAAGCCCGCCAGCTTCAACATTTTATAAACGAACTGGGAGCAGAACATAATATTAGGCCTAAATGAATGCTTGGCAACCAATCCTACTAGATTATAAGCACTGCCCTCTTCATTAATTTCGGCGACTTTTTCAATCAAAAGTTCCTTCTGCCTACGAGTGACTGGCAAACTATATATCAAAACTGACGCATCATCCTTTTGATGAAAATATTGCACTGCTTCAGCGTTCATCCCCGGAGGATAGACATTATTTCCACCGTTGTAACTAATAATCGTATTAAGATCTCTATCAAAAGATAGTGACACGTGATTATACTGTTTCTGCGTAAATTGCGAAATTATTTCACTGGCCGGACTTCCGGTATTAGAAACCACCAAATAAATATGTCCATCATCCAAACTAGCTTTAGCAGAATCAAAATAGTAATCTGTCAGACTGCCATGGTTGATATAACGTGTTGAACTGTGTCGGGGAATGTCTTCCAGAACTGTTTTCATATGATTCATCGAAACACTTTTCTTCATATTAGACATGCTCTGCATCATCGACTTAATCCGCTGCGAATTATCACGTAATTCCTCAAAACTGATGGCAGTGACATCTTCAATCGTAGGCATGTAAAATTCGGTTCCATTCTTAGTTGTCGTAAAACGTTCGATAAAAAATGGAATTCCTAACAGAACTAATGCAAAAATTTTAGCGGGAAAGTACATAAAAGTGACACCGTGCATTGGAAAGACAACCAAGGATGCAAAAACTATTTGTGTCGCTAAAATAACGCCATAAATTACCGTTAAACTTACTTTTACCCGTCTTTTGAATCCGACTTTCATCCATGTTCGAATAATGAAAATCAATGCCAAATAGCAATAGGCAATAATCATGATTGGCAATGTACCCAACATAAATAATCCAATCAACAAAACTATACTCATCGTTCTGGATATTCTGTACTGGTGTAATAGATCGTTCATTCCTGAAAATCCCCTTTTGAAACAATATGGCTCTCATTATACTCAAAAACAATAACGTTTTATAGGTTATTTGATAACGGCGTATTAGTGTACAATCAAATCATAACAAGCATCCACCAACACACTGTACAAGGAAAGGAATTTTATGATGAATCTACGCGATAAAAAGTTTGTCTTCTTCGATATGGACGGAATCCTAATCGACACTGAAGGTTTATATTACTCAGCTCGCAAAGAAATCCTAGAAAAGTACGGCTTCCCATTCACAAAAGAAGATAACCAACACTACATTGCCAAAGGTTTTCCCGATACTAAACGTCGCCTACAAGAATTAGCAGGTGATCCAAAACTGGGCGCAAAAATTTTTGATGAATCAATGGAACGCTACCATGACAAAGTTTTAGCCGGCGAAGTAACACTTAAATCCGGTACGATAGAATTGCTCACATATCTACAAGAACACAACATTGCCCGCTACATCACATCATCTTCCACCAAAGAAATTCTGACGCTCAATGCCAAAAACACAGGTATAACAGACTATTTTACCGCCCTTATCAGTGGTGACGATGTAAAAAATAATAAGCCAGCCCCTGATATTTATTTACACGCGTTAGATGTAACTCACGCCAAACCAGAGGATGCGTTAATCTTCGAAGATTCCAACAGTGGCATCGAATCAGGATTAGCGGCTAAAATCGACGTAATAATTGTCCCTGACCTAGTTCAACCAAAGCCTAAATTGGCAAAACAGGCCGTGGCAGTTCTTCCTAATTTAAAAGAATCAATAAAATTATTTGAGGAATGATACCTAAAAACACTATATAAGTCTATTTCATTGGAATAAAAAAAAGACTGAATATCAGTCTTTTTTTTTATATACATATATATATTGAATCAGTCCCGGAGACGCCTAAAAATCTTCAATAATCTTAAATTCACCATGTTCCAAACTCTTGTCAGTCAAACATTTCTTAATCTCAACTGCCAAATCGGAAGGCACCACGTCCAACATTAAATCATTGGAGTTTATCTGACGTTCATTAGATGAAGTGTTCAAAACAACCAATAATTTCTTATCGCCTTGCCAGTAAACATATCCAATCCCATAATTGTCCAGATGAAATGGTGCAAATTCAGCATCATCAATCCAGCTATTACGTGAACGCCAATGATACAAATGTTCCACTGCCTGCTGTAAATTAGTATTGAGATCATCCCAAGGGAAGAAAGCTCGGTTCTCGGGGTCTTTCCCACCAGTCAAACCAGTTTCATCTCCATAATAAACACAAGGAACGCCGGGCAACGTGAACAGCAATCCAAACGCCTGCTCAAGCCAATCATGATTTCCATGCAAAGCAGTTAGAATCCGCCTCGTATCATGACTACCGATATTATTAAAATTATATTTGAAGACAGTCTGCGGATAATTCTCTTTCAACGTCATCAACTCTAACCACCACTCAGATGGCTTCAAATCACCAGTCAACACTCGAATTATCAACTTACGCAACGGATAATTCATGACCGCCTGCAACATGCCGCCTTCCAAGTAATGACGTCGTTTGCCATAAGCCAATTTATGCGAGGCATCTTCCCAAACTTCACCGATTAAAACTTTGTCAGGGTACTTGTCCAACGCTTGTCGAATACCCAAGATAAATTCATCAGGCAACTCATCAGCAACGTCTAAGCGCCAGCCATCAACACCACGACTAGTCCAGTAGTCAATTACTGAGTCATCGCCACCATAAATAAAATTCTGATAATCAACGTTTTCCTTATTAACCGTTGGCAAATCAGTGACACCCCACCAGCTATCATATTCTTGCGGATACTTCGTAAAAGTAAACCAAGGATAATAGCGGCTGTCTTTCGACTGTGTAGCACCAAGTGTTTCATACGTTCCAGCTTGATTGAAGTAACGTGAATTAACTCCGACATGGTTAAAGACACCGTCCAAAATAACGTGCATCCCTGCTTCATGGATCTTCTTAACCAAGCGGTCAAAGTCAGTCAAAGTGCCCAACATCGGATCAATTTTGAAATAGTCACTCGTATCATAACGGTGATTACTCATCGCCTCAAAGATTGGGCTCAAATAAATGATGGTCACGCCTAATTGCTTCAAATAAGGAATCTTCTTTTCAATTCCGAGTAAATTACCGCCATAAAAGTCCCAACGAACAACTTCTTGCTTATTGTTACGGATATACATTGGCAAATCGCTCTTTTGACCATAAATAAAGCTATTCGGTTTCGGATTATTAATGTGACCATCAGAATTACCATTGTTAAAACGGTCGACAAAGATGTGATAACCCAGACCATGCTTATACCAATCAGGAATCTTTTCAACATGACTCATAACGGTTAACTGGTACATTTGGACGTCCGAGCGCTTCAAATAAATCACGCCTTCACCGCCAAAGCCGCCATCTAGACAGCCATAGAAACAGCTTTCCTGATTCGTAATAACTTCAAAATAGTAGAAAAACAAACCCGAAGATATCGGTGTAAATTCAGCCTGATAAGAATGTGGTCCCAAGTTCATCTGAAACTGATGTTCCGTATCCCAGTGACCATCTTGTGCCACATGCAGAATAACTTGTTGAATATCATTGCTAGAATGAACTCTTATATTAAAATCAACTTCAGTTCCTTCGACCACCGCGCCGAATGGAGCTTTTTTTGACGTTTCAAATGAATTGTACTCAATCACAATACTCATTGCATGGGCCACCTTATTTCAAAATCCGCTTATATGGAACTTGCCAAATATCCTCAGCGTAACGGGCTACTGAATAGTCAGCTGAGAATGTTCCGGATGCAGCAATATTAGCCAAGGACTTCTTCTGCCAAGTCTCGACATCTTTGAAATCTTGGGAAATCTGTTTCTGCTGTTTGACGTAATCGGCATAATCAGCCAAAACGAAATATTCATCATTATATTGTAGTAATGAATCGTAAATCTCACGGCCCTCAGTCGAAATACCCGGAATCATATTGGTAATTAAGCAATTAACGACTTTTTGTAACTCAGGATTACTGTCATAAATAGCTTTTGAACGATAATCATTGCGGTGATAATAGCCGTAAACATCGCTCGCTGTGAGTCCAAAGGTATACTCGTTTTGCTTGCCGGCTGCCCGAATGATATCAATATTTGCGCCATCTAATGTGGCCAATGACAAAGCACCATTAGTCATCAATTTCATATTGCTAGTACCAGATGCTTCCTTAGAGGCTGTCGAAATTTGCTCACTAATATCAGCTGCGGGAATAATCAACTCACCCAACGAAACACCATAGTTAGGTATAAAGACAACTTTCAACTTATCACCGATATCAGGATCATTGTTGACCAAATCGGCTAACGCATTGATAACCTTGATAACTGACTTGGCATAGTGATAACTAGGAGCTGCCTTGGCACCAAAAATGTGAACTCGTGGTGTAACTTCAGCCTTAGGATCGTGCTTGATTTCCAGGTACTCACGAATAATCTCTAGCATATGCAACACTTGTCGCTTATACGCATGCAGCCGCTTGATTTGGACGTCAAAAATAGCATCGGTTCGAATCGTAATTCCCATTTCGGACTGTACATAATCGGCCAAACGTTGCTTATTTTCTTTCTTAACATCAACTAATTGATTCAAAAACTTAGTATCGCCTTCAAAGGCTGACAATTCCTGCAACAATTTCGGATTGAAGTGCCACTCTTTACCAATCTTACTGTCAATCAACTTAGTAAGCGGTTGGTTAGCAACTTCCAACCAACGACGTTCAGCAATACCGTTAGTCTTATTGTTGAATTTTTCAGGATAAATTCGGTAAAGATCAGCTAAAACATCTTTTTCTAGCAACTCGGTGTGTAATGGTGCAACCCCGTTGACGCTGTGACTACCAATAACAGCTAAATAAGCCATCCGAACTTGGCCATCACCCAAAGGAGCTGTTCGATCGACAATATCTTCACCAAAAACAGGAATTTTAGCAGCACGATAACGACGATTAATTTCCTCGACGATTTGATAAATTCTGGGAAGCAAGCCTTGGAACATTGGAATTGGCCACTTCTCAAGTGCTTCTTGCATAATTGTGTGGTTAGTATAACTCATAGTTGACGTTGTGATTTGCCAAGCCAAGTCCCAAGGACAATCGTGTTCATCCATCAAAATACGCATCAATTCAGGGATTACCAAGGTTGGATGGGTATCGTTGATATGAATCGCAACTTTTTGGGCAAAACGTTTGAGGCTAATGTGACCTGACAGATAATGACGGACAATACTTTGGACACCAGCTGAGGAGAAGAAATATTCTTGACGCAAACGCAACGAACGTCCTTCTTCATTACTGTCATCCGGATACAAAACTTTAGTAATATCATCGATATTGTCACGCTGACTTTGAGAATAATACTTTTCCTCAGCGTTTGGTGGCAATTCAGCTGACCAAAGCCGCAATGTATTCGTAACCACATTGTGATAACCGATAATGCCGGTATCATAAGGAACCGCCAAAACATCATCGGTGTGATCATAGACTGGTTTCAAACTGCCATCTGGTTGCTCTTGCATCCAAACGTGACCGCCAAATTTAACTAAACAAGCCCGATTTTCACGTCTGACTTCCCAAGCATTACCATTACGGAGCCAATCATCAGGCAATTCAACTTGATAGCCATCCATGAAGACTTGCTTAAATAGACCGTAACGATAACGAATTCCGTTACCATTACCAGCCATTCCAATACTTGCCATTGAATCCATGTAACAGGCGGCAAGTCGACCCAAACCACCATTGCCAAGTCCAGGGTCGGGCTCAGCTCGAACAATTTTATCGAAATCTAGGCCTAAATTTCTAATACCTTTTTTGACGACATCAGTAATGCCCAAATTCAGCATATTTGATTGGAGAAGTCGTCCTGGTAAAAATTCAATTGAAAAATAATATACTTGTTTGACATCATTTTTACGGTAACTCTTAGAAGTATCCGTCCAGTTCTCACTGTTATAACGCTTAATTAAATGTCCCAAAGCCATGTACTGCTCCATTGGTGAAGTGTCTTTTAATTCCACCGCATAGGCAGCCCTAATTTCGTTAATGTAATCTCTGACAAACTCGGCTTCTTTTAATTCCATATTAATACCTCTGTTATTCTAAGAGATGCAAACTGACTTAATCAGTCAATTCTTGATACAAATTACGATATTTAGTAGCTGAATTTTCCCAGCCAAAGTCTTGTTCCATCCCTTGCTTTCTGAGTTCTTGCCAAGTTTTGGGAGCTTTAGTATATAAATCAAAGGCGGAATCTAACATCTTGCCCAAGACTTCAAAGCGATAATCGTCAAATCCGAAACCAGTTCCTTTTTTGGTGAACTTATTGAACGGCACCACTGTATCACGTAATCCACCTACGGAATGGACGATTGGTACGCTACCATAGCGCATTGCCATCATTTGTGATAAGCCACAGGGCTCAAAGGCTGATGGCATAACGAAAGCGTCACTTCCGGCATAAATTAACTGTGCCAACTTCACATCAAACTCGATTTTAGCAGCAAGCTTGTCAGGATAGGCATCTTGGTACCCTCTGAAACCTTTTTCCAAATCTGGGTCACCAGTTCCTAGAATGACAACTTGTACATCATGATTTTGTAAAAATTCATTCAAAGCATCTAACAACAGATCCATACCTTTTTGACGTGTTAAACGTGAGACGACTGCAAAGATAGGCACATCTTTTTGAGGTAGTCCAACAGCCTTTTGGAGGGCCTTTTTATCAAGTGCTTTACCCTTCATATCCTTAACGCTGAAATGTTCCGGAATATTGGTATCAGTTGCTGGATCATAGATTTTCATATCGATTCCATTAACAATTCCGTGTAATTTATAGGAATTGTCAC
This sequence comes from Companilactobacillus heilongjiangensis, assembly GCF_000831645.3. Taxonomy (NCBI): domain Bacteria; kingdom Bacillati; phylum Bacillota; class Bacilli; order Lactobacillales; family Lactobacillaceae; genus Companilactobacillus; species Companilactobacillus heilongjiangensis. Next base: position 2,465,553 of record NZ_CP012559.1, read on the forward strand.
GTAATATGCCATCTAAATATTCACCAAAATTAGGGGTTTGAATTTCTTTAGCATAGCTGGGTGAAACTGTGGTAACAGCATCCGCAAACGTGATGCCGCCTTTCATAAAGTTCACATTTCCATAGTATTCAACGCTACCCTCATTGAAAGTCCGACGGCCAATGCCAAATAAGCTGCCCAAAATAATTGGGTCATAGATTCCTTGGAATTGAATATTATGAATCGTCAAAACTGTCTTAATATGGCGATAAGCGTCAATCCAGTTGTATTTATCCTTCAATAATACGGGAATAAAGGCGGTGTGCCAGTCATTTAAGTGCAATACATCTGGAATATAGTTGACCTTTTCTAGCATTTCACAGACTGCCAATTGGAAAAAGGCAAACCGTTCGCCATCGTCCCAATAGCCATACAAGCTGTCGCGGCCAAAGTATTCTTCGTTGTCGATCAGATAGTATTGAATCCCGTTGAGTTCGAGCGTTTTGATACCACAATACTTCGTCTTTTCACCGACACGAACGGTAAAGTGCATCAAGTCTTTAACTAAATTACGATATTTTTCCGGAAAAAGCTTTCCATAGTAAGGTATAGCTATTTTTACTTCATTATCTTGGTGCAGAGCTTGTGGCAAAGCGTAAATAACATCCCCCAAACCACCAGTCTTATAAAAAGGTGCTGCTTCTGCTGCCGCAAATAAAACCTTATTCATTAGATACCTCCGTTTGCCGAAATATTCGTTCGCCTTTACCAATTACAAGAGGTTTTTCAGGTGTCCCCATCAATTGCATATTTGGACCAATGACTACGTTTTTGTCGATAATGGCATTTTCAACTTTCGTCCCGGCACCAATTCTGGTCCCTTGCATAATGACGGAATCCTTAATTTGTGATTTGCGATTAATGAACACATTTCGGAAGATAACTGAATGATCAATTTTTCCTTCAATGTAGCCACCAGTACCACAGAGACTGCCTTTGACATGCGAACTCTTAGCAAAGAACGTTGGAATTTCATTCTTAACCTTCGTGTAAATTCGACGCTGAGTATAGAAGAGTGATCTGAAATTATCTTCTGCCAAAATCGACATGCTGGCATTATAGTAGCTTTCGATATCATGGATATTAGCGTAGTAGCCAGTATATTCAAAGGCGTTGGCACTGTGTTGCATAACCGCTTGGAGCATCAAGTCCTCTAAACTGATTAAGTCTCCACGTTCATTAGCTTCCTTCAAAATGTCGATTAAATCAACTGTACTCATCATATAAATGTTCAAACTCTTGGCAAATTTACCGTTCTCATTTGGAACAACATTCTTGCTGGCAGCAGGTAAAATTGCGGTAGCCATCCCATTATCAGTCAATTGTAAAACCGATGTGCTTGGGTTAGCTTCTTTGGCATCGATACTCTTGTAGACTGTTGTGACTGGATTGTCGCGTTCTTGGTGATAACGTAACAAAGCACGGAGGTCGATATTACAAATATTTCTCGTTCCCATAATTACGGAGTACTCACTATTGCTGCGTTTCAAAAAGAGAATCGTATTGTCGTAATAGTGATGAATCAATGTTTCCTTCTTTTGTGGAGCAATCAATGACAAATCATTGTATGGAAAATTAAATAATCCACCGCGAATAGTATCCAAATTCCAATCATTACCACTACGCAAATGGTCCGCAACTGAACGGCCTGAACGTGGTGAAATAATCATGGCGTTTTGAATTCCGGCGTTAGTAATGCTGGAAAGTGGAAAATCAATCAAACGATAGCGACCGCCAAAAGGCAGAGTTCCCACTGGACGGTTCGTTGTTAATGGCTCGAGTTGTTCCCATGGTTCAACTAAATTTATGATGGCACTCACACTATTATGTTTCATGATTTTTTAACCCCCAATACTTCGCCGTAACCTACAACGGCAATATCATCTTCAGTTCCTTTAACAACAGCATCGTCACCAATAACTGCTTCTTCTCCGACTAATGCATGGTCGACCACAGCGTTCTTTCCAATCGTCGCTCCAGGCATAATCATACTGTCCACGACTTTACTACCGGCACCGACTGAAACACGCTGTGACAAAATCGAATGGTCAACTTCACCGGCAACATAACAACTGTCAACAATCATTGAATTATTGATATTGCTTGTCGATGTCAAATACATTGGTGGCAAAACTTGAGCTTTGGAATTGATTCGCCAATTGTGGTCGCCGATATTCAGGCTGTTGTATGGAGAAAGGAATTCCATGTTTGCTTGCCAGAGACTTTGGATTGTACCAACGTCACGCCAGTAACCTTCAAATGAATAAGCGTAGGCGGATTCATTATTTGCTAAATACATTGGGATAACATTTTTACCGAAGTCTTCTAATTCTTTGTTAGTGCTGAAACTAGTGGTTAGATAATTTCTCAAAGTTGCCCAGTTGAAAATATAAATACCCATTGAAGCCTTGTTGCTCTTAGGATGTTCTGGTTTCTCTTCAAATTCGATGATGCGGTCAGTTTCATCCGTATTCATCATTCCGAAACGTTTGGCTTCTTCAGGAGTTACCGGAATAACACCAACAGTTAATGAAGCTTTCTTAGCTTTGTGATAAGCCAGCATTGCTTCATAATCCATCTTATAAATGTGGTCACCAGAAAGGACTAGCAAATATTTTGGATTCTGTTGGTCAATATATTCAATATTTTGGTAAATAGCGTGGGCTGTTCCTTCGAAGAACTTTTCTCCTTCTGTCGATGAGAATGGCTGCAGAACAGTAACGCCACCCATTTGATCATCCAGACCCCAACTGGAACCATTTCCGATGTGAGCGTTTAGTTCCAAAGGTTGATATTGGGTGATGACCCCGACAGTATTGATACCTGAATTAGCGCAATTGCTTAGTGTAAAATCAATGATACGATAGCGTCCTCCAAAAGGAATCGCTGGTTTTGCTGTGGATTTAGTCAATTTTCCTAACCGACTACCTTGTCCGCCGGCAAGAATGATTGCTAACATTTCATTATTTTCGTTCATTTGACTCACCCTCTATTAAGTTTGGTTGGTCGAATCAATAGCGCTCCCATAGCTGGAAGTGTCACCGTAAAACTAGCAGGTTGGCCGTTAAAAGGCGTTTTATCTGCTGTGAATTGCGTTTCCAGTTTGGTCCAAGTACCGCCAAAGCGCTCATCTTCCGTGTTAATAAGTAATTCATAATCACCTGAATATGGAACTCCGATACGATAATCCTGTTTCTCGACTGGTACAAAGTTGAAAGCTGCCACGACGAATTGACGTTTTTTCTTACCTTGACGAATAAAGCCCATCGTTGAACTTTCATTGTCATCCGTATTGGAATAAATCATCCCTTCAGGCTCATAGTCCTGTTCCCAAAGTGGCCGTTCATCGTGATAAACATCATTGATGGCCTTCGTAAATGCCTGCATCTTCTGATTCAAGGGATCCTTTAGATCGACCCACTCGAGCTGACTCCAATCACGCCATTCCAAAAATTGACCCCATTCTGAACCCATGAAAGTTAATTTTTTACCCGGAAAGGCTAGTAAATAAGTAATCATCGTCCGCAAATTAGCAAATTGATTGTAGCGGTCCCCCGGCATCTTGTGCATCAACGACTTCTTACCGTGAACAACTTCATCATGAGAAAATGGCAAAATAAATTTTTCATTGTACATGTAAACAAAAGCAAATGTTAATAGGTTGTAGTGATCGTGACGATAGAGCGGATCCATTTCGAAAAATTTCAACGTATCGTGCATCCAACCGAGATTCCACTTGTAGTCAAATCCTAAGCCACCATCGACAACAGTGTCCGTAACACCTTTATATGCTGAAGATTCTTCGGCAATCATCAATGTATCAGGATGTTCCTGATGGACGACTTGATTCAGTTTTTGTAAAAATTCGATACCTTCTAAATTACGATTATCACCGTATTTATTGACCAAATTTTCCTTGCCGACGTCATAATCCAAATAAAGCATGTTTGAAACCGCATCAACACGCAGTCCATCCAAGTGACATTCATCAATCCAATACAAGGCACTCGAAATCAAGAAACTCTGCACTTGAGCTTTGCCCAAATCAAAATTCCAAGCACCCCAACCTTTGTTATCAGCTCGATTTTCGTCCTGATATTCAAACGTTGGCGTCCCATCATATTGATAAAGTGCATCGTAATTTCTAATAAAGTGTCCCGGAACCCAGTCAACAATGACCCCGATATTTGCCAAGTGACAGTTATCAATGAAGTTTAAGAAATCTTCTCGACTACCAAAACGACTCGTAGTAGCGAAATATCCTAATTGCTGATAACCCCAAGAAGCATCCAAAGGGTGCTCCATGACAGGCATCAACTCAATATGCGTGTAACCAAGCTCTTTAACATAAGGAATCAATTCATCCGCATACTCAGAATACGTATAATAACTGTCATCATCGTGTCGCTTCCAAGAACCAAGATGAACTTCATAAATATTCATCGGTCGTTGTGCTGGTTTACTCCGCTTTCTTCGTCCGAGCCACAAACCATCGTGCCATTTGTGACCGATTGGAGGTGTGACAACCGCCGCATCTCCAGGTTTTCTTTCGAACTGAGTCGCGTATGGATCTATCTTTAAATTACGTTTGCCATCAGGTCCAACAACCGCAAATTTATACAAATTACCCAATTTGGCATTATTAGTTTCGATATGCCAGATACCAGTATTTTCAATCTGTTTCATAGGACTATCTTGCCAATCGTTAAAATCACCAACGACCGCGACGGATTTAGCATTTGGAGCCCAAACATTGAATTCCGCTCGACCTTCATCGTGCATGTGACATCCTAAGAAACCATAACTTTTAAAAGACCTCCCCGTGTTAAACAAGTAACTTTTATCAGCTAATGTGTCTTGCAATACCAACCCAATCACTTCCCTTCAAAGAAACGTGAAAATTGTAACTATATTTATTTAAACATCTCTGTTATAACTTCATTATAAGTTAGTTATTGACAATTGTATTCATTTTTTGTTGAAATTATATCGAATAAATTTTTAACGGTTATTCGTTGATATAATTGTTATTAAGCGCTTACATAATCTGGAGTATACAAGATGTCACTTAGTAATGGTTGGTTTTTTGAACTTTTTAGCTTTTTATCTGTTAAAATCGTTCATTTATTCACAATAGGCACTAATTATTATTTCTTTTTGACATATACCAATTTTTAGCTGTAAAAAAACAGTTCTCACGGATATTGTTGGGCAATCTGCCAAGTTTTTTTGACGGAATTAGTCTGGTGATACAATTAATTTATACATTTTTAGAAAGGTGAACTGATATGGCTGAAAAAAATGACCAGCTTATCAAAGCTAAAGCTTTGATCAAGCAACTTTATAACTCAACTGACGATACACGTTTGCAAGCTCCTTTGATGAAAGCTTACAAACGACTTGAAGAAGGAACTGATGTGATTGATTTGGTTGCGCATGCTGCTAGTGCTGTGAACTATATTCGTTTGACTGAAGAAATTTCTTTGACCGCTGAACAAGAGAAATTGTGGCGTGAATTAAGAGACCTTGGTTCAGCTGCTATTTTGTATCATGATCCTAAGAACAATTTATTGGACTTGAGTGAAAAGTAAAAAATAAGCTTGCCAACACTGATTTACCAAGTGTTAGCAAGCTTTTTTCGATGCAGAATTTCATTTTATACTCATAAAGGATAATACATAAAACGGTTTTACTTAATTCTATTTTTCTTTAGCAATAATGCTTTAATTCCAGAAATCATGAACAATGGCACCGCTGGTAAAAATATCACTGCTAAGTATAATTTACCGTTCAAGCGGGCAGTTCCCATTACTTCATTAAAGAATGGCGCTATGGTTACCAGAATTGAACTTAACGCTGAGAAAGTTACTGCCATAATCAGCTTCGGATTGCTGAAGGGACTGCGGTGGAACAATGTTTTGGAACTTCTCGCATCAAATACATTCCACAATTGCCCGAATACTAACGTTAAGAAAGCTACCGTTTGGGCTTCTTCAACTCGCATGCCACTTTTAGCTGCCAAGATAAAGGCCACGAAAACCACTGCACCCATCGTAATTCCACGGACGATTATTCTTCTTAACATTCCGTCAGCCAAAATCGATTTATGCGTATCCCGAGGTGGCTCGCTCATAATATCTGATTCGGGAACGTCATATCCTAAGGCAAAAGATGGCAAGGCATCACTGATCATGTTTACCCACAAGACCATCAGCGCTGTTAATGTTGGCGTATTGCTGCTGACATTTCCAATATCATGCGTTATGAAAAGCAGGCCTAACATCAATGACAAAACTTCCGCGACATTAGTTGTTAATTCATGACGCATAAAATTTTTAATATTGGTAAATATCGTTCGCCCTGCTTCCACTGAATGTTCAATCGTAGTGAATTTATCATCCAGTAAAATCAAATCGGCTGAATCTTTGGTTACATCGGTTCCATTGATACCCATCGCAACCCCAATATCAGCTGCACGTAAAGCTGGAGCATCATTGACACCATCGCCAGTCATCGCAACCACTTCCCCATGACGTTGGAGCTGATTAACGATTCGCTGTTTGTGTTCCGGAGAAACTCGAGCGTATACCCGAATATCTTCGACTTTATTAAATAATTCATCATCAGTTAATTTATCAATTTGTTTTCCTTCCATAACTTGTGCGCCATCGTTAGAAATAATTCCTAATTTAGTGGCGATTGCAGCCGCAGTTTTGGCATGGTCACCCGTTATCATAACAACATTTATATCAGCGTTATGAAGTTTTTCAACGGATTGACGGACTTCTTCACGTGGCGGATCAATTATTCCAGCCAATCCTAACAGCATGATATTTTGTTCTAATTCTTCCATTGGTGCGTTGAGCGCTTGTTCTTCAGTAATAACTCGTTCGCCGACAGCCAAAGTTCTCAAAGCATCTTGAGCAAATTCAGTTATCTTTTCTTCAAATAAATCTCGGTCAGTCCCAGTTGCTGACTTGTTCAATAAGACATCCGGTGCACCTTTGGCCAAAATTTTAAATTCAGTACCACTTTTGATAACGACACTCATCATTTTTCTGGTGCTATCGAATGGAAAAACTTTCAAAATATCGTAATCCACTTCAGCCTTGCGATTCAATAAATCCTGTCTCTCTAATCCCGCTTTCAGGCCTAAAACTACCAGCGCAACATCAGTTGGATTGCCAAACGGAACATATTTTCCATTAGGATTTTTCGAAACATTAGCTTCATTATTTAAAATACTCGCAATGATGAATTGCCTCGCCGAATCAACTTCAGTTTTCAGTGTTATGTCACCTAAAGGATCATAGCCACGACCTTCAACTTCAAAATCCACGCCATTTGCGAAAAATCTGGTTACGGTCATTTCATTTTTTGTTAAAGTTCCCGTTTTATCTGAGGCAATAAACGTTGTCGATCCTAGAGTTTCAACGCTATTCAGTGACTTTATCAAACCTTTGCTCTTGGTCAGAACAGTTGCTCCAATCGTTAAAACAATCGACAAAACTGCGGGTAAAGCATCGGGAATTGCAGCCACTGCTAAGGCAATTGCAGTAGATAAAATGGCTGTGAAACTAGTGAACGAAAAAGTTCCAGTCGTCAGCCAAATTTTCAACGAACCGGTAACTAATGTGAACAACACCACTCCCCCAGCGACGTACATCAACTTGCGAGTTAGTTCATTAACCGTCTTTTCGATAGGGGTTTTGGAGTCCGGCGTATCGTTCAACAATCCAGCAATTTTGCCCAATTCAGTATCCATACCCGTAGCAACGACAACTGCATAGCCATTTCCATTGGTCACGGTCGAACCCGAGTAACCCATATTGGTGCGGTCACCCAAGTCCGTGTCTTCTGAAAGTGCTTCGATAGTTTTATTTATAGGATCAGATTCACCCGTCAAATGTGATTCAAGCACCTGTAATTCTGAAACCTTGAACCAACGAACATCTGCTTCGATGAAATCGCCCATTTTTACTCCGATAATGTCACCGGGAACCAATAAATTTGCCGAAATTTTCTCCCAGTCACCATCCCGAAAAACTGAAACTTGGTGGTCATTCATCTTCTTGAGACTATCCAAGGATTTTCGAGCGCTGACAGTCTGCCAGACGGATAATCCGCTGTTGATCAATATTAAAATCAGAATGGCAATTGCTTCATAAAACGAAGACATCGCATGTTTCAAGTCCCCATTACTGCTCAAATCATAAACTCCACTGATAACCGATAATAAAATTGCTAATAATAAAATAATTACGAGTGGCTCTTTAAAACTATGAATAAATATTTTCCAAATCGGCGTGGGTGGATCTTTTTGAATCTCATTTGGTCCCTGTTTTTCTAACCTCAATCGAGCTTCTTTGTTAGTTAATCCAGTATGACGACTGGACTTCAATTCCTTTAATACAGTATCTTTAGTCTGGTTGTAAAACATCTCCACGCCTCCTTTAATTTGGCATACTTCTATAAGTGTCTCCTAATAGTTTAACAAATATTTTTGTAAGGCTCGAAACATACGACTTAGAATTTATAAATATATTCTCTAAATATTGAATAAAATATATTGTTATTGTTATAAATAGTAGCCGCTACATATAACTGTTAAACTTAACCTCATATATACAAGTAACTTAAATTCGAATATGGAGAAAAATTATGACTAATTTAATCGCCAGTGGATTCCTGTTTGTCGGTGGAGCAATCATCATGAACGTGTCGCAATTCGGCAAAATTGTACCTATTATGGGCGGTGTTTGCGCATTGCTCGGGGTGGGCCTTTTGTTGTATCACTTGTTTGCTGAAAAATCTTGGGAGAAATAAATAAGAGCTTTAATATTTGATACCTCCTTACTAAAAAATCCGTATTATGCTCACAAAATTACACGAAGTGAGTATAATACGGATTTTTTTATTGAGGTTAATGAAACGATCTTCATCTTAACATCATAATTTTTCTACAATATTAGTTTAATAATAACGGAATGAAAGTTTATTAAATTAATTTAGATTGACAATAATTTTATTAATTAATCATCCAAAAAAGTGCTAAATTGAAGGTATGTAGAATTGGTTTTGGGCAATTCACACAGGGGGAATAATTATGAGGTTTGAGCAATTGAAACGTGCTTCAAATACTATTGTTAGGAAAAAGCTCTATAAATCAGGTAAAAATTGGGTAGTAATGTCGAGTTTGGCATTTGTTGGTGGACTTGCTCTTTTGGGGTCTTCACAGATTAATATCGTTAAGGCTGATGTTGCTTCTGATTCTGATACTGAACAGCAGGAACAAGTAAATACTGATGATACTAAGATACAAAGTAGTTCTGCTGGAGCTACAGGTGATGAAACCTCAGGTAACACTGAGGATAACCGTCAAGGTATTGTTAATGGTGGTAACACTACTCCATCGAACGAAAAAAATGCTAACGCTAGTGAACCAGCAGACAGTGCCTATGACAAGACACCCACTGAACCTAGCCAGACTTATGAGGCACCCGCAACAACAAGTGGCAATATTATAGCTACTTCAAACACGGATAAAAACACTGAACCTACAACAACTTCAAGTGACATAGACAGTGGTGACGGGTGGAGAATTGATAGCAATCATGCCCTTCATTTCACATCTTCAAATACTGAGCTTAGTGGTGATCCTAACAATGGCTGGCAAGCCGATCAATATCACGTCGGTCCAGATGCAATCACCTCAATAAGCTTTGATGATAGAGTGACTGCAGGCAGTAGTTTAAACGGATTGTTCCAAGGCCTTACAGCAATTAAATCAATTAGTGGACTAAATAACTTAGATACTAGTAAAACTACTGATTTTAGTTCTATGTTCGTTGGTTGTCAGAACTTAGAAACTGCGGATGTTTCTGGATTGCGTACTTCAGCAGGAACTAATTTTAGTGACATGTTTGCTTCATGTTCTAAATTACAGTCTGTCGATATATCTAAGTGGGATTTATCTCACGGTACTAACTTTATAGCTATGTTTGCTGGTTGTACTTCATTAAAGTCTATCGATTTATCTAACTGGGACATGTCAAAGCTAGGTTCTGCTAATTATGGTGGTCTACTTGGCGGAACATCTTTGCAGTCACTAAAATTAGGCTCAAAAGATAAACTAGACGGCTCTATCGGTCTACAAGATCCTGAAACATCGAATGATTCCATTAAAGGCGGTTGGACTTCTGATGACTATAAGACAACCGATAATCCTAATGGCCTTTATAATAGTGCGGCACTCGAAGGGGATGGCCCCAATCCTAGCCTCTATGATGGTGTTAACGGTAAGGCAACTACTTGGCAAACATATCCTAAATTCGTTAATTTTAAGGTGCAGTATGTTGATGATTCTGATCCTAAGAATCCAATAACTTATACCGATCCCACAACCTACTCAGCACGTGCTGGCTCTTCATTTACTCTTAACCAATATTTACCTGGATATAACGCGATTGACGGGAGTTTAACTGGTACAGTTCCTTCAGAAAATGGGGATGTTATTACTTATCAAACTAAGCTTACCCCATGGGCCCCAGTCAATCTAAAAATACAAGAGAGTTATCTAGATGGCCACAAAACAAATTATGTTCAAATGCCATTGACTGTTTATACTCTTTTAAACAGCTACGATTACTCTTCAAAATTATTGAATGATGGCAAAGAATGGGCTGATGTCGATCTGGATAAATCAAAAGTTTTATATAATAGTCCCAGCGGTCCAACATTTACTGAAAAAATAAACGATTTTAAAGAATTCAAAATATCCTCAATTAACGACCTTATAAATGTGATTTTGTCTCACTCTATTGCCAATCCATATGATGAATCCGGTTCTAGGATTCTGGTAAATCCTAATTTTGCTGGAGGTTATTTTGGATTTGATATTGTTTATAAAAAAGGCGGAGTCATCCCTACCAGACCAATCCACAGTGATTCCACACCATCTTCAACAATCACAGACTTTAACCAAAACGTCGCAACCTTCGGTGATAGACCAGCCGTTCAGGTATACAATACTGAAGGCAATACGATTGATGAGACCGTTGCACCTGATGTCGATTGGCATAGCGATAAAAAGATGTTGCTAAATGGAATAACCTATTACAGTCTGGCAACCGACAAGTGTGTTAAATCTTCCGATGCCTATATATTCTTCGCCAATAGCGCCGATGTTAGAACCTATCAAGGCAATTACGTTCAATTAACCGACGGCAATAATGGCAAGATTCTCAGTCGTGAATTACAAGCTGGTAGCGATTGGTATACCGATCGAATTGCAATGTTTGATGGTGAAAAATACTACCGTGTAGCTACAAGTGAATTTGTTAAAGCACCTGCAGTTTATGAATACAAAGCTGAGCCACGTGTTGTTAAGACTAATAAAAATACTGTTGTTTATGATGAATTAGGAAATACTGTTGACCTACATTTACCATTTTCTGAGTATAAGTCTGATATTGCCGTAAATATTAATGGTAATACGTATTATCGTATAGCCACTAACCTCTTTGTTCGTGCAGACAATATCTAAAAAAGCCTCTAAGCCATTACGGTTTAGAGGTTTTCTAATCTAATTATTTATGCAAACTAATGTGATATCTCTTCCGTTGATAACTAAATCCTTCACCGATTACTTCATGAGCATCAAGCACAGTAACAAAAGCTTTGGAATCAACAGATTTAATTAGCTGCTTTAATTGGGGCACTTCACGCGGTTGAATCATCAGATAAATAACTTTCTTCTCATCATTTTGATAACCACCTTCAGCGTTCAAATACGTCCAGCCACGCTCAAGCGTAATATCAATTAACTGCGTAATTTCTTCATATTTGTCAGAAATAATGAACAAGGCTTTGGCACGATTGGGACCTTCTTGCACAAAATCAATCATTCTTGCCAAAATGAAACTAACAATTAACGAATACATAATGTGATAAAAATCCAAGTATGATAGCGATAAAAATAATACAATATAATCCATAATTAAAATGCCTTTGCCAGACGAAATACCATATTTTTTTTGACTAACACGGGCGATGATATCACTACCACCAGTCGTTCCGTTATAGCGAAAAACTAGTCCAATGCCGAGTCCAGATAATACACCCGCAGCAAGGGATGATAACAATAAATCATGTTTTAATGGTAACGGTTTAATTATAGATTGATGCGACCAAAGTATTAAAAATAATGACAAACAAAGCGTGCCATAAAGCGTATAGAACATAACACGCTTGCCTAGAAATCGAAATCCAATTAATATCAGTGGAATATTTAGCACTAATGTACTTACACCAAGATTAATATGAAGAAAATATCGAATGATCAAAGTAATACCACTTAATCCCCCGTCAGCTAGGCCATTTGGAATGGAAATCATATCCAAACTGAAGGCATAGATGGCACATCCTAGGGTAATCATTAATAGTTCCAAACTATTATATTTGGTCCACCACTTAAAATTCATATTTTTCCCTCCAATATAATAATTTTTTTGCTATTAATATTAAGTTTACCTTACGCTTTCCTTTATTATATTACTATCCTCTAAATCTATTTTCCAAAATAAGTCTCATTCACGATTTTCATACAGTAAATTACTACCCAAGTATACGTTAATCCCTTGGTTTTACACCTATATAAAAGTAATTAAGATTAATTTCAGCATGAAAAAAACACCTCTAAACGAGATGTCTTTTCAATTATTTAAAACTTAATCAACTCTGTATTATCCTAACTCATTTAATCTTCCCAATTGATCAATATATTTATTAAACTTACTTTCGATGAACAATCTAGCTGAAACATCATCTTTCACTACACCATCTAACAATGAAAACAGTTTAAAAATACTTATAGTATTATCAACGACATCAATATTATTTTTCAAAGCCTCAAATTTATCTTTATAACCCGTTAATAATTGGCTTGTCGAACCAGATAAATCCCTAAATATGGTAAAGAGTACCTGCTCTGTCACCTTATGATTTAAACTTGCATTTCTGACGGCATTAATTACACCATCAGTTAATTCATTTAATCCGTCCAGTTTTTTTAATTCACCAGTAATCTTATCAGATTTCCATCCATGATCAATTTTTAAGATTTCCTTACTGATTGCAGAAACGTGATGTTTCCCATCATTAATCTTATAAACAAAATTGAATCTGACACTTCCATCTGATATTTCACTATTTGATATATTCACCCCTGTACTAATGGAAATATTTCCACTAAGTTTTTTCTTTTCAGACGATATTAATGTAAGGTTCATTTTTGAATCTGTGATATTAAATTTATCAACATAAAATTTTTCATGTCTTTGAACGCTATAATTTTCCATCATTGCAAGGGCAATATATAAAACAATATTATTGTCATATAATTTGTATCTATCACTTGTCACCACCGCTCTAAGGTAAGCTTCCCCTTCATATTCTATTAGCCGAAATCTAAATGTCTTTTCTGGTTCTTTACTCTTAACGATATCTAAATTACTTTTAACCATATCTTCGGCACCTAATTCTAATGAGAAGTTTGCAAACTTATTTATTTTAAAAATCTTATCTAAAAAGTCTTCTGATCCATTGTATATTGTTTTGGCAGTATACGCATGTTCACCCTCATCCGAATTAATATCAACCTTAATTTCATACTTACTAGTACTAGTATCTCTGTAAAACTCTACTTGGCCAATATCCTTAACACTGATAATTTGATCATATTTGTGTAACTTAATTTTATTAAAAGAATCTAATACTTCTTTAGATCCAATTATAGATAATTTATCATTAATTCCATCTAACGGTACATTATCTTGAACTTTATTCTGAAAATCTTTTTGCTTCTCTTTTTCTGTAAAGTTATTTTGAACTGTTCCTTCACTAATCAATCGCAAAACTGATTTAATGCTTGCAGCTTCAGTCAATTGTTCTTTATTTAAGTTGTCTTCAATTAAATTTTTCATATGTTTTCTCCTTGATATAGAATAAGTTTTGGTCCTATATATCTCGAAGAAATTATTAAGTTTTTAATACCAAAAAAAACACCCCCATTTATTTAGATACAGCAAATAACCTAAACAAATGGGGGTTCATTTTCAGCAAAAATTTGTTATAATTACTAAAGGTTACGTGAATTCCCATTCAGGGCATTTGCCATAAGTCCGATAAGCTGCCACTTATCGGGCTTTTTTTATTTGATAGTCTGGGCCTCATTTAAATTAAAGAGTAGTTCATTATCTTCCATGAAATACTTGCCTTCAATCTTGTATGTATGTTCATCAGTATTCCAACTCATCATTTCTTCAAACCTTTGAATAAGATCTTTATAATTCCATCGTGCCATTACAAGCTTACGATCTTCCTTATAAAAGGGCGCAGCATCCGGATTGCTTTCTTCAGAGGGCTTTATTAAAATTGCCTTTTTTTCAACATCCATGAGTAGTTCAGCATACTTTGGTTTATTTAATCTAATCACTGCTGTTCGGCTAAATGATATTCCTGACTTAGCAACTGTCATTGTTGGTAGCCCATTTGATAGGCTATATACTTTAAAATTACTAGTGTCCATTTCACCACTCCTATCTTAATTGCATTATATATTTAGTGTCGTATTTTGTCAACTAAAACTTTTTTTATTCTCTTTTTTGAATCATTTTACTTTTTAGATAATCGCTTTTCAGTGTTTAAGCAAGCAGCTGTCTTTAGTATTCTTCTACTTTTTTATCTTAATATGTTCCTTGAATGAGATTCATTTAACTCCTTAATTAAGATATAGTGGGCTATCCTATTGGTTTTAATATAATAAAATATTATTAGAGATATATCTTATTAGACAATAGTAAATACAAATCTTGTACTCTTTAGTGACAATATTGGA